>DWVH01000072.1 GCA_019120335.1 Candidatus Enterococcus stercoripullorum
AAAAGCATGCCCGCACCGCCACCATATGGATAATCATCAACGGTTTGATGCTTATTATCAGAGTAATCACGAAAATTGTGAATGCGAATATCTAATAAATTTTTTTCTTGGGCTTTACCGATTATGGATTCGCCGAGTGGATTGGTAAACATATTAGGAAAAAGAGTTAAAACATCAATCCTCATCGTCCATCAACCCTTCTAACAATTCCACTTTCACAAAGCCTTCTGCGACATTAATATCTTTTACAACTGGCTCAATATAAGGCAACAATAAATCTTTTTTGCCCGGACGTTTAACTACCCACACATCATTCGCACCTGGAGATAAAATTTCCTGAACTTTTCCGATAACTTCACCCTTTTCATCAATGACACTTAACCCAATAATTTCATGGTAGTAAAATTCACCTTCAGCTAATTCAGATAAATCCTCACTTGAAACTTTTAAAATGCCATCACGAAAAGCTTCTACTTGATTCACATTGGTAAAACCTTCAAATGTCAATAAGTCGAAGTTTTTATGCTTACGGTGACTGGTAATCGTCAGTGTCAACGGCTCATGCTTAGCCCTGAATAAAGTGAGTTGATTACCAATTTGATAACGTTCTTCTGGAAAATCTGTCTGGGAAATCACGCGGACTTCTCCTCGGATACCATGCGTATTCACAATTTTTCCTACATTGTAAAATTCCGTCATTACTCTCATTCCTTTCTTACTATTTTAAATATATTGCGAAACAAACTGTCTTATTTTTTCTAGTCCATGATTCAACCAATCTTTGAAAGTCTGTAAATCAATGAGTTTAGGAGAACCTGACTTTAATTGCTGGACCTTCGTCATCCATTCACTCTGATAAACCCAAAGTAAAAAGAGGATGATGATCAAAAATAGTAATTTCAGCAATTTAGATTTGACTTTGAATAAAGCAATGAAAAGACACACAACCACAAAACACATAATCCAAAAATCCATCAGTATCCCTCCTCATATCCTGTACTAATCTGTGTTCAGCAGCTAGACATTGTGAAATTCGCCCTCCCGCTTGTGAAAATCTCCTTTCATCCGATTTTCTCAGCGGTAGGTAAGCACACGAATTTCTTCATGTCTGCTCAAGCTGCTTCACATTCTTGTACTAAAAAAGACTAGAACTTATTGAGTCCCAGTCTTTTCTTTTCATCATTACTCTTTGCCGTCTAAGATATTTAAACGAACCTTTTTCGGACCATTTACACGTACACTGTAAACAATAGTACGAATGGCTTTCGCTACTCGACCTTGTTTGCCGATGATACGACCAATATCTTCTGGTGCAACGGTCAAATTGTATTCAATAAATTCTTCTGACTCAGACACTTCCAATTGGACTTGGTCAGGCTGAGTAACTAATGGACGAACGATTGTTAAGACTAAAGCTTGCAAATCTTTCATATCCATTCACCTTATTTCTTAGCAAATTTAGCTTCATGATGTTTCTTCATAACGCCTTCTTTTGAAAGGATGTTACGAACAGTATCAGAAGGTTGTGCACCTTTTGATAACCAATCAAGTACTAAATCTTCTTTGATTGTTACTTCTGCAGGGTCTTTCAACGGGTTGTAAGTACCTACAGTTTCAATAAAACGTCCGTCACGAGGAGAACGTGAATCAGCAACTACAATACGGTAGAAAGGAGCTTTTTTAGATCCCATACGTTTTAAACGAATTTTAACTGCCATGTTAATGAACACCTCCATAATTTTTAATCACATGTGCTAGTTTAACAGTTTTTGCTCACGGTGTAAAGAGTTTTTTCTTTACAGCTTAAAATTTTTTTATTAAATTTTTTTCATTTTAGCAATATCGTTCTATTGACTGTATTAAGTGAACTAGTTATAATAGTACACGAAGGACAGTGAAAATAGACAGAAAGGAGCAAAGCAGATGATGTTAAGTATCGACAAAACGAGCAGCAAACCCTATTACGAACAGATCGTCTTATCTGTAAAAGAAAGTGTCATACAAGGTGTTTTACAACCAGGCGATCAACTCCCCTCGGTTCGAGAAGCAGCCAAACAACTCTTAATGAATCCCAATACCGTTAGTAAAGCCTATAAACAACTAGAAGCTGAACAAGTCATCGTCACAGTCAAAGGCAAAGGGACATTTATCAAAGAAACACAAGACTTACCAAAAGATACTTACAAGATTCAACAACTGAAAAGTCAACTTTATAATTTCATGATTGAAGCACGGCATCTGAAAATAGAGAATCATGAAATCTTACAATGGATTGACGAAATTACCACCGAGTTAGGAGGAGCAGAAAATGAAAGTCACGAATCTATCTAAAACGATTGACCAAAAAGAAATATTACGCAATATCCACTTCGAATTAACTCCTGGAGAAATCGTCGGCTTAGTTGGACGCAATGGCTCAGGAAAAACCACCCTTTTTCGTACCCTAAGCAATCAATACTTAGCAGATACAGGAGAAGTTTGGATTCATGGGGAAAATATTTTTGAACAACCGCAATATAAAACTGAACTATTCTTTATTGATGAAAAGGAAAACTTCTTCAATCCCTACTCTTTGAAAAATATTGCATCGTTTTATCAACTGAGCTATCCGAAATTTGATATGGACTTATTCACCCAATTAGTCAATGCGTATCATCTACCAATTAATCGCAACTATCAACGAATTTCTAAGGGGATGCAAAAATTATTCTTACTTATTTTGGCAATGAGTGCTAAGGCTACTTATATTTTACTTGACGAACCTTTTGATGGTCTGGATTACTTAGTGAAAAAACAAATGGTGGAACTCTTGTTAGACGCTATCAGCAATGAACCAATCAGTATCTTAGTCTCTTCGCATCAACTCAATGAGCTAGAACCGATTATTGATCGCGTACTATTGTTAAGTCAACACACCATTACTCAGGATTATCAATTAGAAAGTTTACGGGAAAAGGCACGCAAACTTCAACTCGTCTTTAAAGGAAAAGAAGTGCCTGCCCTAGTCAAACAAAATTCTAAAGCAATTGATATCCAAGGGCGTGTCATTGTAGCACTATTTGAAAATTATAATGATGAACTTGCCCGACAGATTAAAGCACTTGAACCAATTGTGATGGAAGAACTTCCTATTCAATTAAGTGACGTCTTTGAAGCTAATCTCAGAAATGAAAAAGTCTAAGGGGTGAAACGATTATGCTATATAAAATTTTTTGGCAACGCAGCAAATGGATTATCCTCTTTGCTAGCCTAGTCATTTTTGCTAGTTTTGCCTTTTCTAGTCTAAGCATTGTCTATAACTGGCAAGATAGTAGAAACTTTTATCAATCAGAAGCATTCAAGAAAGATTTTGATTCATATCCAAAAAATTACGTGAAAGATGAAAATAAATATCGGACGAGCAAGCATCAAGCAGCCATTCGACAAAAATATAGTGATCGTCAACTCATGGTGCATTTAAAGAACAGTCCCTTATACACTACGCAAACGCAGATTTTTAACGATTCGCCTTCCAATGTGTTTTATTTCCAAACTAATGTACAACTCGGGCAAGCTGAAAAAGTCGTCTTATTTCTTTTGTTAGGATTTGCGGTATTCTTCTTAGATTTGAAATTACATTTTAATCAATTTCTTTTTGGATTAGGCATAAAACGTTCGAAAATCTTTTGGCAAAAGGTGCTTTTTTATACGGGAATTCTCTTTATCGTCACTTTATTGAGCAACTATTGCGCACTAGGAATCATCGGTGCAAACATTCCGGATAAATATCTTGATTTTACATGGACGCAATTTTTATATAGTGGCTTTAGTTGCACAATGAGCTATCTATTTATCTTTATCATTGGATTATTATTTGGTGTTGGCTTAGGCAATTTATTCTTTGCGCCGCTTTCACTTGTTCCCTTACTTTTCTATTTTGTTTTTTATCAACAAAAACTTAGCTATCTAAAAGAAGAATGGTTTGACACTTGGCAACTCCTACCAAGCTTTTACGGGAGCCATCCAATGTTAATCGTCTTCATGATACTAGCTTCTCTTAGCTTATTAGCCCTAGGATGCTATAGTTTTAACCGGACAAGTCTTGAAAATAGTAGCGAGTTTCTATTGGTCAAAAAGCTAAGATTACCAATCTATCTACTGATGATTGCAAGCTCTGTTTATCTTGGTGTAGGAACCAGTTTCTTAACACTTAAAACTTGGCAAGACTTGAAAGTTTTTGTTGGTATCACCTTATTTTGTACAGTAATTGCAACGATATTTGTCTATTTCCAAACAATGCTTAAATGGTGGCAGAGATATCGTGAAAATAAATGGTAAAGGAGGAGATTTTGATGCTCTATCGCTTACTGTGGCAAAAATCAAAAGTACTCTTATTATTATTTAGTTTGTTGGCTATTACTTTTTTGGCCTCAAACACACGCTCAAATATTGTAGGGTGGCAAGGGAGCTATGATTTTTTTTATTCTGATTCTTTTGCTAAAGATTTTAAAGCAAATAATTATTACCTATATGAATCAAATGGTAGCCAAAAGAAAGTCTCTTTAGAAAACTATCGAACGCATCTGTTAGAAGTGAATCCAAAGAAAAAAAGTTTTCCCTATACCTCCACTCTTTTAGGAAAAGAACGTCTCTATTTTCGTTACGATTCTCTTTCTAAGAAAAATTTACTATGTATTTTTCTCGTTCTAGCCTTTGGTTTTAGTATGTGTTTTTGGGACTTGAAGAGTAAATTTAATACCTTCCTCTTTAGCTTACAATACAGCAGAAAGCAGCTATTCAGAAGTAAATTTATTCTTTACAGTTTATTTTTGCTAGGAACCATTTTCATTGGAAGTGTGCTTTCTGAAGGGATGATTTATTTCTCAATTCCTGAAAAATATATTCATTGGGATTGGCTGCAAACACTATACGCCATTTTTAGTTGCTGCCTTTCTTATTATTTCCTTTTTGTGATTGGGGTTTTCTTAGGCGTAATCTTAGGCAATTTATTCACTGGGCCAATGATAATAGCATTTGTAGCCTTGCTTTATACGCTCTTTCAGCAAAGCATTGCCTTTTATCCGCACTGGGAAGACTGGCTTGGCACGGCTGTACATGATGCCGCCTTTAACGGGATGCATCCAAAACAAATCATCCTTTATGCCTTACTCATCGCAGCATTCCTTTTTTTAAGTAATCATTACTATCAACGCTTAAGTCTTGAAACAAATGGACAATTTTTACAATTTAGTCATTTAAAATTGCCAGCATTTCTCACGATGTCTATTGCGACAACGTTGATTATCATTAGCTATATTCGAGTAAGTAGTTATATCACCCATTTAGGAGACTATATCTATTTATTTATACTATTTCTGATAATCACTATGCTTTCTGCCGTTATCGTATATTATCAAACTTGGCTAAATAGATGGGCAATGCGTAAAGAAAGAAATACTTAATATTTAGGAAGTGAACAAAATGAAGAAGACAAAGAAGCTGGCCTTGCTTTTACTATTTTGTATTTTAATATTATTTTTCTACTTGCAGTTCAAGGAAAGTCCTCCACCAATGATGAAAGATTGGTGGAGGAATATGTGAATGCAAATGCTAATAATGAACAAGGAATAGAGAATTGGCATTTTCTAATAAAATAAGCGATTATCTATTCTTTCTACTGATAGACAATCGCTTAATAAATGCTTTATGCAGATATGATACGTCCCTTCTCTAACTTAAGGATGCAATCACAGGTCTGGCTTAAAAATGGTTGATCATGGCTGATAACCACGATTAAGACTGGATATTTTTGTTGGATAAATCTTAATTGCTGGCTGACTTGCCGCATCTGAAGCGCATCTAAACCACTCGTAGGCTCATCAAAATAAAGACAAGTCTTTCCTGATAGCAAAGCACTGGCGATGGCAACTCGTTGTTTCTCCCCTCCAGATAAACTCTGCGGATGTCGGGACAATAGTTGTTCTAATCCAAAAGCTGCCACTATTTCATCATAGCATGCTAGCCTTTTTGCTTGAAAGGTCAGCTCTTTTGCTACAGATTCAAAAAATAATTGCAAACTCACTTCTTGACGGACAAGAAAACTTTGTGACAACAAGTCTTTTGGGCGCATCAAGTGACCGTTTAAAGTAATTCGACTTTGCTTAGCCTTTAGCAATCCAGTTAACAACTGTACTAGAGTGGATTTGCCCGCACCATTTTCACCGACGAGTCCGATGATTTGACTGTTATCTAACGTCAATGAGGGAATGGCAATTTGCTTTTCTTTTTGCTTTGGATAGGCAAAGAAGAGATTTTCTAGCTGTAATTGAATGGTCGCTTCTTTCTTTTCCATTTGTAGAGTTAGCTGGTTTACCGTAACTTGCCAATGACGTAAACCAAATCTAGCCAATTCGTTTGCGGAATAAGTTTTTAAGTCTACAGCGGACAATTCTTGCTTTAGTTGACCATTTTCTAACACGTAGATGCGATCAATCAAATCTAAACAGTAATCTAAACGGTGTTCTACCAATACAAGAGCGACACCTGAGCGTTTCAAATGTTTTAAGGTCTGCTTTAATTTGGCCAATCCAGTTTTGTCTAAATTGCTAGCGACTTCATCCAAAAACAAGATTTGGCAAGCTGGCAACAAACTACTAGCGAAGGCAACGGTTTGCTTCTGTCCACCTGACAATTGATATAAAGGTTGCGCTAAAAATGCCTCAATCTCAAAAAAGGTAGCGACTTGCTGGATTTTCTCTTGCATCATTTCACGCGAAAGTCCTAAATTTTCCATCTTGAAGGCTAACTCACTTAGGACCTCGCTAGTAAAAAATTGAGATTTAGGATTTTGAAATACACGACCGATTTTCTCCGCATGACTAGGAAAATCACTGATTGGAAATTGTTGCCCTAACATTTGTCCTTGGCCAGCCAATTGCCCTTCAAATAACTCTGGAACCAATCCACTTAAAACATTCAAAAGAGTTGTTTTGCCACTTCCGCTTTTTCCGCATATCAGTACACATTCACCTGGAAAAAGTTGAAAATCAATTCCTTTTAGCAGACACTCCTGATTAGTTGTATGGTATTCTAGATTCTTTAAATCAATGAGTGCAACCATAATTGACCTCCAATCATTCCTAGTCCAATTAAGAATAGTAAATAATCTAACTTTTTCAAACGAATAGGATAAATACTCGTTTTGGGATTGGTATTTTGAATGCATCGAATGAGACTGCTGCTGGATAAATCCATAATGACTTGCTCACTGGAAGAAAGTAACGGAATGACAAAATACTCAAAAAACTGCCATGGATGAAAGAGTATCTGACGCCAGTTTTGGGCTAATCCACGATATTTCAAAGATTGCGCAATTTGTTTACCTTCTTGAATAAATGTCGGAATGAAGCGAATACAAACCACCAGTGGAATAAAGAGAAAATTGGGCATCCTCATCTTCGCCATCGCCGCCTGCCACTTTCCCATTGATTGACGGTCCATCGCCAAACTCATCGTCATAAAAAGTGGCAACATACGCGCAAAACCAATAGCTAAAAAGTCGCGAATCATCGCTAATATCGGATGGGGGATAGTTATAGGCAGCACAAAGACAACAAAGATGAGTAAGTAGCAGAGAACTTGGCGATATTTTCCTATGAGTAATAGCGCACATGCCACAACGCCAAAGAAACAATACTGCACACTTAGCTGAAAAGGAAAGATTAAAAACAAGCTTGCCAATAAGACATAAAATAAACTAACCCGAGGATCAATGGATAACGATTTTTTATTCATAAATCTGCCCAAAACGAGTAGCGAAATGTTTTTGATACAAACGAAAAGCAAACAAAATGCCAACAATACTACCAATGAATATCGCTAACAAACTCACAATAAACATCTGTTGAGTCACATGTTCAAAGACGAAATGAATATACTTTTGGTCTTTTCCGCGAGCAAGTAACGCATCAATGTAAGCTTGACGCATAAACCAAAGTGGCAAAAGCGGTCCAACTAAACCATAACTAAACACGGTATAACTTAGCATCGTTCTTACCTTGATTGGCAACCTCGTTTTAAATTGAATGAAATCCGCCAAAATGGCCGCAATAATATTTGGTAAGAAAGCCAGAGGAAAATGACCTGTCATTAAAAATAACAGTCCAATCACACTACCCATAATTGAAATGGCACCAAAACGTTGAACTTTAGCGATTAAAATTAAATAAATCAGTCCAGTAAATAGCGCGGTCACACCAGGAAGCAATAAATTATGAAAACCAGGAATCGTAAAGCGCAAAACCAGTAAGCAAAGTGCCATCAAAATAAAATATAATGCTGTATAAATCCCGGTTGCAATCAAATGTTGTATTTTTAATCGTTGCATAAAAAAACTCCTTTCAATAAGATAAATTCATTGTAACGAATAATCAGACACAATGCAAAAAAAATAAGTCTAGTCATAAACTAAACCCCAATGAATTATCGAATAAAGGCACTTGGCAATACCGCACCTAAATAGTATTTCCAACGATATTTTAGAAGTAATTTTTTCAAGTATTGCAATTCCTTATAACTTTGATGGCGTTGAGCAGCCTGTTCCACTGTCGGATATAAGCGATATGCAATCAGGCTAATGCGTTCTTGATTGTTTGTTAGTTTTTGAGCCGCCTCAAAAAATGCTTGTTTTTCTACTTGCGAAAGTGGATAAGCGGATTGATTGTATATTTCATGGATGAGCTCATATAATCGTTTCGCTTTTGGTTTCATCAGATCCTCCTTTTTTAAAGAATAAGAAGATAATAGCCACCAGTTTAGTTGAAAGGCTGGTGGCTATTCTGTCCGTTTATTTACGTTTTTTCTTCTTTTTCTTTTTATTTTTCTTAATCATGCGGTTCATCGCCATTTTGCCAAGTTTGCCTTTGATGCCACCGCCAAACATTTGATCCATACCTGGCATATTAAAGTTACCATTGGTCATTTGTTGCATCATTTTTTGGGCTTCTTTAAACTGCTTAATCATGCGGTTGACTTCGACCACACTATTTCCTGAACCTGCCGCAATTCTTCGACGGCGGCTTGGATTGAGTAAGTCAGGATTTTCACGCTCTTGGGGAGTCATGGACATCACAATGGCTCTTTGTCTAGCAATTTGTTTTGGATCCACTTTTAGATTTTCGATTCCTGGCATGGTGCTCATCCCTGGAATCATCTTCATCAAATCTTCTAATGGTCCCATGCTCATCACTTGATCTAGCTGCTCGATAAAGTCATTAAAGTCAAAGCTATTTTCCTTCATCTTACGGGCTAGTTCTTCCGCTTTTTTCTCATCGTAATCTTGTTGGGCTTTTTCAATTAAG
This sequence comes from Candidatus Enterococcus stercoripullorum, assembly GCA_019120335.1. Taxonomy (GTDB): domain Bacteria; phylum Bacillota; class Bacilli; order Lactobacillales; family Enterococcaceae; genus Enterococcus_E; species Enterococcus_E stercoripullorum. Next base: position 9,339 of record DWVH01000072.1, read on the forward strand.
GTTAATAAATCCCCCATCCCTAAGATACGACTAGACATACGATCAGGGTGGAATACTTCAAGGTCCGTTAATTTTTCACCAGTACCAGTAAATTTAATCGGTGCACCTGTAACTGAACGAATGGATAATGCCGCCCCGCCACGCGTATCACCATCAAGTTTGGTAATAATCACCCCGGTAATGCCTAGCTGTTGATTGAAACTATCGGCTACGGTTACCGCATCTTGACCAGTCATCGCATCGACAACTAAGAGAATTTCATTTGGTTGGGCGATTTCTTTGATTTGTTTTAGTTCGTCCATCAAGGTTTCGTCAATATGTAGACGTCCGGCCGTATCGATCAACACATAGTCATTACGTTTTTCGCGGGCAACTTCCATCCCTTGACGTACAATCTCAACAGGTGAAACCTCAGTACCCATCTCAAAAACCGGCACTTTTAATTGTTCACCTAAAACTTTTAATTGGTCAATCGCAGCTGGTCGATATACGTCACCTGCAATCAGTAATGGACGCGCTTTTTCATTTTTGATTAAATGATTGGCTAATTTCCCTGTGAAGGTTGTTTTACCAGCCCCTTGTAACCCGACCATCATAATGACTGTTGGAATCTTTGGTGACTTGATTAATTCAGCCGTTTCAGAACCTAACATCTTCGTTAACTCTTCATCAACGATTTTCACAACTTGTTGCGCTGGGGATAAGCTTTCTAAAACTTCTGCCCCAACAGCCCGCTCGCGAACATTTTTAGTAAATTCTTTCACGACTTGTAAGTTCACATCGGCTTCAAGTAAGGCCAAACGAATCTCACGCATCATTTCTTTTACATCGGCTTCGGTTACTTTCCCTTTGCGACGTAATTTACTCATCGCATCTTGTAATCTCTTCGTTAAACTTTCAAATGCCATAAAAAACTCCTTATCTATTAATCCTCTATTGCTTGTAATTCATTGATAAAACTCTGCAAGGTCTCGTCTTTTGGATAGTGACTGGCGATATATTCTTGAAACTGCCCATAGACCTGCCTTCTCACCATGTAATCTGAATACATATGTAATCTTTTTTCATAGTCTTCTAAAATTTTTTCGGTCCGCTTGATATTATCATAAACGGCTTGCCGACTCACTTCAAACTCTTCAGCAATCTCCCCTAAAGAGTAGTCGTCCGCATAATATAATTCCATATAGTTCATCTGCTTGGTCGTCAAAAGCGTCGAATAAAACTCAAACAAAGCGTTCATGCGATTTGTTTTTTCAATCTCCAAGTAAAATCCCCCTTTGTGAGCGTATGGTTGGTAAGTCTGCCTCACTATAAACTTGCATCCCTTTTTGGATAAAATAGGCAGTGGCTACTCCGACACCTGTCTTCTTCGTACCTGAAAAAGTGCCATCATAAATTTGTGACTTACCACAAGAAGGACTGCGCTCTTTTAAAATTAAGGTTGTCACTTGCTGCGCCTGTAACTTTTCATAAGCTACTCTCGCCCCATGTTTAAAGCTTTCAGTGACATCTTCTTGATTCTGGTTGATGACTTTGGCTTTTCCTTGCCAGACATCAAAGCCATCGCCACCGACAATCTCAGCCGGTACTCGTGGAATCGGTAAACCACCCATCACCTCAGGGCAAACTAAGACAGCTTCATTGGCGGCTATCAGTTCTTTTATTAGATTGATTTTTTGCATCCGTCCATCATAGCGGCAACACACACCGCCCAGACAAGCACTAATTCCAATCATGATTTCTAACTACTTTCTAAATAAGATTGACTAACATTTTTCATTATATCATTGTTTTGTGGTTTTCCATAGTCCTTAATGGTAAAATGGAAACAGAAAATCATTTGGAGGTTTTTATGAAAAAAGTATTAGTTGTCGATGATGAAGAATCTATTCGTACCCTATTACAATTTAATTTACAAAAAGAAGGTTATCAGGTCACTTTAGCCGAAGATGGTCAAAAAGGTTTAGCACTCGCCTTGCAAGAAGCTTTTGATTTTATCATTTTAGATGTGATGTTGCCGTATCTGGATGGCATGGAAATCACCAAAAAGCTCCGTCAAGAAAAAGTCGACAGTCCCATCTTGATGCTTACCGCCAAAGATGATGCCATTGACCGGATTTTGGGCCTTGAGATTGGCGCAGATGATTATCTAACCAAACCATTTAGACCGCGTGAAGTACTGGCACGTATGAAAGCTATTTTTCGCAGAGTTGATGTGAAAAAAGGACAAGATCCTATTCATCCAATAGCCAGTAACGAAGAAGGACAAACCTTACGAATTGGTGATATTATTGCCGATTTAGAAAATTACCAAGTCCAAGTGCGTGGCCATAAGATTACCTTAACACCTAAAGAATTTGAACTCTTGGTGTATTTTATGCAACGTAAAAACCGCGTCATCAATCGTGATACCTTACTTGAACGTATTTGGAATTTTGATTTTGATGGTCAAACACGGATTGTCGATGTACATATTAGTCATTTAAGGGAAAAAATTGAAGTAGATCCGAAAAAACCACAATATTTGGTCACAGTCCGCGGTTTTGGTTATAAATTTCAGGAGCCGGACAAATGAAAAAATATCTGCATAAGGAAGCCCTGCTTTGGGGAATCGGCCTGATCATTCTTTACTTATTTAGCTGGCAATTGATTCATTATTTTTATAACCAACAAGTCATTACGCAGCAAAATCGCTTTTTAATCGAACAAGCCCAAACGCTGAGTCGCATCAGCCAAAATCAGGTGAAAAAAATCATCCAGCTCGCACCACAATATGTCCAAAATGAAAATGAGCGGCTTACATTAATTGATGGCAAAACCGGAAAAATTTTATTTGATACGTTTGAATCCCAATTACAAGATGATTCCCGCAAAAATCGTCCAGAAGTTAAAGCGATATTGGATGGCAATGAAACTGGCCAAGCAATCCGTGAAAGTCAGACTTTGCATAAGGAAATGATGTATGTCACTCTTGCTTTACAATCTAACGGTCAAGTACGTTATATTTTACGCTTAGCTGAGCCGACCGCAATCTTTTATAATCAAGCGAAGTCCATGCAACGCGCGATTTTTATCGTATTTAGCTTGATGTATTTGATGATTACGTTCTTTATTTTACGGGTCATCTATAAACGCAACCAACCGCTGCAAACCGTGGTCCCTATCTTAGAAAAAATGCTCAATCAACCTGACCACACCGAATGGATTTTAACGCAAGATGAACAAAGTGGCGAATTATTTTATTTGATTAATCAATTAAATGAAAAATTGCGCCAAACCCATCATGCATATACCCAAAGCCAAATACAATTTGCGCAAGTCTTGCAAGAATTAACGATTGGTATCTTTTTAATTGCACCAGATGGCAAGCTACAACTGATGAACCAAGCAATGTGCGAACAACTCGGTTTAACAGAAAGCAAATTAAATGCTGATTTTACCCAAACCATCACTGATCCGAAATTGATTCAAATGATTTATCAAGTACAGTCTAATCATCAGCTACTCCATGAAGAACTGACCACTTTTCAAACCAAGCGAAAATTAGATTTATCGATTCGGATTTTTTCTGATCAACAACAGATTTTAGGCATGAGTTATGACTTAACCAAGATTAGACATCTCGAAAAGCTGCAAAAAGATTTTGTCGGCAATGTCACCCACGAATTAAAAACACCTGTCACCTCGCTGATTGGCTTTACCGAAACCTTGCTTGATGGTGCGATGGAAGATCCTGAATTATGTCGCCAGTTTTTAACCATCATGCAAAAAGATGCCAATCGTTTACAAGATTTGATTCAAGAGATTATTCAACTGTCGAAAACCGATGAATTATTTGCTTATGAATCTAGTCAAGTCGAATGTAGACAATTGGTCAAACAAATTCTTAGTCAATATGAAAAGAATATCGAGCATAAACAGCTATCCGTAACACTTACCACCGAAAAAGAAGTCATGCTCTTAACTAAAAAAGAACTGATTCAACCCATTCTCAAAAATTTAATTGAAAATGCAATTTTTTATGCCCCTGAAAACGGCAAAATTACGATTCAATTGAAAAAACAAGCCCAGCTATTCACCTTTAAGATTACCGACAATGGCTTAGGAATTGAAGCAAAAGATCAAGCGCGAATTTTCGAACGCTTTTACCGTGTAGACAAAGCCCGGGCGAGACATTCTGGTGGAACTGGTCTTGGTTTAGCTATCGTGAAAGACTATACTGAAAAATTAGGCGGCCGCATCTGGGTGGAGAGTCATCCTGGCTTAGGCGCTACTTTTATCGTTGAACTTCCTGAATTAACTGAAAACCCCTCATAGCTTCCAAGCTACGAGGGGCTTTCTATTATGGAGAACTTATGATGAGAAGAAAAGCGTAAGTAGGTTGTACTTTTCTTTCAAATTAGAAGAGACAGGATTATTTCTCGGTCACTTGTCCATCAGCAGAACGCGAGACTTGCATCTTCGTTACTGGTAAATAACCTAAGTCTTTGACCAAGCCTTCTTGGACTTCATCGGAAACCATGTAATCTAAAAATTTCTTGATTTCTTTTGTTGGCTTGCCTTTGGTATACATATGTTCATAAGACCAAATTGGCCAATCATTAGTTTCAATATTTTCAGCAGTTGGTGCGACACCGTCTAAAGAGAGTGCTTCTAAACTATCATCAATATAAGACAAAGCCAGATAACTAATCGCACCAGGAGTAGAAGAAACAATCTTTTTCACCGTTCCTGATGAATCTTGTTCTTGCGCTTGAATGGTTTTTGCACCATCTAAGCCCCATTTTTCAAAAGTGGCGCGTGTACCTGATCCACTTGCTCGGTTCACAACAACAATTTCTTGGTCCTTACCGCCTAACTCTTGCCAATTTTTCACCTTACCAGTAAAAATCGCAATTAATTGATCTTTAGTAACATTTTTGACACCGACCGCTTTATTGACAACTGGGGCCATCCCAACAACTGCCACTTGATGATCAACGAGTTTGCTTGCATCTACGCCATCTTTTTCTTCTGCAAAGACATCGGAATTACCAATTTGCACCGAACCACTGGCCACTTGACTCAAGCCTGTACCTGAGCCTCCGCCTTGCACGGTAATTTGATAATTCGCATTTTTTGCAACAAACTGTTCTTGCGCTGATTCAACTAAGGGCTGTAAAGCAGTTGAACCCACCGCAACGATTTGGACTTGTTTAGAGTTAGTTGAACTGTTTCCTGTTGAGCTTGCATTGCCACATCCGGCTAAAAATACTCCTGCTAAAAGTAACATGGCTGATAATTTTTTCATCATAACGACTCCTCTTACTTACTTGAATAAAATGATTTGTAAGTTGACTTCTTGCTTACACATTTATCTTAACAAGTGGATGTAAAAGTACGTTTGATTCTATGTAAAAATTTATCTTAGATTGTAAAGGTTAGGTAAATAAAAGCCTCATTATTTTTTCTTTTCCTTTGTTCGTTTCTGCTTGCGATAGGCTTGGTACAAAAACCCAAGATTAAGAAAGAGGAAGGTCCAAATATTTTCAATCATGAAATCGCCATTTACAAGATATTCAATTGTAATACCAAAGATTGAACCGACTATAGCAAGAATAAAAACCTCTTGATAAGGATGCTGTTCAAAATAATCATTTATTTGATTCCAAAAAGACTTCATACCGCTCACCTCTGCTACGTTTTCTTTCATCATATCACATGTCCTCCCAATTTTAATGATAGAAATAAAAAAATTGCCCACCTTAAATAGCAAAGTGAGCAATCTTTCTTTTCATTAACTGGGATATTTTAAGCTTTTTCGTTTTGAACGTATTTTTCTAAACGTTTCATCGCTTCGACTAATTTTTCCATACTTGCGGCATAGCTTAAACGCACATACCCTTGCGCTTCCGGTCCAAAGGCAATTCCTGGTATAATCGCTAATTGTTGTTTTTGTGCTAAATCCACACAAAAATCAAAAGAATCTTGTATTAATCCTGCTGGAATTTTAGCAAAGATATAAAAAGCACCAGATGGACGAGCAATTTCAAAGCCAAGTGCCGACATTTTTTCAAAAAGATAGTCGCGGCGTTTTTGATATTCGACTTTCATTTCATCCGCATCATTAATACCAGCCACTAAAGCTTCCACAGCGGCTTTTTGAGAAATCGTGGATGCAGCTGTTACTAAATATTGATGTACTTTAATAATTTCTTTGGTCAATTCTTTCGGTGCGCAGATAAAACCGATACGCCAACCAGTCATTGCATGCGATTTAGATAACCCATTAATTAAAATGGTTTGTTCTCTTAAATATTCAGCAATTGAAACATGATGGCCATCATAAGTTAATTCACTATAGATTTCATCACTGATTACAAAGACTTCATACTTTCTTAATACATCGGCTAAAGCTTGTACTTCTTCACGTGTATAAGTCACGCCAGTTGGATTGCTTGGATAGTTCAAAATGACCGCTTTGACCTTGTCTTGATGCGCAATTAAGGCTTTTTCCAAGGTATCAGGCGATAAAACAAAGCCATTATCACTCGTATCCATATATACTGGTTTTGCCCCAGCTAAGGTAATCACTGGTTCATATCCAGGATAAATAGGCGCTGGTAGTAAGACTTCATCGCCTGGGCATAAAACCGCAAGCAAGGTCGCCGAAATTGCTTCGGTCGCTCCCACAGTCACTAAAATCTCATCTTGCCAATGATAATCCACTTGATATTTTTGCTTTAAAAAGGCACTCGCTGCTTGACGTACATCTGCTAAGCCTGCCATTCCTGAATAATGGGTATGGTTTTGCGTAATCGCTTCTCTTCCCGATGCTTTGACATGCTCCGGAGTCGTAAAATCAGGTTCTCCCAAAGTTAATTTTAAAATATTCGGAATGGATGAAACTCGCTCATCAAACTGACGAATTAAAGATACAGCAATTTTGCCAACTTGTGGATTGAATTTATTCGTTAAATCAACCAAATCAAACACCTCGTTATTTTTCTTTTAATTGTTTTTTGCCTATTGTATACAATGTCACTAAACTTAGCAAGAGTAGCCCAAAGAAGAGCAGAAAACATTGCATGAAAAAAGATTCTGGCAAAACATTAATAATCGGATCAGTAGCTGGATCAAATAACCAATCCGTATTTCTAAATAAAATCTGATGAAAATAGATAAAAAAGCGCTCAAAACCAATCGCCATCAAAAATAATAACAATCCAAATACCAATCCAGTCCACTGAATTGGGCGAATAAATAGCCAAGTCATTTTTTGCCTATATAGCTGCTTTAAAATGCGTAGACTCGGAACAAAAGTTACAAGTAAAACGACATAATTGAATAAAAATAATCGTTTCACCTCGTAAAAATGTTTCGCTCCAGAGCTACTACTTGGAAAATCGGGTAATTGCAACTCCTTTATCCAAGGTATATCCAAATAGGCTAATAATTGATGATAGTTATGAAATAATTGCGTGCGCATCAAGCCAACACTTTGCGCTAGATGCTGCTGAAACTCTTGTAAATAATACAGTGGCGTAAAATGAATGGTTATCGTAATCGCCAAACTCATAATGGTCAACAACACGCACAAATACTTCAGCCAATAACTAGTTGTAAAGGATAACTTCATTATTTAAAGTCCCATTGATCCAAATTATCCACGACATAACTTGGCGCTTCTGGTAAATGTGGTACTTGTTCTTTAGAGGTAAAACCAGAAAGCACCAATAAAGTATCTATGCCATTATTTAACCCTGAGCGAATATCCGTTTCATAATTATCGCCCACCATGATGACTTCTTCTTTCGTCATTTGCAGATGTTCAAGGGCTTTTTCCATGATGATGGCTTCCGGCTTACCGATATAGGTCGCTTTGGTTTGAGTAGAAGTCTCTAAAAATGAGATTAACGCACCAGCACCCGGCAATAATCCACGCTCAGTAGGAATATTTTTATCTGGATTGGTTCCGATAAAGTAGGCGCCTTTTTGAATCGCTAAAGTCGCTTTGACAAATTTTTCATAAGTCACATCATTATCTAAACCAACTACCACATAATCAGGATTTTCATCATCTAATTCAAAACCTGCTGCGACAATTAAATCAATTAGACCAGCTTCACCAATCACATAAACCTTGTTGCCTAGATTTTTTTCCTTCATGAAATCAATCGTCGCTAAAGTCGCAGTATAAACATGTTCGGCGGTCACATGAATATCAAATTCATTGGCTAGACGATGTGCCACTGTTTCTGGAGATTTCGTCGTATTATTCGTTACAAATAAAAACGGAATCGCCTTTTCTTGTAAATGTTCGACAAATCGCTTACCTGCTGGGATGGGTTCTTTGCCTAGATAAATCGTCCCATCTAAATCAATTAAATATCCTTTATATTTCACAGCCTAGTCCTCTCGCTTTCTTACTACAAAATTTCGCTTACCTTCGACATGACTGATGGTATGCTTTTCTTGTTTATGATTTTCAGAAGTTTTTCGTGATTTAATGGTTGGCTTTTTCTTATGGGCAATGACTTCACGTTTTTCTTCTACAAAAGCTTGATTATTTTTATGCTTTTTATTTTTACGATTTTGCATCTTTTCACGCTTACCGCCAATTCGTTTCACCACAAAATAGGCACAACCAAAATTACAATACTCATATAAATAATCTTCTAAAGTATCAATTCTTTGCTCGGGTAAAGCTTTTTTATTATTTTCTTCAAAAAAGCCTTTTAAGCGCAACTGCTCATAACCCCAGTCCCCAACAATATAATCATACTTCGCTAGCACATCACTATAGCGTTCACCGAATTTTTGCGCATCGAACCCGTCACGATGATTGGCTACTAGTTCATATTGTCTAGATCCGACTTGATATTTATTTTCTTCAATTCGGGTAACGACTTCCCCTTTATATTCCACTTTTTCTTCTGTAGCTTGTTCTTGGGTTGTTTGCATTTCTTGTTGCGTTTCCTGATTGGTCATCTTTTCACCATCCTATCAATAATATACTGTCTTTTTTATTATACCTTTTCAGCGGTTGTTTGTGTATGTTTAATTCTCATTTCTTGCTAAAAATTCGCCATAAATCTCCCGCAATAATTTCGGATAATATAACGTGACCTGCCCAGCAATTTCTAATGTTGGGAAAAAAGGCAAAAAGACCCAATAATCCAAAGTCACTAACGAATAGCTTTGATTGGGTGCAATTGCCTTTCCTCTAAGACTTGCTGTTCGACTTTCCGGATGATAGACTAAGCCGTCATTATAAATTTGCCCGAAAATCTCACCACGAAATCCTAAGCCTTTTGGTTGATAATAGCTTAAAAATGGCTGATTCTTAGTTATTTCAGCTGCCAGGCGGATTAAATCACGTCCTTGCAACTGAACAGTCACTAAATGAATCAGATGAGGCAAAATTTCATGTAAGTCTTTTTTCGTAATGACACCTTTTGATAACGAATGTAAAACTAAACCTGTATTTAATAAAGCCAAGTCTTGATTGGTCGTAGCTTTCATCGCTTGAGCTAATTCTGCGGTAATTTTTTCAATGGATTTTTCTTCATTGATTGTGCAAAGGACTTGCTCAGCTAATATATGTTGACCTTCTTGAAAATAAGCTTCACTCACACGTCCTTCATCGACTACCGGTGGTAAATCTTCATAACAAATAGCCCGTGCGCGTTTCTCTTTTAGCTGATGATTTTCCAAAGTTAAAGTAATTTCACCCACATATTGGCCATACTTCCCGGCCGCTGCCAACAAAGTCTGATTCACGAATTCTCCCTGAACAAACACATGATGCGTATGCGAACCAATAATAAGGTCAATTTCAGGAAAATTTTGAGCAAGTAAACGATCTTGCGTCACCCCTAAATGGCTCATCACACAAATGAGATCAGCTTGTTGCTTTAATTCTGGTAAAAACACACGCAAGGTTTCTTGAGGATCTAAAATTAACCAACCATTGGCACGATACCCAGATTCAAAAGGAGCAGTCAAACCGATAAAGGCGATTTTAGTTTGGTCTTTTGTCGTCAGAATCGTATAGGCGTGACAGTTAGGCGGGAGTTGTTGATTCATTTGTCTGACATTAGCTATCACCACTTGAAAATTGGCATGTTGATACAACGCTTGAAACTCATCTTGGCTAAACCCTAGTCCTTCATTATTACCCAAAGTAACAAGATCATAGTGGGCTTGATTCAGCAATGCGATATTGCCTTTTCCATGCGTGGCCTCTGTTAAAGGGTGCCATCGATCACAAAAATCGCCTAAATCCAAGGTCCAAAGTGTTTCATCGTCTTTAGATGCTTGTTGTTGACTTTGGATGTAATGCGCTATTCGCGGCCAATTTTCCAAATGTGAGTGGATATCATTGGTATGTAAAATCTTTATCGTTTCCATGAAAATACTCCGTAACTTTCAATTCTAACCTTAACTATAATGCTTTTTAGACGAAACACAAGCAAAACGCCTAAAAAAGAGTGCCTAAAATCAGACACTCTCCTAATCTATATCATTTTTACTTTTTTCGGCAACATCGCAATCACACTTAATACCACCACAATACTCAGTAGGCGATCGGCATAATCAGTAATCACCTGAACCAAAATCACGCTAGTTAATTGGTTGAGTCCTAGACCATGAATCAATTGCACAATAATACTCGAGCCTGAAGAAGTGATACCTCCAAATAAGAAATACGTGATAAAAGAAGAAATCAACGTACCTGGTAAGGAAATCACCGCAGCTTCAATCGGAACACGCCAAGTCTTATGCAAGCGCTGATAAACCATCCCCGCAATAAAACCAGTACACAGTGCGACTGGAATATAATAAAGCGAGAATAAATCAGTCGTAATGCCACTAAGTAAGCCACTTAACAAACCAGCTGCCATCCCCGCAATCGGTCCAAGTAAAAACGCAGCCATAATTGTCCCTAAGCTATCAAGATAAATGGGCAAACGTAAAAATAAGGCGATATTCCCACCCACATAATTAAGTCCGACACATAAAGCAATCAAAGCAATTTTTTTCGTTGAGATATTTTTCAAAGTCATTCACCTAGTTTCAAATTTTTCATATCTTGTGCAATGACTTCGTGAGGTACATCTAAGACAATGGCTAGAAATTCCACAAAGAACGCTGTCGAATCGACTTGAGTCAAAATTTTGGCATTTGCCGGTTTGCGCCAAAAATCATGCGCATCTACCAAACTTTGACCACGACTGACTCCTTGATTTTCAATAACGACATAACTATTAAAACCACTACATAATTGGGTATGAATAAAGTAAGCCACAGCTAGCGGATCATTAATCACACAGCCTAAGACATGCTCTTGTTGCCAGTGAAAATCAAAATAAAATTGGGTTATTTTTGCAAGTATTTCACCCATTTGTGGATTTAAATACTGACTATATTGCAACAAATTCGGTGTCAAAACAATCTTGCGCGTCACATCTAAGCCGATCATTTCAATCGGACAACCTAATTTTTCATAGACAATTTTCGCCGCATCGGGATCACACCAATAATTGTACTCTGCCACCGGTGAACAATTACCATGACTAAGATAAGCACCACCCATGCTGACAAAGCGTTGCATATTTAAACCGAGATTGACATTCAAATCGAGTGCTTGAGCGATATTTGTTAAAGGACCTAAGGCAATAACCGAGATTTCCTGTGGGTGAGCAAAAGTCTGAGCATAAAATTCAGCGGCCTTTTGCTCTTGTGGCGTAACGGTAATCGTTTGAGCTAAATGACTTTCCCCGAGACCGTCAAAACCATGCGTATCTTGCGCGCTCACAAATGGCACAACCAATGGCTCAGACGCACCGAGATAAACTGGAATATCTCGCCGATTGACCAAATCCAAGCAGTAATACACATTTTTCACACCGATTTCGACTGGCACATTACCTGCGACGACACAAATCGCTACAACATCAATTTCTGGTGACTTGAGCGCATATAATAAAGCCAGCGAATCATCAATCCCTGGATCACAATCAATAATTACTTTGCGCATCTCTCCAACCCCTTTCATAATATTCTCTTTTTCTTTGACAAAAAAGAGTTTCTGAGATTCTTAGTTTTTTATCCTGGGAAGTTTTCGAACCAGTCCAAGTTGACCTTGATTTCAATGCACGAATCAAGCATAGCGAATTTTATATTAAAAGACAAGCCCTATTTTTTAACCAATGGATAAATAAAGTAAAAAAAGTGAGCCTCTAAAAAGAAACTCACTTTACAAGATAGGATTTAAGCATTTTTTACTTCTTTCGCAAATTTTGCTACAAAGAAAGTCCCAATCGCTGAAACAATCGCACAGACAATCAACATCATAGACACGCTGCTATATTGAAGGATAAAACCACCTAACAGACTTCCAAGAACCCCACCCATGGTAATGGTCATTGTCAGGTAAGCTTGTCCTTTGAATTGGTCTTGCGGTTTCATCATTTGATTGGTGTAATAGACAGACGCTGGGGTGAATAGCGCAAAAGCAAACATTTGGAAAATTTGAGTCGCATATAATATCGGAATATTGACTGCAAAAATCGTCGCAATCGCTTTAACCGTAAACATAATACTTGCAAAAACCAATAATTTATGACTGCTATATTTGGCTACAATCTTTGAGAATAAGAACATGGTCGGAATCTCAACCATCGCCGCAAGTGACATCGTTGTTCCTAACTCTTTTGAAGTTCCGTGCAATGATTCTACCACTTGGATTAAATAACCGTTAAACATATTATGATAGATAAATAAGCAAGTGCTACCAATTAAGACAAAGCAAAAACTTGGATATTCCTTGACAAAATACATGAAGGAACCACCAGGCACATGGTTAGGATTTTCATCGTGTGCTACTTCTTCGCTCATCTTTTGAATCATTGGGAAACTCAACATCAATAATACAATCAATCCCACGCAAATTAAGCTACTAAATGGAATGACCCAACTCGCAAATTTTGATAATAAAAATCCTAAAATACTAGAAAGAATCGCAAAAGCTAGCGAACCTGTTCCACGGGCTAAACCGAAGTCAATTTTCATGCCATGACGAATATAGTAAAAACTCATCGCATTGATTAAGGGTTGTAACACCTGTAAGAAAATATTGGCAAAAATAAATAAAAGACCTACAAGTAAAAGTTGGCTAGGCACAATCGTTAAGCCTGCTAATAAAATAGCCAATACAGCTGCTACCATTAAAATAATTTGCCGAATACTTAATTTCTTCGCTTGATCGGCCAAAGTTGAAACATAAGGTTGTAATACACTACTTAAAATATTACTACCAGCCACAATCATCCCTATCATCGCACTATTAAAGCCTTTTGATAAAAGATAAACTGTCGCAAAACTATACAAGGCACAATAACTCATCCAATAGCTACCTTGTAGAAGACTATAATTCAGGGTAAGGTTTTTCCCTTTCATTTCTGTCATCCTTCCATCAAATCTATTTGCAAAAATATTACTGAAAACTTACAGCAATGACAAAAATTATACCATACAATCTCAACCATTTGCAAAGGAAAAATCAAATTTATTCTTCTTTCATGATGACCAGACATTCATCTTGTCTTTTCAACAACGCGAACCATTCTAATGCTGACAACAAAATAAAGAAAGTAACGATTTTCCACTAATAAAACAATCACTTTTAGACAAAAAACTTCCATTCATTATATGACAGCTATCATAACATTTTTTTCTTCTACAAAAATGTTATACTGAAAAGAGAGTTATTTAAGATTATTGAAATTTAATAGACAGTTGAAAAAATGAATTGATAAAAAAGATTCGTTCAAATCAGTACAGGCGGTGAAAACATGGAGAAAAAAAGAATCGTATGGGCGATATTACTCATTGCCTTTTTGGGTGGTTATTTTATATACAATCATCGGGAAAACAATACCATCTATATCACAAATCACACAAATTTATCCTTTGCAGATATGGTGGTCCAGTTTCGTGGAAATGTCAATCAAAGCTTCCAAGCAAAGAAAAAGATAAAGATACCGAAAAATTTCACTGGTCAGATTACGCTTCAAATCAAGAATAAAAATTCAACCAAAGCGCACTATATTTCTGGTTATTATGAATATGCTTTTCAAAAAACATTCACCGTTTACATCAGTCAAAATACCAACAATCAGCTCACAGTAAAAATCAAAGAATAAACACGATGCATAAAGAAACGCCATCTAAAATTACATGATTAGGTGGCGTTATTTAGCATTCATTATTGTAAAACTTGATTTAAATATCATATCTGTAAAACATCTAGAAGTCTTTCAAAAAATCACTTTGAAAGCAAAAAAAATACACCAGTCAATACTGATGTAATCAATCAGACACATGGAAAGACATGCTTAGTGCTGCTTCCTTCCAGACCTGACACGCTTCACAAGCTTCCCATTGTCCTAGCCATAACGGCAAAACCTATTATATACTATTTTCTGGTGAATGACTAGCTTTTTTTCGTAATTTTTTTGCTTCTCTTAGCTTTTTAAAAAATTGCGATAATAACTGACCACATTCCTCAGCTAAAATACCTGACTCGACATAGCTCCAATGATTAAAACGTTCATCGGTGGCGATATTTAATAAAGAACCACAGGCCCCACCTTTTGGATCAAATGCCCCGAAATAGATTTCTTCGACACGGGCTAACTGAAGGGCTCCACTACACATCACACAAGGCTCTAAAGTCACAAATAATTGACTGTTCTCTAAACGCCAACTGCCGACCTTTTCACAAGCCTCTTGAATGGCAAACATCTCTGCATGGGCTGCAGCTTGTTGCGTAGATTCTCTTTGATTATGTCCTCGCCCTATGATTTCACCTTGATAAACCACGACCGCTCCGATGGGAACTTCTGCCATTTGTTCCGCTTTTTTCGATTCTTTGATGGCTTCTTTCATGAAATACTCTTTTTGTTCTTGGGTCAGACTGCTCCTTTTTTCCATCTTCTCATCCTAACTTCTTATAAGAAAAGTCCCAAGAGCATTTCTTGAGACTAACTGTACTAGTATTTGATTTTGATTTGTTTAATGACCGAACCTACTTTATCTTTGGCTTGGCTAGTCGCATTTTTAACTGATTCGCCATAAGTAGATAACTGTGCCTGGCTTTCACCAATTTTTTTACCGATATTGATTAACGACTCAATATCTTTATCACTTAGACGGTCCACCATATCGCCAACAAAAGCATTGCCATTTAACTTATCGTCCACAAACTTTTTCACTTTTTTGCGGTTTTGAACTTTTTTAACCTTTGTGATCACTTTATCTGCCACAATCACCGAAGTAATTACCCCAGCTACTAAAGTGGTGCTGATACCTAATGCAATTTTTGTAGATGTTTTCATAACCTT
>DWVH01000015.1 GCA_019120335.1 Candidatus Enterococcus stercoripullorum
GCGACTTTCATATCATAACAAACGTTCAATTCATTGTCAAGCTTAATTTTTAAAAACTTTAAAACGCATTGAAAGTTTATTTTATTTAGTCGTTTGATTTCAGCGACTTTGTTAGAATATCACGATTCAAAATGAACGTCAAGAGATTTTTCTAAAAAAAATTATAAAAACGTTTCCGAACATCCATAACTATTCATTAGAGAATAAAGCTAAGTAGTCACCATAACCCTTTGCAGCCATTTCTGCTTTGGGAATAAATTCTAAAGCTGCAGAATTGATACAATATCGCAAACCACCCTTTTCAACAGGACCATCCGTAAAGACATGCCCTAAATGACTATCGGCCGCTTGACTTCTCACTTCAATTCGATGCATATTATGAGAAAAATCTGCTTTTTCTTTGATTACTTGACGACTGACTGGTTTCGTAAAAGCTGGCCAGCCACATCCTGAATCATATTTATCACGTGAACTGAATAATACTTCTTTACTGACGATATCAACATAGATACCTTCTTCAAAAAATTGATCATATTTGCCACTAAACGGATACTCGGTAGCATTTTCTTGAGTGACTCTATAAGCCAAATCCGATAATTTTGCTTTTTCTTTTTCATATGCAGTCATTCCACTCACTCCTAATTTGTTTTTCTTATTGTAACAAAACTTAACGAATTACGCACAAAAAAAGGCCTCCGACAACGAAGACCTCTTGTTTATTTTCTTAATAAAATTAATAATGCTGTTAATAAGACGAATACTAAAATTGTGATGGTATCTAATAATTGCCATTCCAATTTACGATATTTAGTCCTACCATCGCCACCTTGATAGCCACGTGCTTCCATTGCATAAGCCAAATCGATTGCTCGGGTAAAGCTAGAAACAAATAGCGGAATTAATAGTGGAATGATGGCTTTCATTTTTTGGATTAAATTACCTTCTGAAAAATCCACACCACGCGCACGCTGAGCATTCATAATTTTCTCTGTTTCATCCATTAAAGTTGGCACATATCGTAAAGCAATCGATAACATCAAAGAGAATTCATGAACTGGTAATTTCAACGCTTTTAATGGCTTTAGTAAGGATTCAATCGCATCTGATAATTCCAAAGGCAAAGTGGTTAGTGTCAGAAGTGTAGACATAAAGATGATTAAGACAAACCGACAGAAAATGAAAATACCATTTGTCACGCCGTACTCTGTTAGTCTAAAAATCCACCACTGCCAATAAATTGTACCGCCATTTGTGAAAAAGACCTGCAAAAAGACGGTAAATAGGATTAGACCGATCAGTGCTTTTAAACCACGAACAAAAAATACTAGGTTAATTTTTGACAAGTAGATGGCAAAAAAGGTAAAAGCTGCGAGTAATAAATACGTTTGCCAGTTATTCGCTAAAAAGATAATCCCAATGAAATAAAAACTTGCGAACAATTTTGCTCGAGGATCCATCTGATGAATCAATGAATTACCTGGAATATAGCGACCAAAAATCAATTTATTCATCACCCTCACCTCGCTGTCTAATAATTTCATCGGCTAAAGCTTGAGGAGTCAGTGGTAATTGGGCAAACTTCATTCCTTTTTCTTGAAGTTTTAGCGCAAATTGAGTCGCTGTAGGTACGCCCAATTGCTTTTCATACAACCAATCGACATCTTGGAATAATTCTGATGGTGTTCCTTCTTTCACCACACGTCCTTTTTCTAAAGCATACACATAATCTGCATAATCAGCCACATCATCCATCAAGTGCGTGACTAAAACTAGGGTTAAGCCACGTTCTTTATGCAAACGCCAAAACATATCCATCATTTCTTTACGCCCTTGTGGATCTAGTCCGGCTGTAGGTTCATCTAGCACTAGTACTTCTGGTTGCATCGCCAAAACACCAGCAATCGCCACACGTCGCATTTGTCCACCTGATAAATCAAAAGGAGAACGCTCAAGATAGCTTTCATCTAATCCTACTAATTTCAATGTATCTTTCGCAATTTGTTTGGCCTCTTCCAGACTTACTCCAAAGTTTTGTGGTCCAAAGGCAATGTCTTTTTCTACTGTTTCTTCAAATAATTGAGATTCTGGGAACTGAAAGACAATCCCTACTTTTTTACGGATGGGTTTTAAGTTTTTATTATCGGTTTGAGGCGTAATCACACGTTCACCGATACTTACAGTTCCTTTCGTTGGTTTGAGTAAAGCATTTAAATGTTGAAGTAAAGTTGATTTACCACTACCAGTATGCCCGATTAAAGCGGTAAAACTTCCCTCTTTTATTGCTAAATTAATATCAAAGAGTGCACGATACTCAAAAGGGGTATTGGGTTGGTAAGTAAAATCTACTTGTTCAAAACGGATGTCCATAGCCAATCCACCATCCCTTCTTCAGTCATATAATCTTCAGGTACGTCCACACCACGAGCTTTTAAGGCTGACTTCAAGCGCTCTGGAAATGGCAAATCTAATCCTAGCTCAATTAATTTTTCCCCTTGAGAAAAGATTTCTTCTGGCGTACCTTCTTGGATAAGTTTTCCTTTTTTCATCACAAAAATTCGATTAGCATTAGCTGCTTCATCGATATCATGAGTAATCGATAAAACGGTTAAATTATTTTCTTCTTTAATTTTCTTCACTGTAGCAATCACTTCTAAGCGACCTTCAGGATCAAGCATACTCGTTGCTTCATCAAGAATAATCACATTAGGTCTTAAAGCCACAATTCCAGCAATGGCGACACGTTGTTTTTGACCACCTGAAAGTCTTGATGGTTCTTTACGCATAAATTCGGCCATTCGCACTTGCTCTAGTGATTCTCTTACACGTACCAACATTTCTTCTCGCGGCACACCTTGATTTTCCAAACCAAAAGCGACATCATCTTCTACAGTCGATCCGACAAATTGATTATCAGGATTTTGAAAGACCATCCCAACGTTACGACGTACTTCCCAGATGTTTTTTTCATTTATTTCTTGACCATTGACCTTGATACTTCCTGATTCTGGTAGCAACAAGCCATTAATCGTCTTTGCGAGCGTTGATTTTCCCGAACCATTATGTCCGATAATCGCAATCCATTCGCCTTGATTAATGTTCAATGACACTTTATTTAAAGCAGGCATTTGAGCTTCTTCTTGATAGCGAAAAGTCAAATCCTTCATTTCAATTATTGGTTGCATCATTTATCCTCATTTTTCATTTCATTACAAGCCTTACCATACCAAAAAAACAATAGAATTTCAATCTTTCTAACTCGTTTTATTGTCTTGACATAAACATTTAGAACAAAAAAAGCGAATAGCTACACTTCTTAATAGCAAAGCATAGACTATTCGCTTATAAGAGGATTGATTTATTGATTGTTAGTGATGCCAGCGACTTTTTCTATCAAAGTAAATCACAATACCCGCTAGACCTAAAGATACTACGCCTAACCATAGATAACCATTTTGTTTCATTCCAGTAGCAGGTAAATCATTTTTATACTTAGTTTTGGCAACAGGGCTTTGTTTTGGTTTGCTTACTTTAGCCTCTGTTTGTTTATTTGGTTTCCCTTGGTTCTCGTTATTAGGAAGTTTCTTGTCATTATCTGATTCTTTCCCTGGTTCTGGACCTTTCTCTGGTTCCTTTTCGGGTTCTTTCCCTGGCTTCGTTGGTGTTGGTTCAGGTTCTTCTGGTTTTTCCTCTGGTTCCGTCGGTGTTGGTTCAGGTTCTTCTGGTTTTTCTTCTGGTTCCGTCGGTGTTGGTTCAGGTTCTTCTGGTTTTTCTTCTGGTTCCGTCGGCGTTGGGGCTGGTTCGTCTGGTTTTCCCTCTGGTTCCGTCGGTGTTGGTTCAGGTTCGTCCGGTTTTTCCTCTGGCTCCGTTGGTGTTGGTTCAGGTTCTTCTGGTTTTTCTTCTGGTTCCGTTGGTGTTGGGGCCGGTTCGTCCGGTTTTCCCTCTGGTTCCGTTGGTGTTGATTCAGGTTCGTCTGGTTTTTCCTCTGGTTCCGTCGGCGTTGAGGACGGTTCGTCTGGTTTTCCCTCTGGTTCCGTCGGTGTTGGGGCCGGTTCGTCCGGTTTTTCTTCTGGTTCCGTTGGCTTTGGAGCTGGTTCGTCCGGTTTTTTCTCTGGTTCCGTCGGCATTGGGTCCGGTTCGTCCGGTTTTTCCTCTGGTTTTTTCTCTGGTTCCGTTGGTGTTGGGGATTGTTCGTCTGGTTTTTCCTCTGCTTCCGTCGGTGTTGGGGATTGTTCGTCTGGTTTTTCTTCTGGTTCCGTCGGTGTTGGGTCTGGTTCGTCTGGTTTTTCTTCTGGTTTTTTCTCTGGTTCCGTCGGCGTTGGGTCCGGTTCGTCTGGTTTTTCCTCTGGCTCCGTCGGTGTTGGGGATAGTTCTTCTTCCACAACTGTTTTCACTTCATTACTTTTCACATTTAGCTCTGGAATATTTTCATGAGTAACCAAAGCATGGTTGAGAATTTCGCCGGCTTTTTTCCTTAACACTTTCGCCCTAAAAGTAATTGTCTGGATTTTTCCTTGTTCTAGGTCGATTGGCACACTTAAAGTATTCCCATCAAAGCTTCCCACGTCCGTCTTCAACGCTTGTAAATCCTCAGATAGTTTATCGGTTAAATGTCCCTTCCATCTTGCTGTACCCGTGTTTTCTACAGTAAGTTGGTATGTTAAGGTATCGCCTGTTTTCGCCTCTGCCTTATCGACAACTTTCTTCACTGCCAGTTTGCGAACATGAATCTGGGTTTCGACTGTATTGCTATCTATATTGAAATCAGGATTTTCAGCATTCAATCCAGAGAACCTATTTACTATTTTACCGTCTTCTTCTTTTACGACCTTAGCCTTAAATGATAGTTTCAGTTCTTGACCTGGTTTGATGGTCACCAAATAACGCAAACGATGATCATGCCACACTTTTTCATCTGAAACTGTTAAATCTTCAGCATTTCCCCATAGCTTATCCGTAATCGCCTTGGTATTCACCTTGGTCGAATGTGCGACATAATTTAAATCTTTTTCAGGCAATACATCTTCCAACGTACCATACCATGTACCATCGCCAGTATTCTTCACGTTGAAAGTATACTGAAGTACCTCTTTTGGATAGGCTGTTGTCTTATCTACTTCCTTGAGTACTTGTAATACAGGCTTAGTTAATTCTCCCACTCCACGCGCTTCAACCACATTAGAATCTAAAAGGAAAGTCTTACCTTCTTGCGTTAAAAGCGAAGAATTATGACTCAACAAATTAGCTGGGTTATGACTGGCTCGCATTTGAATTAAGAGTTTTTTCACGGTATTTGCTTGCATTTCTTTCTTCAAGACAACCTTAATGCTCTTCACTCTAGAAGCATCGACACTATCCGTCAATGTTTGCCAATTTGCGGTAGTTAATTTTGGAATATCTTGCACCTCACTATAATATACGTCAAAATCCGGATCACTTTGAGCAATCTTTTTGAAAATCGCCCCATCCGTACTACCTCGGTCAATTATACGGTCCTGATCGTTCATCGTATCCCCTTTATGCGGTAAAATATTATAAAAGGCATAAGGTTTACTTGTTTGTTTTGTCCGATTTTCCAAATTAATTTCATAATAAAATTCTTCCAATGGGCTCACAATTAATGGATGAACCGATAAATCTTCTGGCGTATGACCAATCTTTTCATGGATAATCACTTCTTCTGGCGGACCAAAATCCACTTTTGTCATCGCTTTCAAGACTGATTTCCCTACAAACGTCCCCTTGCCATCCAAGTCTAACTGATTATTTTGCACAATAGTTGATTCATCTGCCCAACCATAAGCCTTCTTCAATACAGTAGAATCATACCAGTAAATATAATGATCTAATTGATGGACAGCCTTGGTCAAATATTTATTAAACTGAATTTGTTGACGGAAAGTATAACGATATTTTTGAATCGGGTAATTTTCACCACTATCGATTTCTTTTAACGTCTTGGTAAATATCAAAGCCGTCTTATCGGTGCCTAAATAATGATGAACAACTTGATAGCCCATTTTTTCCAACGGACGATGGTATTCATTCTTCACATCGATGCCATCTGGTAAAAGCGTCACAATCGTAAACGGCATGTCTGGTTTGACGTTATTTGGCGTTAAAATGTAGGCCAGACGTGTTTTGTCTTCATTATGTGCTTCAATTGAGGTTTGCCAATTATCATCGTATTCCACTCTCAAGCCTAAAAAAGCCCGATCATAACTTCCGACAGCTTCTGTATATTTTTCACCAATAATTTTCCCTTGGTCATCACTGTAATACGCAAATCCCCAGTTATGCAGCATGATACTACTGGTTGATTCATCAGATGCAAAGATTTCATTTGGCCATTTTTCATCGATGACTTTGGTTTTAACAGTCAAATATACATCATTACGTGCTAAAATTGGTTTTGAAAATTCAGCTTTGATATATTCAATCTCAGGCGTCAAGGAAATCGCTTGACCAGACTCAACATTATCTTGAAGTAGTCGAAATTGCGTTTCCCGTAAAGTTTTGCCGTATAATTTGATGGTACCCACATCGACACCTTCTGGAATATGCACAGTTACTTCCTTGAATTCTAAAATCTTTTCACCTGCCGTTAAAATACTAGTGTCCGCGGCTGTATAAATTCGTGGACCATTATTATTAATCAAGTCCCCTAAACCATTAATGTAATACTTTTGGGCCGCCATTCTTTCTTCAAATTTTGGCGAAACTTGCCATTCCATTTCATTCTTACTTTCATCAAAGGCGCCACCACCAGCAATCAATTGTTTATCCACACTACCTGAACCAAATTTTGTTTGCCAAGCATAAGGCGTAAATCTAACTGAATGACTACTAATATTCTTGCCTTGTTCATCAAACAAAGAAATACTATTGGTGATTTTTTGTCCCAATTTCACATGGCGAAGTTTGACTGGTAGGCGTAGTTGCAATCTCCGTGTCCTATGTTCTTCCATATATTTACCTAGGTCTGGAAATGAAACTGTACGCGTTGCTTCATCATAAGTCCAAGGAGCAGCTTCTGGGGCATCTTTATCAAATTCCATGCCCTCTGGTAATACGTCCTTTATTGTTCCTACTGCGTGATAATAGACCCCATAATCATCGAAAAGACCGCCATTTATTACGGTAATTAAATAGTAGCAAGTCAATAACTCATCTAAACGATTGCTTGAATAGGTTGGATCATTATTATCTGGCATGCCGACATCTTGATTAATATCGTAATACGGCTGATCAGAACCTTTATTCACCACGTATTTCGTAATGGACGGATCATGCGTTTTGGCTGTAGCTTTTAGTTCACTATAACCTATTTTATGTTCACGTAGATACAAGGTTGAACTAACTGGTGTTTCGCTACCCGGTGGAGTCGTATACATCGCATGCTTAAAGATGATTGGAAAAGCAATAATTCCGCCACCAGCTACTGGATTATAATAGACTTTTCGAATATAGTATTCATCATCGTCCATCGATTCCACATTTTTGACGCTATCTAGTTTCGGAATTTCCACACTACCTGCTTTCACATATTTTTTAGCAATTTTTATCATTGAATATACGCCATCAGTAACTTTATCATTATCAAATTCTAAACGTTGATAAATACGGAATAGTTTACCTGTATAAACACTCAAACCTTCTCCATCTGGATCAAACTCTAAATAAAAGCTTACCTTTGTCACATCAATATCTAAAGGTGTCGAAATATCGCTCGTTGATGGACCAGAAGCGGTGACTTTACTTTGAATTTTAGGAGCAGCTAATGATATTTTTGGTTGTGATGAGGCATTGGATACCTGAGTTTCAGTTGCACTTGAGTCTTTTGTTTTATTATCACTTGGAGTAACATTATCAGTTGTCTTTGAAGTGGCAGTTGTATTTTCACTTGAGGTAACATTGTTGTTTTCATTTTGAGAAGTTACAGTTGAATTGCTAGTACTTGAAGAAGCTGTACTAGTAGTGACATTTGATTGATTAGCATTGGAATCAAGAGGTGTACTTGACCTTGATTCATTCGTTACAGAACTTCGATTTGCAGTTGGTGGTGAAATTGTATTCGTTTTTGACACGTCTTGCATAGATTCTGTGGTAGGCTGATTCACAACACTCATATTCGAATCCTGTGCATAGACTTCAGATAAAACAAAAAACGGACTTAATAGACTCCCAAACAGTAAAATCAAAGTCCCCACCAAAATGATAAGTCTTTTCCCTATCTTTGACACAATCATTCCCTCCTTTAATTGTATTCGTTTACACTTTAATTATAATACAATCAATATTTTCTGCACGTCAAAAAGCCCAGTATGTAAAGTTTATCCTTTGCATACTGGGCAAAAAAAATAAACGATTGAAAACCAACCGTCTCATACAAATATCTTATGATGAGTGCTTACCCTCTGATGACAACTCACCAGAGGGTAGCGACGAGCTAGACTCGGAAAGTAGTAGCACTTCCAACATCATAACACTCAAAATTACAATAGTGTCAACTTATTAAACAAGTTCTAAGATAACCATTGGTGCAGCATCTCCACGTCTTGGTTCAGTCTTCAAGA
This sequence comes from Candidatus Enterococcus stercoripullorum, assembly GCA_019120335.1. Classification (GTDB taxonomy): domain Bacteria; phylum Bacillota; class Bacilli; order Lactobacillales; family Enterococcaceae; genus Enterococcus_E; species Enterococcus_E stercoripullorum. The sequence goes on from DWVH01000015.1 coordinate 8,574, forward strand.
TGCGAGTATATCCACCATTACGGTCAGCATAACGAGGAGCGATATCGTTGAATAATTTTTGTAATGCAGATTCAACTACGATTTCTTCGCCTTCTTCACGCACGCTAGCGATTTCGTTACGTACGAATGCAGCAGCTTGACGACGAGCATGTAAATCTCCGCGTTTTCCTAAAGTAATCATTTTTTCAGCAGTAGAACGTACTTCCTTCGCGCGAGCTTCAGTAGTAACAATACGTTCGTTAATGAATAAATCAGTTGTTAAGTCACGTAACATCGCTTTACGTTGAGAAGATGTACGTCCTAATTTACGGTAACTCATTTAGTTTTCCCTCCCTCAATGAAAGATTAATCGTCTTTACGTAAACCTAAACCTAAATCATGTAATTTATTTTTCACTTCTTCTAAAGATTTGCGTCCTAAATTACGAACTTTAATCATTTCAGGTTCAGACTTGTTAGTTAATTCTTGTACAGTGTTAATGCCTGCACGTTTCAAACAGTTATAAGAACGAACAGATAAATCTAATTCTTCAATCGTCATTTCTAACATTTTTTCTTTTTGTGTTTCTTCTTTTTCAACCATGATTTCAGCATGACGAGCTTCATCAGTAAGGTTCACAAAAATATCTAAATGTTCAGTCAAGATTTTAGCTGCTAAACTCATTGCGTCTAGCGGTTCGATTGATCCATCAGTCCAAATTTCCATTGTTAACTTATCGAAATCATCACGACGACCTACACGTGTGTTTTCAACTTGGTAGTTTACACGACGAACAGGTGTATAGATTGAATCAACAGGAAGAACACCAATTGGCATATCTTCAGTTTTGTTTTCGTCAGCTTGAACGTAACCACGACCTGCTTTCACTTTTAGTCGAGCACGGAATGTAGCACCTTCACTGACTGTACAGATGTACATATCTTTGTTTAAGATTTCAACATCAGAATCAACGATAATGTCCCCTGCAGTCACAACTGCTGGACCAGTAATATCGATTTCTAAAGTTTTTTCTTCAGATCCGTACAATTTTAAGGCTAAACCTTTAATATTCAAAATAATTTGAGACACATCTTCACGAACACCTACAATAGTAGAAAATTCATGTTGAACTGTATCGATTTGAATACTAGTAATAGCAGCCCCTGGTAATGAAGATAAAAGGATACGACGTAGAGAATTCCCCAAAGTAGTACCATAACCTCTTTCTAAAGGTTCGACAATAAACTTGCCATAATCTCTCTCTTCATCAATTTTTGAAATTCTTGGTTTTTCGAATTCAATCATTCTTATCACTTACCCCTTTCAAAACGAAAAGTGTCTTGTTCAATGACTAATAGTTAACTCAAAATGAGCAGCACTCATTAAACACGACGGCGTTTTGGAGGGCGGCATCCATTATGAGGAACTGGAGTTACATCACGAATTGCAGTTACTTCTAAACCTGCAGCTTGTAATGAACGGATAGCAGCTTCACGTCCTGAACCTGGGCCTTTAACAGTAACCTCTACAGTTCTTAATCCGTGTTCCATTGCTGATTTAGCTGCTGTTTCTGCTGCCATTTGCGCTGCGAATGGAGTTGATTTTCTGCTTCCTTTAAATCCTAATGCACCCGCTGAAGACCAAGCTAATGCATTACCATGAACGTCAGTAATCATGACGATAGTATTGTTAAATGTTGAATGAATATGAGCAACACCAGATTCAATATTCTTTTTGACACGGCGTTTACGACTCACTTTTTTTCCTGCCATGAAGTGTTAACCTCCTTCACTAATTATTAATTATTTTTTCTTACCTGCAACTGTCTTAGTAGGACCTTTACGAGTACGTGCATTGTTCTTAGTGTTTTGACCACGAACTGGTAAACCACGACGATGACGCATTCCACGGTATGAACCGATTTCCATTAGACGTTTGATGTTAAGGTTAACTTCACGACGAAGATCACCTTCAACTTTTAATTTATCCACTTCAGCACGGATAGCATCTGTTTGTTCGTTAGTTAAGTCACGTACGCGAACATCTTCAGATACACCAGCGTTAGCTAAGATTTGTTTAGCTGTTGTTGTACCAATACCGTAAATATATGTTAATGAAACAACAACACGTTTTTCACGAGGAATGTCTACTCCTGCAATACGAGCCATATTATGTTACACCTCCAATTATCCTTGACGTTGTTTGTGTTTTGGATTTGCTGGGCAAATCACCATAACGCGTCCTTTACGACGAATTACTTTACAATGTTCACACATTGGTTTTACTGATGGTCTTACTTTCATTGATAATACCTCCTAATGATTTACGGAGTACAATTACTTAAAGCGGTAAGTAATACGACCGCGAGTTAAGTCATATGGTGATAACTCAACTGTTACCTTGTCACCAGGTAAAATACGAATGTAGTGCATTCTAATTTTACCAGAAACGGTAGCAAGCACTTGATGGCCGTTTTCCAACTCTACTTTAAACATTGCATTCGGCAAAGTTTCGACGACTGTACCTTCAACTTCAATCATATCTTCTTTTGCCACGCACAGTACCTCCTTGTACATTTTCGTACCTTACATACGATAAAATGGCGGAATTACCTTCCACCTGAGATTCTCAAAACAATGCTTCTAGTAAAAAAATAATACTAGAAGTCGGACTTAAATATTATACCACATATCCTACCAATATATCAAGAGAAAGTTCTAATTCAAGTTGGCATGTACGCGACTTTGATTAATCGATAATTGCTTGTACATCTTTAAATACAGCATCAATATCGCGATTACCATCAATTGATTTTAATAAACCTTGCTCTTTATAATAAGCAAGAATTGGTTCGCTGTTTTTAATGTTTACAGCCAAACGATTTTTCACAGTTTCTGGTTTGTCATCATCACGTTGATAAAATTCATGACCACCGCAACGATCACATGTACCTTCAACCTTTGTTGGCTTAAATACTTTGTGGAAACTTGCACCACAACTACGACACATATAACGACCAGTCAAACGTTCAACTAAAACTTCTTCAGGAACGTTGATATCAATTACTGCATCAATTTTCTTACCAAGATCAGCTAACATTTCATCCAATGCTTTTGCTTGATCAAGTGTACGTGGGAAACCATCTAATAAGAAACCATTTTTAGTATCATCTTGGGCTAAACGCTCTTTTACAATACCATTGGTTACTTCGTCAGGTACTAAATCCCCACGATCCATATATTCTTTTGCTTTCAAACCAAGTGCTGTTTGATTCGCAATTGCTGCTCTAAACATATCACCTGTTGAAATTTGTGGAATTTGGTACTCAGCAATGATTTTCTCAGCTTGGGTTCCTTTTCCAGCTCCTGGTAATCCCATTAAAATGAGGTTCATGCCTAATTCCTCCTATAAGTTTATGAATAGTGTTGAGGAAAAACCCCAACACTTCATGAACTTTAATTGATAAAACCAGTATATTTACGTTTCAGCATTAAGCCTTCAAGTTGTTTTGCAGACTCTAAAGCAACACCAATAACGATTAATAGACTTGTTCCTCCCAAGCCAATTGACCCTGGTAACTGCCAAACCATTTGTGCAATAATTGGTAATAAAGCAACGACCCCTAAGAATAGTGAGCCGACTGTACTTAAACGCATCAACAATCCAGAAACATATTCTTCAGTCTCACGACCTGGACGGATACTTGGAATATAGCTTCCTTGCTTTTGAAGATTTTCAGCAAGTTTTTCTGGATTAACTTGCACAAAGGCATAGAAAAATGTGAAACCAACAATTAATACGGTATATAACGCTGCACCTGGCACAGTATTATAACTAAATAATGTTGTCACCACTTGATACCATTGTTCATCACTATGAGAGCTTGCCAAGGCCTGGATAATTGCACTTGGCGTTGTTAAAAATGAACTTGCGAAAATTACTGGGATAACCCCTGCGGCATTCACTTTTAATGGTAGATAACTACTTGTTGGTGCCCCAGTCATACGTTTAGTATATTGAATCGGAATTTTTCGTTCAGCTTGTTGTACATAGGTTACAAAAGTCACAACGATTAATACAATCAAGATTAATGCCAAGGCAAATAATACTGATTTCCATAATTGGCTAGATTCAATATTGATGAAATAATCTTCTACAATTTCTTTAATACTACCTGGCATCTGAGCAATGATACCTGCGAAGATAATCATTGAAACACCATTACCAATCCCTTTTTCAGTAATTTGTTCCCCTAACCAAGTTACAAACATTGTTCCCGTAGTTAAGATAAAACCAATTAAGATGAAAGTAGTTACTGTTGGATTTTTAACGAAACCTAATTGTGTAAAGTAGTTAAAACCAGCAGTAATCGTTACTGATTGGGCAAAGGCTAATACCAAAGTAATATATCGAGTAGCTTGGTTCAATTTTCGTCGACCAACTTCCCCTTGTTTAGACCATTCTACAAATTTCGGTACAATGTCCATTTGTAGTAACTGAACAATGATGGAAGCTGTGATATAAGGAGATACCCCCATGGCAAAAATTGAAAAGCGTTGGATTGAACTACCACTTACTAAATTAAGCATATTTAGAAATGGTAGATCAGCAATGCTCTGTAAAGATGCCGCATTTACTCCCGGAATAGTAATATGAGTACCTACACGGAAAATAAACAAAATAAACACTGTAAACAGAATTCTGGATCGGATATCTTTTACTTTAAAAGCGTCCTTCAGCAATTTAAGCATGCGTTAAATCACCTCGATTGATCCACCAGCAGCAACAATTGCTTCTTCTGCGGCTTTTGAGAACTTAGCGGCTTTAACTGTTAATTTCTTAGATAATGTTCCGTTTCCTAAAACTTTGATTCCAGCTTTTGCATCTTTTACGATTCCAGCCTCCACTAAAGCTACAGGAGTCACTTCAGCACCATCTTCAAAACGGTTTAAAACGTCTAAGTTGACAACAGCGTATTCTTTGCGGTTAATATTAGTAAATCCACGTTTTGGTAAACGACGGAACAATGGTGTTTGTCCCCCTTCAAAACCTAAACGTACACCACCACCTGAACGAGCTTTTTGCCCTTTTTGTCCACGTCCTGCTGTTTTACCGTTACCTGATGAAGTTCCACGACCAACACGATTACGTACTTGACGAGACCCTTCTGCAGGTTTTAATTCATGAAGTTTCATGTATTTGGCACCTCCTTAATGAATAAGTATAAATTGTTTCTAATTAAATTTCTTTAACGTCCACTAAGTGAGAAACAGCTTTGATCATACCTTTAACTGCATCGTTAGCAGGTTTTACTACTGAGCTGTTTACTTTTGTTAGACCTAACGCTTGAACAGTTTTGCGTTGGCTTTGAGGACGTCCGATAACACTGCGTTTTAAAGTAATTTTTAATTCAGCCATTATTTAGTCCTCCTTAACCGATTAATTCTTCAACTGATTTACCACGTAATGCAGCAACTTCTTCAGCGCGTTTTAATTGTTTCAAACCTTCAATTGTTGCACGTACAACATTAATTGGTGTGTTTGAACGTAAAGATTTAGATGCGATATCAGCGATACCAGCTAATTCTAAGACAGCACGAGTTGGCCCCCCGGCTACAACCCCAGAACCTTCTACAGCTGGTTTCATTAAGATGCGTCCACCACCAAAAGTTCCGATAACTTCATGAGGGATAGTAGTCCCAACCATTGGTACTTCGATAAGGTTTTTCTTAGCATCTTCAACAGCTTTACGGATTGCTTCTGGAACTTCTTGCGCTTTACCAGTACCAAAACCTACATGTCCGTTTTTATCACCGACAACAACTAAAGCTGCAAAACGTAAACGACGTCCACCTTTAACAACTTTTGTTACACGGTTAATCGCTACAACGCGGTCTTCTAATTCCAAATGTTTTGGATCAATATAAACCATGAATGGTGTTCCTCCTTCTATTAAAATTCAAGTCCATTTTCGCGAGCTGCTTGTGCTAAAGCTGCTACACGGCCATGGTAAAGGTATCCACCACGGTCAAAGACTACATTTTTAATACCTTTTGCTGCAGCACGTTCTGCTACTAATTTACCAACAGCTTGTGCTTGTTCAGTTTTTGTTCCACCTGAAATTTCTTTATCTAAGGCAGAGGCACTTGCTAGCGTCACACCCGCTACGTCATCAATAATTTGAGCGTAGATGTTTTTATTAGAACGAAAAACGTTCAAGCGTGGGCACTCAGCAGTACCAGAGATTTTGTTACGTACACGACGATGTCTTTTTTGACGTGTTTTATTTTTGTCTGGTTTTGTAATCACAATTGTCACCTCTTTTATTATGCTGGCCTAAGCCGCGAATCGTAAACAATGTTGTTTACGATTATTTACCAGTTTTACCTTCTTTACGGCGTACATATTCACCAACATAGCGAATACCTTTACCTTTATAAGGTTCTGGTGGACGAACACCACGAATGTTCGCTGCAATTTCACCTACAGCTTCTTTGCTGATTCCTTTAACAACAACTTGTGTGTTAGATGGAACTTCAAATGTTATACCTGCAGGAGCAGTAATTTCAACAGGATGAGAGTAACCTACGTTTAATACAAGTTTTGAACCTTGTAATTGTGCACGGTACCCAACCCCAATTAATTCTAATGCTTTTTGGAAACCTTCGCTTACACCAACAACCATGTTATGGAAGATTGCGCGAGTAGTTCCGTGAATTGTTTTCATTTCTTTTGAGTCATTTGGACGTGTGAAAGTCACTTCGTTACCTTCGATATTCATTTTGATATCTTCTGAGAAAGTACGCGTTAATTCACCTTTAGGACCTTTGACTGTAATTTCGTTTCCGTTTTGTTTAACTTCCACACCTTGAGGAAGAACAACAACTTTATTACCGATACGGCTCACTATCAGACACCTCCTCGTTGATTAATTCTTACCATACGTAAGCGACAACTTCGCCACCGATGTTTTTAGCTCTAGCTTCTTTATCAGTGATTACACCTTCAGAAGTTGAGATAATTGCAATCCCTAAACCATTTAATACTTTAGGTACTTCGTCAGCTTTTACATAAGCACGTAAACCTGGTTTTGAGATACGTTTTAAGTTAGTGATAACACGTTCGCCGTTTTTACCGTATTTTAAGAACACACGGATTACGCCTTGTTTGTCATCTTCAATATATTCTACATCACGTACGAAACCTTCACGTTTTAAGATTTCAGCGATGTCACGTTTGATTTTTGATGCAGGTACTTCTAAAACTTCATGTTTAACCATGTTTGCATTACGAATGCGAGTTAGAAAATCTGCAATTGGATCTGTCATGACCATTAGATGATTTACCTCCTTTATGCGAATTTAACTTTTTTACCAGCTAGCTTTCTTCACGCCGGGAATTTGACCTTTATAGGCAAGTTCGCGGAAGCAAATACGGCAAAGTTTAAATTTACGATAAACTGAATGTGGACGTCCGCAACGTTCGCAACGAGTATATTCTTGAGTTGAGAATTTTGCAGGGCGTTTGTTTTTAGCAATCATTGATTTTTTAGCCACGTAGTTCGCCTCCTTTTATTATTTTGCAAATGGCATGCCTAATTGTGTTAACAACTCACGAGATTCTTCATCTGTTTGAGCTGTAGTTACAATTACGATATCCATACCACGTACTTTATCTACTAAATCGTAGTCCACTTCAGGGAAGATTAATTGTTCTTTTACACCTAAAGTGTAGTTTCCACGTCCATCAAAGGCTTTTTTGCTTACACCGTGGAAGTCACGCACACGTGGAAGTGAAACAGTAACTAATTTATCTAAAAATTCGTACATTCTTTCACCACGTAAAGTAACTTTCGCACCGATTGGCATTCCTTCACGTAAACGGAAACCAGCGATTGATTTCTTAGCTTTAGTAATTAAAGGTTTTTGACCTGAAATTAATTGTAATTCTTCAACAGCTTTATCTAAGTTTTTAGCGTTTGATACAGCATCACCAACACCCATGTTGATAACAATCTTTTCAACTTTAGGAACTTGCATCACTGAGCTATATTCAAATTTTTCCATTAAAGATGGAACAACTTCTTTTGTATATTTTTCTTTAAGGCGGTTCATTCAGTAAGCCCCTCCTTCCTTATTTTTCTTATTTATCTAAAACTTCACCGGTTTTCTTAGAAACGCGGACTTTTTTGCCATCAACTTCTTTGTAAGCAACTTTTGTAGGTTGGCCGTTTGAAGGATCGATTACCATTACGTTAGATACGTGAATTGGCGCTTCAACTTCAACGATTCCACCTTGAGGAGCAGCTTGAGAAGGTTTTTGGTGTTTTTTCACAATGTTTACACCTTCAACGATGACTTTATCTTTTTTAGGTAGGGCAGCTAAAACTACGCCTTCCTTATTTTTGTCTTTTCCAGTGATAACTTTAACTTTATCGCCTTTTTTAACAAACATCTATCTTAGCACCTCCTTATGTTTTATTGACCTATTATAATACTTCTGGTGCTAGTGAAACGATCTTCATGAAGTTGTTTTCGCGTAATTCGCGAGCAACTGGGCCGAAGATACGAGTTCCACGTGGGCTCTTATCATCACGGATAATTACCGCAGCATTTTCATCAAATTTAATATATGAACCGTCTGCACGACGAGCTCCTGATTTTGTACGAACGATAACGGCTTTTACAACGTCACCTTTTTTGACAACACCACCTGGCGTTGCTTGTTTAACCGTAGCAACAATCACGTCACCGATATTGGCAGTTTTACGGCCAGATCCGCCTAAAACTTTAATCGTTAGGATTTCACGAGCGCCTGAGTTATCAGCAACTTTTAAACGACTTTCTGCTTGGATCACGATGTGTATCCTCCTTTCAGATTTGACAATATTTGAAATCTATATAGGAAAATCTCGTTGATTAAATAATCACTGCTTTTTCAACAATCTCTACTAGACGGAAACGTTTTGTAGCTGATAATGGACGAGTTTCCATAATTTTCACGATATCTCCAACTTTTGCTTCATTGTTTTCATCGTGAGCTTTGTATTTCTTAGAATAGTTCATACGTTTACCATAGATTGGGTGGTTACGTTTTGTTTCAACGACAACAGTAATGGTTTTATCCATTTTGTCAGAAACCACACGTCCTTGATAAACTTTGCGTTGATTTCTTTCTTCAGTCATACGATGAATGGCCTCCTTCCACGATTACTTAGCTTGTTCACGCAGCACAGTTTTGATGCGTGCAATCGATTTACGTACTTCTTTGATTCGTGCAGTGTTTTCTAATTGACCTGTAGCTAATTGGAATCTAAGATTGAACAATTCTTCTTTTAATTGTTTTTCTTGATCTAGCATTTCGGCAGTGGTTAATTCTCTGATTTCTTTAACCTTCATTCGATTCACCACCCATTTCCTCACGTTTTACGATTTTAGTTTTTACTGGTAATTTGTGAGAAGCAAGACGTAAAGCTTCACGAGCTACTTCTTCAGGAACGCCAGCTACTTCAAACATGATTTTGCCGCGTTTAACTGGTGCAACCCAACCTTCAGGTGCCCCTTTACCAGAACCCATACGTACCCCAATCGCTTTGGCAGTATAAGATTTGTGAGGGAAGATTTTAATCCATACTTTCCCACCACGTTTCATGTAACGAGTCATAGCAATACGGGCTGCTTCGATTTGACGGTTGGTAATCCAATGTGATTCAACTGCTTGCAAACCGTATTCACCAAAAGTAACTTCTTTACCGCCTTTAGCTTCACCACGCATTTTACCGCGGAACTCACGACGGTGTTTCACACGTTTTGGTACTAACATGTCTTATTTCCCTCCTTTTTCAGTATTCTTTTTAGTTGGAAGAACTTCTCCACGATAGATCCATACTTTAACACCAAGTTTACCGTATGTTGTATCTGCTTCTTCCCATGCGTAGTCAATATCTGCACGCAATGTATGAAGTGGAACTGTTCCTTCTGAGTATCCTTCGCTACGAGCAATATCTGCACCGTTTAAACGACCTGATACTTGTGTTTTAATACCTTTAGCTCCTGAACGCATTGTACGTTGGATAGCTTGTTTTTGTGCACGACGGAAAGCAACACGGTTTTCTAATTGACGTGCAATACCTTCGCCGACTAATTTAGCATCTAAATCTGGTTTTTTGATTTCAACAATGTTAATGTGAACTCGTTTACCAGTTAATTTATTTAATTCTTTACGTAGGTTTTCGACTTCAGCACCGCCTTTACCGATAACCATACCTGGTTTAGCTGTGTGGATTGAAACGTTCACGCGATTTGCAGCACGTTCGATTTCTACTGTTGACACAGCGGCATCAGCAAGTTTAGATGCGATAAATTTACGAATTCTTAAATCTTCGTGTAGATATTCAGCATACTCTTTTTCAGCATACCATTTTGCATCCCAGTCACGGATGACGCCTACACGCATTCCAATTGGATGTACTTTTTGACCCACTGATTGTCCCTCCTTATTTTTCTGATACGACTACCGTAATATGACTTGTACGTTTGTTGATTGGTGAAGCTGATCCTTTCGCACGTGGACGGAAACGTTTCATAGTTGGTCCTTCGTTAACAAAAGCTTCAGATACATATAAGTTTTCAACATCTAAGTCAAAATTATTTTCAGCATTCGCAATAGCTGACATTAAAACTTTTTCAATGATTGATGCAGCTTTATTTGGTGTGAATTTTAGAATTGCAATTGCTTCAGCAACGCTTTTTCCTCGGATTAAATCGATAACTAAACGCGCTTTACGAGGAGATGTACGTACTGTTTTAGCAGTTGCTTTAGCTGATGTAATTTGTTCTGCCATTATTATATCCTCCCCTCAGACTAGCGTTTTGTCTTCTTATCGTCTGCAGCGTGGCCACGATAAGTTCTAGTTGGTGCAAATTCACCTAATTTATGTCCTACCATGTCTTCTTGAATGTAAACTGGCACGTGTTTACGTCCATCATACACAGCGATTGTGAATCCAACAAAACTTGGGAAGATTGTAGAACGACGAGACCAAGTTTTGATTACTTTTTTCTTTTCAACACCTTGTTGTGCTTCGACCTTTTTCATCAAATGGTCATCGACAAAAGGTCCTTTCTTTAAGCTACGACCCATGGTGAACCTCCTCTCAAAATGTGCGACACATGGTCATAAAAATTATTTAGTCTTACGACGACGAACAATAAGTTTGTTTGATTTAGCTTTCTTGTTACGTGTTTTGAAGCCAAGAGCTGGTTGACCCCAAGGTGAAACTGGTGCTTTACGTCCGATTGGAGCACGACCTTCACCACCACCGTGTGGGTGATCATTAGGGTTCATTACGCTACCACGAACAGTTGGACGTTTACGTAACCAACGAGAGCGACCTGCTTTACCAATGTTAATTAATTCATGTTGTTCGTTACCAACAGCACCGATTGTTGCACGGCATGTTGCTAAAATCATACGAACTTCACCTGAGTTTAGGCGGATAAGAACGTATTTACCTTCTTTACCTAAAACCTGAGCACTTGTACCAGCAGAGCGGATTAATTGTCCACCTTTACCTGGTTTTAATTCGATATTGTGGATAACTGTACCAACTGGAATGTTTTCTAATGGTAATGCATTACCCACTTTAATATCAGCTTCAGGACCAGAAACAACTGTCATGCCTACTTCTAATCCTTTAGGTGCTAAGATATAAGTTTTTACTCCATCTTCGTAGTGCAATAAAGCAATGTTTGCAGAACGGTTTGGATCGTATTCAATTGTCGCAACTTTAGCTACAACATTATCTTTGTTACGTTTGAAATCGATCAAACGGTATTGACGTTTATGACCGCCACCTTGGTGACGTACAGTGATGCGTCCGTTGTTGTTACGGCCGGCATTGTTTTTCAATGGTGCCAATAATGATTTTTCTGGTTTTGAAGTAGTAATTTCAGCAAAATCAGAAGAAGTCATATTACGACGACCATTTGAGGTAGGTTTGTACTTTTTAATCGCCACGTCTTTTTCCCTCCTATTAATAATCTATCTAGTTTTATTATTCAGCTGAGAATAATTCGATTGCTTTTGAATCGCTTGTTAATGTCACAATAGCTTTGCGACGTTTCTTTGTATAACCTGCATATTTACCCATACGTTTGAATTTAGGACGTACGTTTACGATGTTTACGTCTTTAACTTTCACATCGAAAGCAGCTTCTACAGCTTGTTTTACTAATGTTTTGTTTGCACGAGTATCCACTTCAAAAGTGTATTTGTTTTCTTCCATTGCGTTCATAGACTTTTCAGTGATTACTGGGCGTTTAATGACATCTAGTAAGTTCATTATGCAAGCACCTCCTCAATTTGAGTAAGAGCAGTTTGAGTTACTAATAATTTGTCATTTGATACAACATCTAACACACTTACGCTATCTGAAGCAACAACACTTACATTTGGTAAGTTACGTGCTGATAAAGCAGCAAAGTCATTACCTGGTTCTAATACTACTAATACTTTTGTATCAATTGATAAGTTAGCAAGAACTTGTTTGAATTCTTTAGTTTTTGGTGCTTCGAAGCTTAATGCGTCAACTGCAACCAAGTTATTTGCAGCAACTTTTTCTGATAATACAGATTTCATTGCTAAACGACGAACTTTTCTAGGAAGTTTGTAGCTGTATGAACGTGGTGTTGGTCCGAATACAACGCCACCTCCACGCCATTGTGGTGAACGGATTGAACCTTGACGAGCACGACCTGTTCCTTTTTGACGCCATGGTTTACGTCCACCGCCACGTACTGCGCTACGGTTTCTAACAGCGTGTGTTCCTTGTCTTAATGAAGCACGTTGCATGATAACTGCATCGAAAACAACACTTTCATTAGGTTCGATTCCAAAAATTTCTTCATTTAAAGTAATTTCGCCAATTTGGCTTCCATCTTGTTTAAATAATGCTACGTTTGGCATTCCTTAGTTCCTCCTTTCTTCCTATCGATTATTTAGCCTTCACAGCTGATTTGATTGTAATCAATGATTTTTTAGCGCCTGGAACGTTACCTTTAATTAAAATTACGTTACGTTCAGCGTCCACACGTACGATTTCAAGATTTTGAATTGTTACGCGGTTGCCACCCATACGGCCAGCAAGATGTTTATTTTTAAATACACGGTTAGGTGCAACTGGACCCATTGATCCAGGACGACGATGGTAACGAGAACCGTGAGCCATTGGTCCGCGGCTTTGTCCATGACGTTTGATTACGCCTTGGAATCCTTTACCTTTAGTTGTTCCTGTAACATCAACGATGTCTCCTGCTTGGAAGACGTCCACTTTAATTTCTGATCCTACTTCTAAGCCCTCAAGCTCAACATCCTTGAATTCTCGAATGAAGCGCTTAGGAGCCGTGTTTGCTTTTGCAACATGACCTTTCGCAGGTTTGTTAGACAAAACTTCACGCATATCTTCGAAACCAACTTGAATTGCTTCATAGCCGTCAGTTTCAACAGTTTTTACTTGCAAGACTACGTTTGGAGTAGCTTCAATAACTGTAACTGGGATTAATTCTCCTGATTCAGTGAAGATTTGAGTCATTCCCACTTTTTTCCCTAAGATTCCTTTGGTCATGATTACACCTCCATCTTAATTATAATTATAGTTTGATTTCAATATTAACACCTGATGGTAAGTCAAGCTTCATTAAAGCATCGACAGTTTTTGGTGTTGGGTTCACAATGTCGATTAGACGTTTGTGTGTACGCATTTCGAATTGTTCGCGTGAATCTTTGTATTTGTGAGTCGCACGAATGATTGTGTAAAGACTACGTTCTGTTGGTAATGGAATTGGACCAGATACGTCAGCTCCAGTTCTCTTTGCAGTTTCTACAATTTTATCCGCAGACTGATCTAAAATACGATGTTCATACGCTTTTAAACGGATACGAATTTTTTGTTTTGCCATTTTGTTCCCTCCTTCGCCTATTTTGACAAGTAGACATAGCTCCACGAAAATTATCCGTCACGCTCGACCATGGCAAAGCGTCCGGGCGTGTCGCAACCTCTCGTTTCTTAGCCGCAGAATATTTTCTGCAGTGCATACCCTTAATGAGCAGCACCTTTTTGATTATAGTATATGTCCTGGCAATTAGCAAGCTTTTTTCTTGAAAAACTGAAAATTTTATTACCTTTTCACTCGATTTTCATTTTACTATATTTTTACTTCACTATATTATAGTAGAAAAATGATTCAACTTGACTTTTTTACTTGAATCTTCTAACTTTAGGCTAAGAAAACTTACGGAGGGATGTTGATGTATCAATTAAATTCTGAATCAGACCTACCCTATTATCAACAAATTATTCACGAATTAATCGAAGCCATTCAATCTGGTGAGTTACTACCAGAAGAACGTTTACCTGCCGAACGCAAACTTGCGCAGCTTTATGGTGTCAATCGTTCTACTGTTGGACGTGCACTCGATGAATTAGTTAGTTTAGGCTGGCTTGAACGACAACAAGGAAGTGGTACCTATATCAGCGCAACCCGTATTGCCAATCGTAAGTCACCCCAACTGCCTTGGAAAAATTTGCTAGCTCGTCCAATTTTTGTGGAAGATCCTTATCTTACCGAATTGAAAACAAAACGCAATGAGAAAGATTGTATTGATTTATCTAGCGGTGACTTGCCCCTATCTTTAATCCAAAACTTTAATATTCCAAGTCTTTCGTGGGAACAGGTGCTCAAGATGCAAGCTGATTTACCTGAGTCAGGAGAAATTCATTTACGTCACGCTTTGGTCAATCATTTAAAAAGTCAGTATCAGTTATCCCTTAGTGCTGAGGAATTACTAATTACATCTGGTTCTACGCAAGGAATGTCACTGATTTTCGATACTTTACTCAAACCAGGTGATGTGGTTGCTACAGAAAACCCCTCTTTTCTTTTTTCATTGCCTTGGATTGCCTCTAACCAAATTGAATTATTAGGAATTGATATGGATAACGAAGGAATAATAGCTGAAAAATTAGAACAACAAATTTTGCAACGTCGTATTAAACTTGTTTATCTTAATCCTGACTTTCAAAACCCGACCGGAAAATTAATGTCGCTTGAACGCCGTCTGCAAATTCTCGCTATCTGTAAAAAATATCAGATTCCAATTGTAGAAGATGATGCTTATGGTGAACTGAATTTCAATCGACCCTTACCGCGACTAAAAAGTTTAGCCGACGAACAAGTCATCTATCTTGGTTCTTTGTCAAAAATATTCAGCCCGCATATCAAAATTGGTTGGGTAGCTGCTCCTAAATCACTATTATCTTCTATTATAGATACAAAAATCCAAAGCGAGCGTACGACTGATTTATTTTCGCAAATCATTGCCCAAAATGCTTTAAGTGCCAGTGATTATCTTGTCAAGCAGACACATTTATTACATTTTTTAGCTCAGAGGCAAGCTGAGATTTTACATGCTTTTTCTGAATTCAGTGAAGATTGGCAAGTACAACAAACTTCAGGCGGGCTATATTTGTATTGTACGTGGAAACATCAAAAACTCCACCGCAAAGACTGGCAAATCTTCCTAAAGCAACGTTTACTAGTGGCGCCTAGCTTTTTATATTGCAATCAATGTCAATCTATGCGCTTAAATTATGCCCATCTAGCCACCTATCCTTTAGCAGAATTTAAACAGCGGCTAGCACACTGTACATCAATATTATCAGCTAAACGTTAAAAGATCTATCTCATGCAGATAGATTTTTTAAATTGGTTGGGTATATTTTGAGCCAATTGGTTGTTTTACGATACCATCTGTTGCGTTATACTATCAAAAAAGGAGGGAAACTATGGTTAAACAAGTACTTACTATCGCAGGCTCTGACTCTACTGGAGGTGCAGGATTAGAGGCTGATTTAAAAACCTTTCAAGAATTTGGATTATATGGATATGCTGTCATTACCTCAATCGTAACAATGGATGCTTCAAAAGGCTGGCAACATGAAGTCCACGAGTTAGATAGCGAGCTGATTCAAAAACAATTTGCAAGTGCTACATGTGGCGGCCAAATCGCAGCCTTAAAAACTGGCATGTTGGGCAATGCAGAAAACGCAGCAACTATAAGCGAACTACTTAAAGCAAGCGATATTGAAAAAATTGTTATTGATCCAGTTATCGCTTGTAAAGGAACAGCCAATATTTTACAACCCCAAGTCGTTGAAATGCTAAAAAACGAACTTATTCCACAAGCTTTTATCACTACACCCAATTTAGTGGAAGCGGGTATACTTTCTGGTTTAGGAGATTTGCAAACTGTTGACCAAATGAAACAAGCAGCAAAAATCATTCATGAAATGGGGGCAAAAAATGTCGTAATCAAAGGTGGTGCCCGTTTAAAGCATGAGTTAGCTATTGATATCTTCTATGATGGTCAAGAATTTCAAACTTTGGCATTACCAATCATTACAACTGCAACTAATCACGGTGCAGGCTGTACTTTTGCTGCAGCGATTACTAGCTTATTAGCTCATGATTACCAAGTACTTCAAGCTGTACAATTGGCCAAAACTTTTGTCAATCAAGCCATCCAAAAAGGTTTCTTTGTCAATCCTTATGTAGGTCATGTTTGGCACGGTGCCTATTTCCATGCTGAAAACAGATTGGAGGAATCAAAATGAAACAAACGAATTCAATTCAAGCAATCACTTTGACTGCGTTATTTGCAGCCTTAACATTTATCGGAACAACTATTAAAATCCCCTTACCCACCGGAGCCTTTGTCCATCTTGGCAATGCAATGTTACTTTTAGCCATCTTATTACTCGGATACTTTAAAGGTTCTCTTGCGGGTGGTTTAGGATTTGCTATTTTCGATTTATTAAATGGATACGCCACCGAAGCGCCTTACTTTGTTTTGGAAAGTTTTATCGTTGGCTTGTTTGCAATCTTCGCTATTCAATTATTCAAGAATAATCCAACAAAAATCTGGCAAATCATTGTCATTGGACTAGTTACTGGCATTGGAAAAATTATTATGACACAAGTGAAAAACACTGTGGTCTTGCTTATTGCCGGTAGTAATTTGAGTAATGCTTTTATTGCTGCGAGCATTAAATTACCAGCTACACTGATTAATGTTGTTTCAACTATCATCATTGTCAGCATTCTCTATTTTCCATTAAAGAAACTAAATCAACGCTTAAATGGTTAAACACACAAAACCAGGGAATAACGCGAAACAAAGTCATTCCCTGGTTGTTTCTTACGCAAAAAAAAGACGATGAGCAAAAACTCATCGTCTTTATTTATCTACTAGTTTTAAAAGCTTAAAATTAAGCTAAGATACCAGTAACAACGCCTGAACCAACAGTACGTCCGCCTTCACGAATTGAGAAACGAGTTCCGTCTTCGATAGCGATTGGGTGGATTAATTCAACTTCCATAGTTACGTTATCACCAGGCATAACCATTTCAGTACCTTCTGGTAAGTTAACTACACCTGTAACGTCAGTTGTACGGAAGTAGAATTGTGGACGGTAGTTAGTGAAGAATGGAGTATGACGTCCACCTTCTTCTTTAGTTAAAACGTACACTTCAGCAGTGAATTTTGTATGTGGAGTGATTGAACCTGGTTTAGCTAATACTTGACCACGTTGGATGTCTTCACGAGCCACACCACGTAATAATGCACCGATGTTGTCTCCAGCTTCAGCGTAATCTAATAATTTACGGAACATTTCAACACCAGTAACTGTTGTTTTAGAAGTTTCGTCAGCAATACCAACGATTTCAACTTCGTCACCAACACGAACTTGTCCACGTTCAACACGACCTGTAGCAACAGTACCACGACCAGTGATTGAGAATACGTCTTCGACTGGCATCATGAATGGTTTGTCGTTGTCACGTTCTGGAGTTGGGATGTATTCGTCAACTGCAGCCATTAATTCTAAGATTTTTTCTTCGTAAGCTGGGTCACCTTCTAAAGCTTTTAATGCAGAACCAGCGATTACAGGAACATCGTCTCCTGGGAAGTCATATTCAGTTAATAAGTCACGTACTTCCATTTCAACTAATTCTAATAATTCTTCGTCGTCAACCATATCAACTTTGTTTAAGAAAACAACGATGTATGGAACACCAACGTTACGTGATAAAAGAATGTGTTCACGAGTTTGTGGCATAGGACCATCAGCAGCAGATACTACTAAGATAGCACCGTCCATTTGAGCAGCACCAGTGATCATGTTTTTAACGTAGTCAGCGTGTCCTGGGCAGTCAACGTGTGCATAGTGACGAGTAGCTGTTTCGTACTCAACGTGTGCAGTTGAGATTGTGATACCACGTTCACGTTCTTCTGGAGCACCATCGATTTGGTCATAAGCCATAGCTTGTGCCCCACCTTGTTTAGCTAATACAGTTGTAATAGCAGCTGTTAATGTAGTTTTACCATGGTCAACGTGTCCGATTGTACCAACGTTAACGTGGGATTTAGAACGGTCAAATTTTTCTTTTGCCATTTTAAAATGTGCCTCCTAAAAAAAGAATTTTTTATATATCTGATAGGTAGGAAGGAGAGCTCCTTCCTGCCCATATCATCGTTTCTATTTTACCCAAAAATCTTCAAAAAAGATAGTTTTTTGCAGAAATTCCTAAAAAATATCAAATATTATTCAGCTTTTCCGCCATTTTTCTTAATAATTTCTTCTTGAACAGATTTTGGAACATCTTCGTAGTGGTCAAATGTCATTGTAAACACACCACGACCTTGAGTTGCTGAACGTAAAGTTGTTGCATAACCAAACATTTCAGCAAGTGGAACCATCGCACGAACGACTTGAGAGTTATTACGAGCTTCCATACCTTCAACACGACCACGACGTGCAGTAACGTGTCCCATAACATCTCCTAGATATTCTTCAGGAACAACGACTTCAACAGCCATGATTGGTTCAAGGATAACTGGGTTAGCTTTCTTAGCAGCAGCACGTAAAGCCATAGATGCAGCTACACGGAAGGCTGTTTCACTTGAATCGACATCATGGTAAGAACCATCATATAGTTTAGCCTTGATATCAACCATTGGGTAACCAGCTAATACCCCATTTTCCATAGCGTCTTTCAAACCAACTTCAACTGCTGGGATGTATTCACGAGGAACCACACCACCGACAATTGCGTTTTCGAATTCGAAACCAGCGCCTTCTTCGTTTGGTGTAAATTCAATCCATACGTGACCGTATTGACCTTTACCACCAGACTGACGTACAAACTTACCTTCAGCTTGAGTAGCTGAGCGGAATGTTTCACGATATGATACTTGTGGAGCACCAACGTTAGCTTCTACTTTAAATTCACGACGCATACGGTCAACGATAATATCTAAGTGAAGCTCACCCATACCAGCGATGATTGTTTCACCAGTTTCTTGGTTTGTTTCAGCGCGGAAGGTTGGATCTTCTTCAGATAATTTTTGTAAAGCGATAGACATCTTGTCTTGGTCAGCTTTTGATTTAGGTTCGATAGCAACTTGGATAACTGGTTCTGGGAATTCCATAGATTCTAAGATAACTAGGTTCTTTTCATCACATAGTGTATCCCCAGTAGTTGTGTCTTTCAAACCAACAGCTGCAGCGATATCCCCTGCATATACTTCAGAAATTTCTGAACGAGAGTTTGCGTGCATTTGTAGGATACGTCCAACACGTTCACGTTTACCTTTAGTTGCGTTTTGTACGTATGAACCTGATTCTAAGACACCAGAGTACACACGGAAGAAAGTTAAACGACCTACGAATGGGTCAGTCATAACTTTGAAGGCTAAAGCTGAGAATGGAGCTGAATCGTCAGCTGGACGAGTCACTTCTTCATCAGTTTTAGGATCGATACCCTTGATTGCAGGGATATCTAATGGAGAAGGTAAGTAGTCAATAACAGCATCCAATAATAATTGAACCCCTTTATTCTTGAACGCAGAACCACAAAGAACTGGGTAGAATTCTACAGCAGTAGTTGCACGACGAATTCCTTCTTTAAGTTCTTGTTCAGTGATTTCTTCACCTTCTAAGTATTTCATTGTTAATTCTTCATCAGTTTCAGCAACAGCTTCAACTAATTTTTCATGCCATTCTTCAGCTAACTCACGGTATTCTTCTGGAATTTCAGTTTCTTCAATTTCAGTACCTAAGTCGTTAGTGTAGATTTCAGCTTTCATTTTCACTAGGTCAATGATACCTGTGAAGCTATCTTCAGCACCGATTGGCAATTGAATTGGATGTGCATTTGCTTGTAAGCGATCATGCAATGTTCTTACAGAATATAAGAAGTCCGCACCAATTTTATCCATCTTGTTAGCAAATACGATACGAGGAACTCCGTAAGTAGTTGCTTGGCGCCATACAGTTTCAGTTTGAGGTTCTACCCCAGATTGTGCATCTAGGACGGTAACCGCACCATCTAATACACGTAATGAACGTTCAACTTCGACTGTGAAGTCTACGTGCCCTGGTGTGTCGATGATGTTGATACGATGACCTTTCCATTGAGCAGTTGTAGCGGCAGATGTGATAGTAATCCCACGTTCTTGTTCTTGTTCCATCCAGTCCATTTGAGAAGCACCTTCGTGAGTTTCTCCAATTTTGTGGATTTTACCAGTGTAGTACAAGATACGTTCTGTCGCAGTTGTTTTACCGGCATCGATGTGGGCCATGATACCGATGTTACGAGTGTTTTCTAAAGAAAATGCTCTTGCCATTGTAGGTTTTTCTCCTCTCTTATTAAATCGGTTGTTTCATGCTATACCTTCTGTCAACAAATAAATGCTGCAAGAGGATCTTACCAACGATAGTGCGCAAATGCACGGTTGGCTTCGGCCATTTTGTGAGTGTCTTCGCGTTTTTTCACAGAAGCACCAGTGTTGTTAGCTGCATCCATGATTTCTTTTGCAAGACGTTCTTCCATTGTGTGTTCACCACGTAGGCGTGCATAGCTAACAATCCAACGTAAACCTAAAGTTGTACGACGTTCTGGACGAACTTCAACTGGTACTTGGTAGTTAGAACCACCCACACGACGAGCTTTAACTTCTAATACAGGCATGATATTTTTCATTGCTTGTTCAAAAACTTCTAATGGATCATTCCCTGTAGATTCTTTAATAATATCAAATGCATTATAAATGATGCTTGCAGCAATCCCGCGTTTACCGTCGATCATGACACGGTTGATTAAGCGAGTTACTAATTTTGAGTTATAAATAGGATCTGGTAAAACATCACGTTTTGCAACAGGACCTTTACGAGGCATCCGTAACTCCTCCTTTTCGTAATATGATTATTTTATATTTTTTCGTTTCAAATCTAAAAATTAAGCTTTAGGACGTTTAGTACCGTATTTAGAACGACTTTGTTTACGATCGTTCACACCAGCTGTATCTAACGCACCACGAACGATATGGTAACGTACCCCTGGTAAGTCTTTTACACGTCCACCACGTAGTAACACAACGCTGTGTTCTTGTAAGTTATGTCCGATACCTGGGATATAAGCTGTAACTTCGATTAAGTTTGACAAACGAACACGGGCATATTTACGTAAAGCTGAGTTCGGTTTTTTAGGTGTCATAGTACCCACACGAGTTGCTACCCCACGTTTTTGAGGTGAGCTCACATTCGTTTGAGTCTTTTTGAAACTGTTATATCCTTTGTTTAATGCAGGTGAATTTGATTTTTCAACCTTTGATTTACGAGGCTTACGTACTAATTGGTTAATTGTAGGCATTCCTTGTTTTCCTCCTTCCTTGATTCGCTGTATAGTTCCACACATCCAGGTGGTTCTTTTTTTGCGATAAAAAATAATGCAGATTTTCTGCACCTTTATCAAAGCTTTTCACAGTCAGCACGTCTACTAGAGACCTGTTTAAAGCACCTTTGTAATAGTAGCATGATATCTCGTGACTGTCAACTAGTTGGGATGCAATTTTTTTGATTTTTTTCTGAGATTTCATAGGCTTTTTGAAAGCGAAATAGTATAATGTTAGTTGTAAATTATCGTTGGAGAGTGATTGTTGATGAACTTGAAACAAATGGTTGGGATTAAAGCAAGTGAATATGTCAAAGATGGCATGATTGTCGGTTTAGGTACTGGTTCGACTGCTTACTATATGATAGAAGAATTAGGTCGTCGTGTCAAAGAGGAAAATTTGCAAATTGTTGGTGTACCTACTTCTATTGCATCAAAAAAACAAGCAGAGGGTTTAGGCATTACGGTTAAAACTATCGATGAAGTTGATCATGTTGATTTAACAATTGATGGTGCAGATGAAATCGATGAAAACTTTGGTGGTATTAAAGGTGGCGGGGCAGCCCTTTTATTCGAAAAAATTGTCGCTACTTATTCTAAAAAAATTATCTGGATTGTTGATGAATCAAAAATGGTTAAAAATCTTGGAGCATTCCCATTACCTGTTGAAGTGATTCCTTATGGCTGCATGCAAGTATTCAAAAAATTTGAAGCGCTAGGATATCAACCGACGCTACGTAAAAAAGAAGATGGTAGCACTCTAATTACCGACTGTGGCCATCATATCATTGATCTCCACCTTGAAAAAATTGAAAATCCCGAACAGTTAGCTCGCCAGTTAGATCACACAGTTGGCGTTGTTGAACATGGCCTTTTCCTTAATATGGTAGATACTGTCATTATCGGTCATGAAAATGGGGTAGAAGTACTAGAAAGTCAAAAATAGCCGCATCCCTATCCTTGCGCATTTGTATTAAACTTTTTATGGAAATTATTTGTAAAAAAGTGTACAATATGGAAGGAATGAAAAAATTTCAGAAAACCAATTTAAAGGAGAGTTTTTTATGCCAAAATTAGTTTTTTCACGTCACGGATTAAGTGAATGGAACAAATTAAACCAATTTACAGGTTGGGCTGATGTTGATTTAGCTCCAGAAGGTGTTGAAGAAGCCAAAGAAGGCGGACGTAAAATTAAAGAAGCAGGCATCGAATTTGATATTGCCTTCACTTCAGTTTTAACTCGCGCAATCAAAACATGTAACTTAATCTTAGAATACTCAGATCAATTATGGGTACCTCAAGTGAAATCATGGCGCTTAAACGAACGTCATTATGGTAAATTACAAGGCTTAAACAAAAAAGAAACAGCTGAAAAATATGGTGACGAACAAGTTCATATCTGGCGTCGTTCATATGATGTATTACCTCCATTACAAGATGCAAACGATGAAGGCTCAATCGCTGGCGACCGTCGCTATGCAATGTTAGACCCTCGTGACGTACCAGGAGGAGAAAACCTAAAAGTAACGCTAGAACGTGCTTTACCTTTCTGGCAAGATCAAATCGCACCAGCTTTATTAGATGGTAAAACTGTTTTAGTAGCTGCTCACGGTAACTCATTACGTGCTTTAGCTAAACACATCGAAGGTATTTCTGATGAAGATATCATGGACCTTGAAATCCCAACAGGTCAACCATTAGTTTATGAATTAAACGATGACTTATCAGTAGCTAAAAAATACTACTTATAATCTAAAAAAGACAAACGCGTGAAAGTTGCGGCCTTCACGCGTTTTTTTGTTAGATAAAGCTTGATTTAGTTAAGCAAGCTTGATAAATCGCTACAACATCTTTGACTCCAAGCACTTCAAAAGCATCCGTCAACAAACTACTATGATCAATTGCTTGTTGGGCCATCGCTTCAAAATCACGGTCATCTGGTATGCCGACTTCTGGCAAGGTCATTGGCACTCCATTTTCTTCAAAGAAATCATACAAAGCTTGAATCCCCATCTTCGCCGCTTTCATGCTATCTGGTTCTTGAATTTGCCAAACATTGCGAGCAAAGCGTTCAATCTTTGGTAAAGTTTGTTCGTTTAAGATATAGTCTAACCAACGAGGCGTCAAGATTGCTAAGCCGATACCATGCGTAATATCATAAAAAGCACTTAATTCGTGTTCCATCGCATGACAAGACCAGGCACCTTTGCGACCACTGCCTACCAAACCGTTTAAAGCTAAAGTCGAAGCCCACATTAAATTCGCCCGTGCATCATAATGCGTAGGTTCATGTAGGGCAACTGGCATGCATTGAATGACGGTTTTCATTAATCCTTCTGCAATCGAATCTTGTACTTCGGTCCCTGGTGTTAAATTGAAGTATTGTTCCATCAAGTGACTCAAGATATCCGCCGAACCAGCCAATGTTTGATACTTACTTACTGAAAATGTCAAACTAGGATCTAGGAATGAAACTTTAGGCAAGAAGTTTGTGCCGTGAATGCCAAGTTTTTGTTTAGCATTTAAATCTGAAATGACAGCCCCACGGTTCATTTCCGTACCAGTAGCTGCTAAAGTCAAAATCGTCACCAAAGGAATAGTCGGCCCTTCATAACGACGGGATAAAACCATTTTCCATGGATCTCCTTCATAAAAGACGGCCCCACTAATCACCTTGGAACAATCGATAACCGACCCACCACCTACCGCTAAAATGACATCGATTTTATGGTGTTTACAAAGCATCACACCTTCACGGACACTTTCAATTTTCGGATTTGGATCAACCCCGCCTAATTCAAACATCTTTAAACCATTCTCTTTTAGCAACGTCTTGATTTTTTCGTATAAGCCACTGCGCTTGATACTACCGCCGCCATAAACCAATAAAACATTTTTACCAAATTGGTTCAATACACTAGGCAATTCAGCTAGGCGGTCTTTCCCAAAGCGAATATCGGTGGAGACGTTAAAGTTAAAATTTTCCATCTAGGCTTCCTCCTCGTATTTAATACTCATATTTTAACAAACTCTAAGAAAAAAAGCTCTAGAAAGACGCTCTCTAGAACTTTTTTCATATTTATGCACGAATGGCTGTTTCTAAGCCGACCTTAATCATATCGTTGAAAGTTAATTGACGTTCTTCAGCCGTTGTTTCTTCACCGGTAATAATATGATCACTCACTGTACAAATTGCCAATGTTTTCACGTTGAATTTCGCTCCTAAGTAATAAAGGGCCGCCGCTTCCATCTCTACACCCATAACGCCTAAATCGGCAAGGGCTAAGGTTTCAGTCATATCATCTTTATAAAAACTATCTTCTGACAAGAGATTGCCGACATGGGTAGTAGTTCCCATTTCTTGCGCCACTTCATAAGCTGTTTTTAGCAAATCAAAGTTCGCAATTGGGGCAAAGTGGAATGAGTGGAAATTTTTAGCAATCATTGAAGAACTTGTTACTGCACCTTGACCTAAAACTAAGTCACGCACATGCACATCTTTAGAAATCGCGCCACAAGTTCCCACGCGAATCAAGGTTTTCACGCCATATGAATTGATTAACTCATGGGCATAAATCGTCGCAGAAGGCATCCCCATCCCGGTACCTTGAACTGAGATTCTTTCGCCTTTATAAGTACCTGTAAAACCTAACATCCCACGGACATTGTTATAGCAAACAGGATTTTCTAAAAAGGTTTCAGCAATATATTTGGCGCGCAATGGATCGCCTGGTAATAAAATTTTATCAGCAATTTCGCCTGCTTTGGCTTCAATATGAACACTCATGAAAATTCTCCTTTAATTTTTTTAAGCTTTATCAATCAAATCGGGCTATTCACCGCACAATTATAGTTTAGCTAGTGTTTCTTTGACTAAAGATTTGAACGCTACTTTGACACGTTCGGTGGTTTCAACGACTTCTTCATGGTTTAAATTTGCTTGCATCCCCGCAGCAAGATTCGTAATACACGAAATACCTAAAACACGTAAACCACTATGAACAGCAACAATTACTTCTGGAACCGTAGACATCCCTACTGCATCAGCGCCAGCAATTCGAGCAAAGCGCACTTCTGCAGGTGTTTCGTAGGTTGGACCTGAAAATCCCATATAAACACCTTCTTTAAGATGTAATCCTTTACTTGCAGCCACTTCTTTAGCGACATTGCGGTAAGATTCATCATATGCTTTTGACATATCTGGGAAGCGTGGACCCATTTCCTCTTCATTTTTACCAATTAATGGATTTGCACCCATAAAATTAATATGGTCCGTAATCAACATTAAATCACCCGGTGTAAAACTTTCATTCACGCCACCACAGGCATTGGTCACCACTAAGGAATGAGCCTTCAAGCCAGCCATCACACGCACTGGATAAGTAACAACTTGCATACTATGACCTTCGTAATAATGGAAACGACCTTGCATCGCCAAGACTTTTTTCCCTGCTAAAGTTCCATAAACAAGTTGTCCAGCATGTCCCACAACGGTAGAAACTGGAAAATGTGGAATCTGCGCATAAGGAATCACTACTTTATCTTCAATTTCTTCGGCTAATTCACCTAATCCTGAACCCAAAATCAAACCAAATTCGACTTCTTTCACGCCTTGTTCGTGAATATATTGAATTGTTTCTAATAATTTTTCTTGTAAAGTCATTTTCTCACCTCGAATGATTATCAATTATTTTAATAAACTTAAAAAGCTCTTACCGTTTTCAGTAGCAGGTACGCCAAAGTTTTCAGCAATTGTTGCAGCAATATCTGAATAGAAACCTTGAGGAAGGGCGCCTTGTTCTTTCATACGCTTACTAAATGCAAGTAATGGCACATATTCACGGGTATGGTCTGTACCGCTAAAGGTTGGATCATTTCCGTGGTCAGCAGTAATTAATAATAAATCATCTTCACGCATCGCATCAACAAGTTCTGGAATACGCGCATCAAATTCTTCAATGGCATTGGCATAACCTTGTACATCACGACGATGACCAAATAATGCATCAAAATCAACTAAGTTTGTAAAGCTTAAACCATCGAAATCTTTGGCCATCACTTTCAATAATTGATCGACACCATCCATATTACTCTTAGTACGAATCGCTTCAGTAATTCCTTGACCATTGAAAATATCATTAATCTTACCGACAGCAATTACATCTTTACCGGCATCTTTTAATGAATTTAAGACAGTATGACCAAAAGGATTTAACGCATAGTCATGGCGATTGCTGGTACGTGTGAAGTTACCTGGTGTACCCACATATGGACGCGCAATAATACGACCAATCATATAAGGTTCATCACGTGTAATTTCACGAACGTACTCACAAATACGATATAATTCTTCTAATGGAATGACTTCTTCGTGAGCGGCAATTTGTAAAACTGGATCTGCTGAAGTATAAACGATTAAATCACCCGTTTCCATTTGATGTTTGCCATAATCATCAATAACTTTGGTACCTGAATATGGCAAATTGCAGACTACTTTACGTCCAGAAAAGGCTTCAATTTTATCTAACAATTCTTGTGGGAAACCATTTGGAAAGACCCGGAAAGGCTTTTTAATGTTTAGTCCCATAATTTCCCAGTGACCAGTCATAGTATCTTTACCCACTGAAATTTCTTCAAGTTTTGTGGCATAACCTTGATGATTTTCAACTGCTTTGACTCCTTTTAATGGCGCGATGGTACCTAGTCCTAGATTTTCTAGATGAGGAATCGTAAGTCCAGCTACTTCAGCAATATGCCCTAAAGTATCCGCACCGACATCGTTAAATTTGTCCGCATCTGGTGCTTGACCTATCCCTACAGAATCTAAAACAATTAAGTGTACACGTTTGAACATGTTATCCCTGCTTTCTATTCATATTAAAGCCGCTTTTCGACTCTATTTACTTAATAAAATAAGGAGAACCATCAGCACATATCCGATTGTCCTCCTTAAGTTTATTCAATCTTGGTTGTGCTTACATTGTGATTATAGCAAGCTTTGAACCTCGACAAAAGGACAAATGTCTTCTTGTCAACAGATTATTTTGATTTAATATAGTTGGTACCATTCGCTTTTGGACCAGCCGCTTGACCAAAGAACACAACCAATACGATAATCGTCAATACATAAGGCGCGATTAATAAGTAAACATCTGGAATCGAAGCAATAAATGGAATTGCCTTACCAGCAATACTTAAGTTTTGTGAGAAGCCAAAGAATAGAGCCGCTCCCATGGCACCAATTGGATTCCATTTACCGAAAATCATCGCTGCCATCGAAATGAAACCTTGACCAGCAATAGTAGTTACCGCGAAACGTCCAGCAATTGATTGGGCGAATAAAGCACCACCCATACCGCCTAAGAAACCAGAGATTAATACTCCAGCATAACGCATCGCATAAACATTAATCCCTAAAGTATCCGCTGCTTGTGGATGTTCACCTACAGAACGTAGACGTAAACCAAATTTTGTTTTAAATACAACAAACCAAGCAACAAAAGAAATTAAAATCGCAATATACGCAGTTAATGAGGTTTTGGCAAAGAATAATTTACCAAGTACTGGAATATCCCCTAAAACTGGAAAATGGAAATAACCAAAGAATTCTTGGATACTATCTGTTTGACCTTTATCATACAAATCTTTTACTAAAAAGACTGCTAAAGCTGGTGCCATTAAGTTCATTACCGTACCACTGATGATATGATCGGCGCGAAAGTTAATCGTCGCCACCGCATGTAGTAGTGAAAATAGGCAACCTACTACCCCACCGACTAATAAACCAAGCCAAGGGGTTAACTTACCAAATTGAGAGGCATAAGTTAAGTTAAAGACCACTGAACTAAAGGCCCCCATAACCATGATACCTTCCAAACCAACGTTA
Source organism: Candidatus Enterococcus stercoripullorum (assembly GCA_019120335.1). Classification (GTDB taxonomy): domain Bacteria; phylum Bacillota; class Bacilli; order Lactobacillales; family Enterococcaceae; genus Enterococcus_E; species Enterococcus_E stercoripullorum. Next base: position 37,233 of record DWVH01000015.1, read on the forward strand.
ACAACCCCACTTCGTTCAGAGAAAACGCCACCTAGCGCAGTCAAAATTAACGGAGCTGCATAAATCAATGTTTGCGTTATAATTGTAGCAATTGCATCTAGATTCATTAGATGGTCCCTCCTTCTTGACTTTCTTCATTTGGTTTTGAATCTTTTTCAACTTTTACGGTTGCGGCTTTTTTACCGGTGAGTTTAGCCAATACATAGCGAATCACAAAGCTAATACCAACAAAGAAAATGATAATCGCAATATCAATATTGACTAATTCAGATGGAATACCGACAACTTGCATCCCTTGACCACCTAGTTGTAAAACACTAAATAGCAAAGCAGCAGCAAAAATACCAAGCGAGCTACCATTACCAAGTAGCGATACTGCCATTCCATCAAAACCAATGGCTAACGAAGAACTTTGTGAAGTGAAGTTTTCAAAAGTACCTAAACCTAAAACAACACCACCCATACCTGCTAGAGCTCCAGAAATGACCATTGAAACGATAATTGTACGTTTACTAGACATCCCTGCATATTCTGAAGCAAATGGATTTAACCCAACTGCACGAATTTCAAATCCTAAAGTGGTTTTCTTCATCACAAACCAAACTACAATCAAAGCAATGATAGCGAAGAAAATACCTAAGTTTAATCGAGAATTATTCGTTAAATCAGCTAACCAAGGTGTTTGTAAAGAAGCACTCTTGCTAACGGATACCGTCATCCCTTTACTTTGAATAATCTTTGGACTCATCACATTATTGACAATGTGATTTCCGATATGAAGTAAAATATAATTCATCATAATAGTTACAATAACTTCACTCGTACCAAAGAAAGCTCGTAAAAATCCAGGAATCGCCCCGGCAATCGCACCCGCCAATACCCCAGCGATAATTGCAATAGGTAATACCACTAAACGCGGCGCATCAGGCATGGATAAAGCAATCCAAATACTGGTCACCCAACCACATAAGGCTTGTCCAGACAAACCGATATTGAAGAAACCGGCTGTATTAGCAATCGCAAAACCTAAAGCCGTAAAAATTAGCGGTGCTGCCGATACAAAGATTTCACCGATATTACGCGGATTGACTTCACCAGTTAATGGATTTAAAAAGGCTGTTTTAAACATTTGTCCATAACCTTCAATCGGATTAAACCCAAATCCTAGCATGATCAAACCACCTAGAACAAAACCTAGGATAACAGCGATAATCGGCACAATGATATTTTGAATTCTTTCTGATTTATTATGCATTTGCCTCACCTACCTCGCTATTTGCTAATTCTTTTCTGGCCTCTTCTAATGAATAACCTGCCATTAATAGACCTAATTCTTGTTCATTGGTTTCTTTTGGATCCACTATCCCAACAATTTTACCACCATGAATAACAGCGATTCGGTCAGATACATTTAAGATTTCATCTAATTCAAAACTGATTAATAAGACGGCTTTCATCTTATCGCGTTGATCAATCAAACGTTTATGGATAAACTCAATCGCCCCAACGTCCAAACCTCGCGTAGGGTTCGCAACAATCAATAAATCTGGATCGCGGCTAACTTCACGGGCGATAATCGCTTTTTGTTGGTTCCCACCTGATAAAGCTTTAGCCGGAACGATTTCACTTGCAGCTCGCACGTCAAATTCTTGCATTAAATCACGAGCATGCTCATTGATTTCATTGTAATTTAAAATACCATTTTTACTTAATGGATCCGTAAAGTAAGTTTGTAGTGCGATATTTTCTGCCAAAGTCATATCCAATACTAAACCATATTTATGGCGGTCTTCAGGGACATGACCCACACCTTCCAAAGTAATTTTACGTGGGCGTTGGTTGGTAATATCATCGCCATTTAGCGTGACTTTACCACTTTCAACTTTACGCAAACCAGTTAAAGCCTGAACCAATTCAGATTGTCCATTACCATCAATTCCGGCAATTCCTAACACTTCACCAGCACGAACTTCAAGCGATAGACCTTTCACTGCTTCTAAGCCACGGTTTTCTTTAACCACCAAATCTTGCACAGACAAGACCACTTCTTGTGGATTTGCATCCTTTTTAGGAGTTTTGAAGGATACCGCACGTCCTACCATCATGTCAGCTAATTGTTGACTAGTTACATCTTTGACATCCACTGTACCGATATATTTACCGCGACGAATAACGGTACAACGGTCGGCAACTGCTTTAATTTCATCCAATTTATGGGTAATTAAGATGATTGACTTTCCTTCTTTAATTAATTCTTTCATAATAATAATAAGTTCTTCAATTTCTTGAGGAGTCAATACTGCAGTTGGTTCGTCAAAAATTAAGACATCGGCACCACGATAAAGTGTTTTTAAAATTTCAACACGTTGTTGCATTCCAACTGAAATATCACGAACATAAGCATCTGGATCGACTTGCAAGCCGTATTGTTCAGAGATTTTTACAATTTCTTCTTTCGCTTTTTTACGATCTAAGACACCCAAATGACTAATTTCGCTACCTAACATAATATTTTCAGTTACGGTAAACGCATCTACTAACATGAAATGCTGGTGAACCATTCCAATTCCTAATTTATTAGCAGTTGTAGGGCTTGTAATCTGTACCACTTCTCCATTTAAGAGAATATCTCCAGAAGTTGGTTGCAAAAGTCCGGCCAACATATTCATCATAGTTGACTTACCCGCACCATTTTCTCCAAGCAAGGCATGAATTTCTCCACGACGTACTTGTAGATTTACTTGATCATTTGCTACAAAGCTACCAAAAATTTTGGTTACATTTCGCATCTCAACGACATTTTCAAATCCTTGAGTCAACTTCCTTCACTTCCTTACTTATAAACATGATGCATCAACATTTTTTGTGAAAAATCAATTCCCACAATTAAAGAGATTAACTTAGTCTCCTTAATTGTAACCTTGATAGAAACTGTGACCTTATCACAAAGGATAAGATCACAGAATACATTACATTTAATTATTTACTTGGTTTTTCTGGTACTTCAACTTTACCATCTAAGATATCTTTCTTAGCTGATTCAACTTGTTTCTTAGCTTCATCACTTAAGAAACCATCTGTTAAATCAACCCCACCATCTTTAAGACCGTATACTAAGTGTTTACCACCAGGGAATTTACCATCAGCAGCTTTTTGAGAAATATCGGCAACTGCAGCACCTACACCTTTAAGTGTTGAACAAAGTGTTAAGTTCGCATCTTTACCATCTTTAGTCTTGAAAGCTCCTTCTGCTTGTTGGTCGCTATCTACACCGATAACCCAAACTTGTTTGTCTTTTAATTCTGCTTCAGTTAATTGTTCATCAATTGCTTTAGCTTCTTGGAATACCCCTTGACCAGTACCACCTGAAGCGTGGAAGATAACGTCTGCGCCACCTTCAAAGATTTGAGCAGCAACAGCTTTACCTTTCGCAGGATCTCCGAATGAACCAGCATATTGTACATCAACTGTAATTGTCTTACCTAATTTCTTAGCAGTTTCTTCTACACCTTTCACAAATCCAGCTTCAAAGCGGTCAATAACAACCCCTTCTTCACCACCGATGAAACCTACTTTATTTGTCTTAGTAGTAGCAGCCGCAGCAGCACCAGCTAAGTAAGAAGCTTCATTATCTTTGAAAGTAGCAGATACTACATTCTTTTTACCTTCGATGACTGAGTCAATGATACCAAAGTTATAATCTTTGTTTTGGTCAGCAGCTTTTTCTACTTCAGGTTGTAGTTTGAAACCAATACCGAAAATAGTCTTGAAACCATTTTGCACGGCAGAGTTAAGGTTAGTAGCATAAGCTGATTCTTTGTCAGATTGGAAATAGTTATAACCACCTACACCTTTTTTCAAACCATTTTCTTTACCCCAAGCTTGTAATCCTTCCCAAGCTGATTGGTTAAATGAACGGTCATCAACCCCACCAACGTCTGTAACCATTGCTACACTCTTGTTGTCTTTGGCAGCATCTTTTTTCTCGCTGTCATTTGACTTGTTACCACCACAAGCTGCTAATACTAATGTACTAGTTAATGCAACTGTAGCTAAACCGAATAATTTTGCTTTTTTCATCTCTGTAAAGCCCCCTAAATTAGATAAGTCTTATATGTTATCAGCAATATGCTGGATAACCATGATTAATGAATGTGTAAATCTTGATTGGAAAAAGAGTATGGTAACAATTCTCCAACCGTCATTTCTTTTAATACACCATTTTCGCCAATCAATGTAACTGGCATATCAGGCGTACAAAATTCTGCCATCACTTGACGACAAGCCCCACATGGAGAGATTGGTTCAGGTGTATGGCCGGCAATCACCAAATGCGTAAAGTCACGTTTACCTTCTGATACTGCCTTAAAGAATGCAGTTCTTTCGGCACAGTTTGTTAAGCCGTAAGAAGCATTTTCGATATTAATTCCTTGATAAAGTGTGCCATCTTCACAGACAAGACACGCCCCTACCGGAAAATGGGAATAAGGGACGTAAGCTTTATCAAGGGCTTGCGTTGCTAAATCAATCCATTCTTGTTTAGCTTTCATATACACACCTTCTTAATAGCCCGTTCCTTTTTCACCAGCAATAATCGCCATGCTTGCACTTACACCAAGACGTGTTGCCCCAGCATCAAGCATACTTTGAGCTTCTTGCGCTGTATGAATACCACCCGAAGCTTTCACACCCATATCTGGACCAACTGTTTGACGCATCAAAGCTACATCTTTTGCTTTAGCCCCACTTGTTGAAAAGCCTGTTGAAGTTTTTACGAAATCAGCCCCAGCTTTTTGAGCTAATTGACAAGCTTTGACGATTTCTTCATCAGTAAGTAATGCTGTTTCGATAATCACTTTAACTAAAGCTTTATCTTTGGCTGCATCCACGACTGCTTGAATATCGTTTAAGACAAGTTCTTCATTGCCATCGCGCAAAGCTCCAATATTAATAACCATATCCACTTCATCTGCCCCATTATTGATGGCATCCGTTGTTTCATAGGCCTTCACCGCCGTCGTATTGGCACCTAAAGGGAAACCAATGACTGTGCAGACTTTTACATCACTATCAGCTAGTTCTTTAGCTGCTAGGCTCACCCAAGTTGGGTTAATACATACAGAGCAAAAATGATTTTCTTTTGCTTCTTTAATAATGCGTAATACATCTTCTTTTTTTGTTTCTGCTTTTAAAATTGTATGATCGATATATTGATTAAATGACATAATAGACTCCTATTCTGTAATAATTCCATGGATTAACGGCGGTTCTAGACCTGATGAACCAATTTCAATGTTTTGATACAACAACGCCACCACATCTTGAATTTCTTCTGCTGGTTGATTCGCATAAATCGTTAGGACACTTTCACCTTCTTGAATGGCCTCACCGACTTTTTTACGTAATTTCAATCCAACCGCAAAGTCGATTGTATCTTCTTTCGTTTTGCGACCAGCGCCTAACATCATAGCTGCAATTCCTAACTCATTAGCGACTAATTTCGTAATCACGCCACTTTGTTTAGCTGGTAGTTCAATTTCATATTTAGCCGTTAATAGTTTTTCTGGGTAATCAATGACACTCACATCGCCACCTTGATTGGCAACCATTTCTTTAAACTTAGCAAAAGCCTTACCTGAATGTAGCGCTTCTTCCAACATTTCCCGTGCTTGTTCCAAAGTATCAGCTTTTTTCGCTAATACAACCATTTGACTTCCTAAAACATAGCACATTTCTTCTAAGTCTTTCGGTCCTTTACCTTGGAGTGTCTCAATTGCTTCGACTACTTCTAAGCTATTACCGATTGCTTCTCCCAGAGGTTGTGACATATCAGAAATCACCGCCATCGTTTGACGATTTGCTAGTTTCCCGATTTGAACCATGGTAGAAGCTAGGCGTTTGGCATCTTCTATATTTTTCATAAAAGCGCCGTCTCCAGTCGTGACATCTAAAACAATCGCATCGGCTCCAGCAGCAATCTTCTTACTCATAATTGAGCTTGCAATCAACGGAATAGAATCAACTGTGGCTGTCACATCGCGTAAAGCATATAACTTCTTATCAGCCGGGGCTAAATTCCCAGACTGACCGATAACTGCTACTTTACTCTCATTGACTAGTTCCACAAACTTTTCTTCACTTAATTCGATTTGAAAACCTGGAATGGCTTCTAATTTATCAAGCGTGCCTCCGGTATAGCCTAAACCACGGCCAGACATTTTAGCCACCGGCACACCAACACTGGCTACTAAAGGCGCCAACACTAAAGTTGTGGTATCACCCACACCTCCTGTAGAATGTTTGTCTACTTTAATGCCGTCAATATTCTCTAAGTTTACGACATCACCAGAATTTGCCATTGCTAAGGTTAAATCCGTAATCTCTTGGTCCGTCATATCCTGATAGTAAATCGCCATCGTCAATGCACTCATCTGATAATCGGGAATTTCACCGTTAGTATAACCAGTGACAATCCACTCTATCTCTTCTTTTGATAAAGAGTGTCCATCGCGCTTTTTGGCAATTAAATCAACCATTCGCATAAATTTTCCGCCCTTCCACAATACTTTATTATACAACAAAAAGAACAAGGCTTCATCCGCCTGAGTAAAACAGTTTACGTATTTTAACAAAAACATGAAAGCCTTTGCAAACTCAATATATCTCACTTTTATTCTTTTGTCAACGGACGCACACTCTCACGAATTATTAATTTAGTATTAAAAACTTTATTAGGAATTTCACGCTCAGGATACTCAATGGCATCGACTAAAAATTTCGCAGCAGTATATCCAATTTCAAAAATAGGTTGGGCGATTGTTGTTAACGGCGGTACCATCGATTCAGTCAGGCTCATACCATCAAATCCAACCACGGAAATATCTTCTGGAACTTTCTTGCCCAACTCGTACAAAGCTTGGTAACAGCCCATCGCCATTGTATCATTCGCACAAAAGATTGCAGTTAATTCATTATCTTGAGCCATCAATTGTTTTGTTGCTAAATAGCCCCCACGAACCGTTAATTCCCCAGCAACTGTGCGATTTTTATGAAACGGAATATTCAAATCTTTCAAAGCATCCTTATAACCATTCAAACGTTCTTCTAATTGATAATACCCTGTTTGTTCTTGTAACATCCCAATTTTTTGATGACCTTGTTGTGATAAATATACAATCGTCTGATAACAAGCCTCATATTCTTTAATAATTATACGACCATGATCACGTCGATTAATCCCTCTATCAATCAAAATCAGCGGCATTTGATCACGATAACGATTATTTTTTCGAAGTTCTTCAGGAATTAAATTTGGCGTTGCTAATAACACACCATCTACTGAACGATGCGCCAACTCCTCCAAAAATTTAATTTCTTTGTCCGGATCTTGCTGACTATGACACAATACCAACATATATCCTAAAGGGTCTAAATAACTTTCTGCCCCCTCAACAATCTTTGTAAAAAAAAGGTCAGTCACTTCAGGCACAATCATTCCTATTGTTTTCGAATGTCGATTGATTAAATTCGAAGCAAAAAAATCAGGTTTGTATTGATATTCATTGACAATATCTAACACACGTTTTCGAGTTTCCTCACTAAAACGACTACCTTTATTATTTAATATTTGCGAAACAGTTGTAATAGATACACCAGCCATTTCTGCAATTTGTCGAATGGTTAGTTTCATTTCCCATCCCCCCATCAATAAAAATTGTAGCAAAAAGAACAAAAATTGCCCACAAATCTTTTATAGTATTTTTAACTAAAATGAGAAATATTCGGATTTTCTCTGAGAATGTTCGTATTTTTATGAGAAAACGTTCTATTTGCTCACTATTTTTTTAAACGTTTACAATTATAAACGCTAACAATGACGCATTTATCTCCTATTGTCAGCTTGTAAAAACATTTTTCCTATTTTACGCTTTGAATAATATAATACCCCTTATCCTTCTTTAAGATTTCCGCATTACCGAAGACTTCTTGCATTTTCTTTTGTGCACTCGGCGCTCCTTGCTTTTTCTGAATGACGACGGTCAAAGTTCCTCCGGGCAATAACAAATTATAACTATCCGCTAAAATTGTATGTACCACTTTTTTTCCTGCGCGAATAGGTGGATTACTAATAATTGCTGCGTACTGTTTGTGATGGATATTTTCATAGATATTGGATAAATGAATATCTACATTCTTCATTTGGTTTTGATCCGCATTTTTTTGTGCTAATGCCAAAGCTCGTTCATTGACATCTACCATTTCGACTTCTCGTTGCCAGGAATAAGCTAAAGATAAGCCAATTGGACCATAACCGCAACCCACGTCTAATAGCGGTCCTGCGGGTAAATTTTCAGCACTAAATGTATCGATTAACACCCGTGAACCGTAGTCAATCGTAGCTTTTGAAAACACACCACTATCTGTCGTAAATTTAAATTGCTTTCCTTTTAATGTAAAAGTGAAATTTTGAAATTCATGTTCTAAATTTGTATTATTACTATAATAATGATTCATTCATCTATTCCTTATCTCTATTATTTATTCATGAAGCCGCGCATTCATGTCTGACCAATCTGCTTCACAACCTTTTTGACGGTGTTCGAAGGGTAGCTACATCGCATCTAAGCCGGACTGTCTAGGAAAATCTTAAAATGTGATGGATTTTCCTGTCATTCCGGGCAAACTTAGCTGCTTGTAGCTGACCAACCCTTCTCACAACCTTTTCCTCTTTTATCATACTAGACTTTTGTGTAAAATACAAAATTTTCTGAAGACTATGTGAAGTTATTTCCTTTCGTATGTTATAAGTAATTTTCATATCATCTTGGCTGCTTTTATGGTAAACTGAAGGCTGTAATCTTATTTGAATCGAGGGTGTTCAATGGAAAATTTATCCAACTATTATCAAGTTCCTCGTGAACAATGGCAAGGATTTTATACCAATGGCAAAATGTCCTTGACCCAAAGCGAATTAGATAATATCAAAAGTTTAAACGATCGAATTTCAATGCAGGATGTAGAAGACGTCTATATTCCACTTTGTCATTTAATTCAATTATATATGCAAGCTGCTGAGTCCATTGCATTAACCAAGGGCTTATTTTTACACCGCTATGTGAAAACGCCACCTTTTATTATTGGGATTGCCGGAAGTGTGGCTGTCGGTAAAAGCACCACCGCAAGATTACTTCAGCATTTATTGAGCAAACTATTCCCTAGAAAAAGTGTCCAATTGATTACGACTGACGGTTTCTTACATCCAAATAAAGTCTTAATCGAAAAAGGGATTCTCAATCGTAAAGGATTTCCTGAAAGCTATGATATGGTCCGTTTACTCGACTTTTTAAATCGCGTAAAATCCGGTGAGAAAAACATCAAAATTCCAACCTATTCCCATGAAGTTTACGATGTATTGGAAAATGAATATCAAACCATTCACCAACCAGATATCCTAATTGTTGAAGGAATTAACACATTGCAATTGCCGGCGAATCAACAAATTTATGTGAGCGATTTCTTTGATTTCTCCATTTATGTAGATGCGCATCCAAAATTAATCGAAAAATGGTACCTTGAACGTTTTGAGTCGTTACTTGATTCTGCCTTCCAAAAACCAAATAACTATTATTATAAGTTTGCCATCAGTGATCGTAAGGAAGCTTTGGATACTGCCCACCATATTTGGGAAACGGTCAATTTAAAGAATCTCAAGGAATATATTTTACCAACCAAAAATCGCGCGGATATCATTTTGCACAAAACCGATAATCACGAAATTGACCAACTCTACTTGAAGAAATACTAGCAGACCGACATTTCTTACTATTTGAAGTAAATTTTTGATGAGAATTCTAGGAAATTTTCAGAAATACTTGTAAAATCTAGTCAAAGCGATTAATATTAGTACTTAATAGAAAGCTTTTGAACAAAAAGGCCGGATATTAAATCAATAGAATAAGGGGTATATGATTTTGAAGAATGTTGACAATTTGCCAAACGTTGAAAAAATTATTGTACTAGACTATGGTAGCCAGTACAATCAATTAATTACACGTCGTATTCGTGAATTTGGCGTCTTTTCTGAATTGCTAAGTCACAAAATCACTGCTGAAGAAGTCAAAGCCATCAATCCTAAAGGTATTATTCTTTCAGGTGGTCCAAATAGTGTGTATGATGACTCTGCTTTTGGAATTGATGAAGAAATTTTCAACTTAGGAATTCCAGTCTTAGGGATTTGCTACGGGATGCAACTAATCACACATAAATTAGGTGGTAAAGTTGAGTCTGCTGTAAACAAAGAGTACGGAAAAGCTGAATTAGAAGTCACTACAAAAGAAGCACAACTATTTGCTAGCACACCAGAAAAACAAGTTGTCTGGATGAGTCATGGAGATTTAGTGACCCAAGCACCTGAGGGATTTGAAGTCGTCGCTACAAGTAAAGACTGTCCAATTGCTTCTATCCAAAATGCACAACGTAAAATGTATGGGGTACAATTCCACCCAGAAGTTCGTCACTCAGAATACGGTAATGATTTACTAAAACACTTTGCTTTAGAAATCTGTGGATGTAAAGGCGATTGGAGCATGGAAAACTTCATTGATATGCAAATTGCCAATATTAGAAAACAAGTCGGCGATAAAAAAGTCTTACTAGGTTTATCTGGTGGTGTGGACTCAAGTGTCGTTGGGGTGTTACTACAAAAAGCAATTGGCGATCAGTTAACCTGTATCTTTGTTGATCATGGCCTATTACGTAAAAACGAAGCGGACCAAGTCATGAAAAGTCTTGGTGGCAAATTTGGCTTGAACATCATTAAAGTAGATGCCAAAGACCGCTTCTTAGATAAATTAGCTGGCGTGAGTGATCCTGAGCAAAAACGTAAAATTATCGGGAATGAATTTGTTTATGTGTTTGATGATGAAGCCGCAAAACTTGCTGGTGAACAAGGAATTTCTTTCTTAGCACAAGGCACACTTTATACCGACGTCATCGAATCAGGAACCGAAACTGCCCAAACAATCAAGTCACACCACAATGTAGGTGGACTACCTGAAGATATGCAATTTGAATTAATCGAACCATTAAACACTTTGTTCAAAGATGAAGTGCGCGCATTAGGTACACAGCTTGGTATGCCAGATAGTATCGTTTGGCGTCAACCATTCCCAGGCCCAGGTCTAGGCATCCGTGTCCTTGGCGAAATCACAGAAGAAAAGTTAGAAATCGTCCGCGAATCTGATGCTATCTTACGTGAAGAAATTGCTGCAGCTGGTCTTGACCGTGATATTTGGCAATACTTCACTGTTCTACCAGGCATCCGTTCAGTGGGTGTTATGGGTGATGGCCGTACTTACGATTACACAGTGGGTATCCGTGCCGTGACTTCAATTGATGGCATGACTGCTGACTTTGCCCGTATTCCATGGGATGTATTACAAAAAATCTCTGTACGAATCGTTAATGAAGTCGCTCATGTCAACCGCATCGTGTATGATATCACTTCTAAACCACCTGCAACTGTTGAGTGGGAATAAGAGAAAAGAGCTTAGAATCCTTTATTTATAAGGGGTCTAGGCTCTTTTTTTATATTATGCAATCATTTTGCAACCAATAATCTTTTAATTTTGAACTAACTTAATTTCTTATACTGCCATTTACAATATTTTTATCATTTGGTCATATCATCTATTAAATTAGTTATCAATCATCCCATATATTTCCCAAACAATTTGGACACTGATAATGAATATCTGTTTTTATTATATAATTTTTCACTTGAAATAATTTAATAATTTTTTCCAAAACTTTCTTATCTGAAAGACAGCACTTATCTATATAGATAATACTTTGATTGTTTCGTTCATCAAAAATAACTCTTCCTCGGGGTACATTGATATAATCATCTGTCAGCACTTTACAAAAAATAGTTTTCTATCCGTTTTTTTAAGGGCATGCGAAATAAGTCCCTGATATTTGGGCGTTTATTTTTGGCGTTTTGGGACTCTGCCCCCAGAGTATGGAAAATTTGTTCTTCAAGAATGACGCGGCTTAAGGAATTTTTGCGTGCACTTGTCCCTTGTGGCATCAATGCAGAAAAGCGGCTATCTATCAATGGTAATATTTTAATTAATCCATAGGTGAAATTGATCAAAAAATTCATTCTTTCAATTTCTTCATAGGAGCGAACTTGATAGCTTCCAAAAGACCAAAATGTTTTGATTTCATAAAAGTAAGTCTCAATCTTCCAACGCTGTTCATAGTATTCTAAAATGCACCACAGTCCTTGAGTTTCAGGTTTAATGGCTGGTAATTTTTCAGGATCTATCGTGGAAATGAATAATCTTCCACCCTCTTGGTCAGATTTCTTTGTTCGAACGACATAAACCGGCATAGAAAATAGATGGGTTAGGCAATACGTCATGCCAACCTCATAAGTGCCATCACTATCTGAAAAAGCTATATCTGTACAACTGAATTTCTTTCCGTACTTACGTGGACGCCCGCGTTTACCAGTCTTTTCTGGCAACTCAAATAGCGCGGTATCTTTTCGAATATTAGCGATAAAATCAACGTTCTGATGAAGTTTGACAAAATCTAAAAGCTCTTTTTTTGGATACCAGCTATCACATTCTACAATGATGTGTTGGCTTGGTTTAAATGCCATTAGTGCAGCGGTAGCCATCTCTTCAGCCAATTTTAACTTAGATTTACCACCAGGAATGTACATTCGCATGGAAAAAGGGAACATGATGTATTCCACTTGTTTTCCACTCTGAATGGGAAAAGCAATCCCTAAAGTGACAAAATCGTGTGTATTCACATAAGCTTTCCCTGTATGTAAGGCGTGGTCGTGAAGCACTTTAACATGTGCAAATTTTTTGCCATACTTAGGCTGAAGCGTATCATCGATTAGGAATAGTACAGGATATTGACTGGAAAGCTCTTGAAAGCGATCTATTTCTAATAGAGATTGAAGGACTTTTAATTCAAGAATACCGAGCTTTTCTCCAATGACTGACAGTATATGATAGTAAGTATTCAAGGATTTTCCGTAGTACAGTCGCAAAAACCAATTGTAAAAGGAGCGAACAGAAGCAATACCAGTTATACAAATCGTAGCTAATACCAAACCAGAGAAGTTCATTAATGTAGGCGTGGATAGAGTACCTGTAAAAATTTTAAAAATAATCGATGTAATGGAAATTAGCTTTGTAGTCTGATATGATTGAGTCATGTGGAAATACCTTCTTTCTATTGATTTTACTGCAATTTAATCTCACTAGAAGAAGCGTGGTATTTCCGCTTTTTTTTGTTAAAATTTAAGAAAAAGTTGTAAAGTGCTGACTATCTTAAATTAAAGGAGGGAAAAAGACCGCTAAGCTATCCAACGCTTACGTTAAGTTCTCATTTTTTAATTCGAGCATAAAAACTGCCTCTCTTATATGAAAACAAGGATGCTAACATGAGCTAGGCATCCTTGTATTATTTTTATTCAATAACCTGTGTTTCTGATACTTTTTTATACCAATAAGCACTTTTCTTTGGATAGCGTTCTTGGGTTTCAAAGTCAACATAGAACAAACCATATCGTTTCTCGTATCCATTTGACCAAGAAAATACATCCATCAAGGACCAGATGAAATAACCTTTAACATTGGCACCATCTGAGATAGCATCTGAAATCACTTCTAAATGCTTTTTCACATAATCAATTCGACCATCGTCATAGACTGTACCATCTACAAATTCATCTTTATAGCCTAGACCATTTTCAGTGATGTAGATTTTCTTATAGTTTGGATAGTAATTTTTCACACGCATGATTTGGTCATAAAGACCTTGTGGATAGATGATCCAATCCCAGTCTGTTTTTGGAATATCAACTGGAGACTCTCTACGACCAACTCCTTTGATTTGATACTTAGAGCTTCCCTTTTCACCTTTACCATTATGGATAATTTCCGTTTCTCCATCATGAGCTCTCATCCAATCACTCATATAGTAATTGATGCCCAAGAAGTCGTTCAAATCTTTTGCGGCATCTAATGCAGCAAAGTCTTCATCACGAAGGTCTAATTCCCCACCATTTACTTTCAGAATATGGCGAACACCTTCAAGAGTCTTTTCAGAATAGTAACCCAAGTATGTTGCATCTAGGATAAATTTATTGTGAATAATATCTTCAAGTTCCGCTGCACGGACATCGTCTGGATTGGTTGGATCATAAGGATATTTCGTTGGCAATGCATGTACAACACCAATTTCTCCACTATAACCAGCATCCTTGTAGAGCTTAACTGCCTTGGCATGTGAAACCATCATATTGTGATGAGATTGGAATACTTTAGAAAGATCATACTGAATACCTGGCGGGAACTTCCCAACAAGATACTGACCGTCACCAATTGGGCCGATTTCATTAAAGGTTGTCCAGTAATTAACTTCAGAGAATTCTTTGAAGCAAAACGCTGCATAATTGACAAAGTGTTCAATGTTATCTCGATTCAGAAAGTCACCATTAGAATGTAGCGTTTCTGGTGTATCAAAATGGTGAAGCGTTACAAATGGTTCTACGTGACGTTTATGGCATTCCGCAAATAATTTATGATAAAACTCTACTCCCTTTGGATTCACTTCTCCAAAGCCTGTTGGGAAGATACGAGACCACGCAATTGAAATACGAATGCCGTTTACCCCAAATTGTTCACTTAATTCTAAATCAACTGGATAACGATTATAAAAATCAGAAGCTGGTTCCGCAGTGTACCAGTAATTATCTTCTAGATACTTATCCCATGCAACACGACCTTTTCCATCTGTCTTTGTGGCGCCTTCTGCTTGATATGCAGCAGTTGCTCCACCAAATATAAAATCTTTTGGTAATGTTTTAACCATATGCCTACCTTCTTCTATCAAAAATAAATAAAGGGGTAGGAGTTGGAGATTTAAAACTCCCTCCCCTTTTGATTAAAACTGTTGTTTGACAAAGTCAAGTGCACCTTGACCATCACGAGTGAGTTTAATGTATTGAGCCCCTTCAGTTTTGGCAAGTTTAATGCCCAATGCATCGGTTTCTTGTTTTATATCATCATAGTTCGATGCTACTTGAGGTGCAAGTATGACTAATTGATACTCTGGCAAAATCTCACGGTGAGCACCATAACTTCCTGCTGTCGCTGTGACTGGAACACCATATTCTTTTGCAGCCTTAGTTAGTGCGTTGGCAAGCAATCCACTTGTACCGCCTCCTGCACAAAGTACCAGTACGTTTGTTTGTTCAGAAATTTCGGTATCAACTGAGGCTTTTTCAAGAATAGCATCTGCTTTAGCAGTATTGAAGTTAGCTGCCACTTTCTCTTTCAAGCTATTTTCTACTTTACCTGATTGTTCCTCAGAAAGAATTTGCTCATCGTAAACTTTCAAGAATGGATAATAGATAAGTACATCGACAAATACCAACAAGATAGCTAATACAAAGGCGAGTGGAGCAAAGTTTGTTCCCATGACAATCCCCAACGGACCCGGAGTTGTCCATGGTAAGTTGACGCTGAAACTGTTCATTTTTAACGTATCAACAAAGAATTTGAAAATCCATACGTTGGCAATTGGAGCTAAAATAAATGGAACAAAGAATACTGGGTTGAGTACGAGTGGTGCACCAAACAAGATTGGTTCGTTTACACCAAAGAAGGTTGGAACAACTGAAGCACGTCCAATTGCTTTATTTCGTTTAGACTTAGTCAACCACATAAACATGAATGGTACAACTAAGGTAGCACCTGTACCACCCATTGTCACGATAAACATTTGAGTACCTGAAGTCAGGATTTTGTCAGCGTGTTGACCCGCCTGCAAAAGTTGGAAGTTGGTTTCAACATTTGCATAAGTAATGGCTGCAATTGCTGGCTCAACAATAGATGGACCATGAATCCCTACAAACCAGAACAAGGCATAGGCACCAAAGATAATGGTAATACCAACATAACCATCTGCTGCTGTAAATAATGGCTCAAATAATTTTAGAATAGCCTCAGCAACGTTTGTTCCAAGGAATTGACGTGTCGCAAGATCAATTCCATACAAAACAAAGATAGACAATGCATATGGAATTACATCTTTAAATGCCTGGGATACGTTCGGTGGAACTTCGTCTGGCATACGAATGGTGACATTGTTTTTCACACAGACCTTATAGAGATTAACCGTAATGAAGGCTGCTAGAAAGGCTGTCAAAAGACCCTTAGTTCCCATGTAACCATTGGCAAAACCACCTTCAATACCGTCAGAAGCCAGTAATAGGAAACCTGAAATTGAGGCAATCATGGTTGAAATGAAGTTGATTTGATTGGTTTTTGGCAATTGACGGTTAAAAGCGTCTGTCAAAGATTTTGCGGTCGTTCCTGCAACTAGGACAGCTACAATCCCCATTGTGTAATCGTAAGGTTTCATGATGGCAGCAACTACTTCATCAGACCAAGTAAAACCAAAGATATTAGGTACGAAAGCTACCAATAGGAAGATACTTGAGAACAAAATAACTGGCATTGCTGCGATGAAACCATCACGGATAGCCCTTAAATATGGATTTCTCGAAATCTTTTCAAAGAAAGGCTTCCCTTTCTCAATGAATTCAATCAATTTATTCATTACTTATCACCTCGTTTGTACAGTTCAATCATATGACTCATCATGTCTTTCAATAATAATGTCGTCATGAGATGGTCTTGACCATGCATAAGCGTCACACTAAAGGCTAAATCCTCACCAGCCGCTTCTTTTTGCAACAAGCTAGTCTGAGCATGATGAGCTTCAACAATACAAGCATTGGCAGCTTCAACTAGTTCTTCTGCTTTTGCATAGTCTCCTTTTTGAGCAGCAGCCAGTGCCTCCATCATTCGAGAACGTGCATCACCAGCGAATGCAACAATCTCAAAACCTAATAACGTAATTTCCTCTCTGTTCAAAATATGAACCTCCTTTTAAAATTGAATTGATTTACAATAACCGTTGAATATGTAGTACAACATAGAACCTTTCACTGTCATTTACAGGTTCATCAACTAATGTTGTGATCATCTCAAAAATCTGACTTCCAATCAGGTAAGCTCTTGGATTCTGGAGCTTGATGTACTGTTCCAAACTAGCAATAGATTCATTTGACTGATGAGATCTATCTAAGTAATTCAAAAAATAGGACAAATGGATCATAAAACGATCATAAAAATTGCTATTTTCTTTCGAACGTTTAATCCCATTCTCCGTTAAGATTTGTTCAACCTCTGCTATAATTTTTTTGCTGATGTCATGTTCTTCACTTGTGGGATGAATGGTTTCACCCTTTGCATTAATTAAGTGAAGGGCAATTCTTCCAATCTCATCATTGGGAAAATCTTTTAGCAACTTTTCACGAAATATAGCTAAGGCTTCACGCGCCATGTTATATTCCAATGGATATTCGGATGAAATATTGGGCAGCTTACTTTCTTGATAAGTATTCTTTAGAACCGCCTGATATGCACAATAGATATGATCTGTCAGTGTCACATAGAGATATTCTTGTACAGGATAATGATACGTTGCTACTAGATGATTGATAACTGTGTAGGTTGCCGAAATAAAATCTAAGGGAATATCTTTTAATAAGGTTAGAAAGCTTTCTTTGGCCTCATCATTTTTTAGCGAAAAGATATTCTCTATCTTATCCTTAACAATCAAATCTCCCTTTTTCTTTTGAAAGGTTATACCTAATCCCATCACGACTGCCTGTTCCCCATGTTCATTTTTTACCAGAGCAGCGTTATTATTTAATGACTGTATAATCCTAAACATAAAACCCTCCTATATTTTTAAGCAAAAAAGACTACAAACAAACCGAGAACATTCTACTCCCAAATCCATTTGTAGTCTTGCCTAATCGAATTAGTTACAATCCACTCTATATTCTTGCTGATAAGATTATTATAGCATATCCTTAGAAAATGTAAACCCTTTCTTTTGAGAAAAATGGTTATTTTTTATAAAATTTTTCTACCCAGGATGTTGCAGTTTGAGACAAGACGGCATCAAGTCCCTCAATATTTTCACGACCAACAGTTCGTAACCATTCGCGGGCTGCTTCTTCTCCTTTTTCAATATATACTGGCACAACACCTGCCCATGTTGCACGACCACAGAGAACACCATTAAATTTAGCACCTGATTCATGTGCAAACACTAGTGTATCTTGGAAGAGTTTAGCAGAAACACCTGCACTTAGATAAATATATGGCAAATGAGTTGATGCTTCTTGTTGATGGAAATATTCGGCTGCTTCTTCTTTTGTATAAACGACTTTCCCTGTTCCAAACCCTTCTACAAAATTCATATTCACAGGTACTTCTACCTTGAGAACATCTACTCCAAAACGTTCATCAGAAAAGACTTTCATGGCTTCATTTACTTTTCTAGGTTTAACTTTAGCAAACTCTACACTAGCATTGTCTTCAATCGTTTCATCGTAGCTCAAAATTTCCAAGAAGAATGGCAAACCTTCTGCCTGACATTCTGAACCTAAGCGTTCGATATAAGCATGTTTTTGAAGATTGACATATTGGTCACCATCAACGTCATAGTAAAGTAGAAACTTAATGGCATCTGCCCCCTCTTCTTTTAATCGTTTTACAGACCACTCTACTAGGCAATCTGGCAAACGACTAGTAGAGCTAGTGTCATAGCCAGTTTTTTCATAGGCCAAAAGCAAGCCACACTGTTCATCACGGGCGCGTGAAGCTGGTAAGCCAAATTCAGGGTCTAAAAGAATAGAAGAAGAAAACTGTGTTAGTTCTTCAGAAACTAGAGTTTTTAGTTCTTCCATCTGCTCCACAGTAGGTTCTTCTGCCTGATGTTTTGCCATCATTTTTTTCAAGGCTCCACGTTGGTCGAAGGCAAGAGCTGAAATGACTCTTGCATCATTGCTGACTTTTTCCATATATTTTCTTTTTTCTGCTGTTAATACCATCTTAAACCTCCTCGACTTCAATTTGAGAATACAATACTTCTGAATGTTCTAAGTTGACATAACCTGTCTGTTCTTCTTGAGCATTTAACATGCCCAAAACATTTGCATTTTTTAGTAGTCCTACATCAGGCAATGCATGTGCCAAACTCGCTGCAATACCTGCAACGGTTGAATCACCCGAACCTACTGGATTAACGACATTTATTTCTGGAATTTTAACACGATAGAACTTGTCATTGTGCTTAGCAAAAGCTCCCTTTGCACCCAAGGATACGACTATCCATTCAATTCCTTGGAATAATTGACCAGATAGAACTGATTTCAATTCTTGAATATCATCTGTGATATTTTTGCCAATTAACTGTGATAACTCTTCTGTATTAGGCTTAATAACCGTCGGCTTCTGCTGGCTTTCTAAAACTTTTTTCAGTGCCTCACCAGAACAGTCCAAAACAACAGCTACATCGCATTGTTTACAAAGTTCTACAATCTCTACATAATAATTGCTAGCAAGTCCCTTAGGCAAACTTCCTGAAATAACAACAACCTCTACATTGTTCAGAATAATTTCTAGATGTTCGATAAAATTCAAGGCTTCATGTTCTTGGATAGTTGGTCCTTGTTCTAAAATCTCTGTCTGTTGACCATCGTGAAGCACCGCAATACAGTTACGTGTTTCGTTCCCAATTTCCACAAAGGAATTTTTAATATCATTTCGAGTAAGTTGTTTCTTTACATAACTTCCAATCTCACCGCCAATAAAGCCTGTTGCTACAACATCTTCACCGACTTGTTTCAAAACCCGTGTGACATTGAGCCCTTTGCCACCAGCTGTTTTTTGAACTTTTTCTACTCGATTGACCGTATCCAAATGAAAGGTATCCAATTGATAGGCAATATCAACCGACGGATTTAAAGTAATCGTCAAAATCATGTGAGCCTCCTAGTCGTGGTATTCTCCGCGATCCCACTTTTCAAGAAATTCCGTAAAAAACTCTGGATTAGCTTGCTCTTGATTGAGCGTCTCAACAGCAGCAATCTTTTCGATCAAACGTTTATTTTCTTCAGTTGGTTTGTATTCTGCTTTAATGAAGGCTTCAATGATGTCACACATAAGCAACTCACCTGTAATCTTTCCTCCAAAACCAATGACGTTGGCATTTAACTCTTCCTTAGCGTAAAGTGCTGAGGTCATATCACGAACCAAGGCTGATCGAACACCAGGAACCTTGTTTACAGCATTGTTGATACCAACACCTGTTCCACAAATACAAATACCCAAATCTGCTTTTCCGCTTACAACAGCTTCACCAACTTTTTTACCAAAGATTGGGTAATGAGTACGAACATTGTCATAAGTCCCAAAGTCCAATACTTCATATCCTTGATTTTTCAAATAATCTACCACAGCGATTTTTTCATAGGTTACAATGTGGTCACAACCGATTGCAATTTTCATCTCTTATTCTCCTTTGTCTACAGCAATTAGCACATTTTATTTAGCATATCGATACGAATTTGGTGACGGCCGCCATCATACTTACCTTCAATAAATCCTTTAACGATATTTTTAGCAATTCCTTCTCCTACAATCTCACTACCGATTGTAATAATACGCGAATTGTTGTGTCCTCTTGTCATATAGGCAGAACGTTCGTCTGAAACTTCTGCAGCGATCATACCTTTAACTTTAGTTGCGGTCATAAATGGGCCAACTCCATAAGCATCAATCACAATGCCTAGATTTTCTTCCTCTTGATTGACTGCTGCAACTACCGCCAAAGTTGTATCAACAAAATCACTTCCATCACTGACATCTTTAAAGTCATATGATTTTTCTTGTAAATAATTTTTAATAAGGTCTTTTAGTTTTGAGCCCGCTGGATCAGCACCGATAATGATTGTCATAACCTCTCTCCTAACAAAAATATAAAGTTGTAGCCATATGTGGCAAAAAATCTTTGTTTTGCAAAACTTAGAAAAAGCGTTTTCGCTTTTTATGTTTAAATTATACAATCAAACAAACATAAAGTCAACACATTTTGCTTATTTTTTTCGTATACAAACAAAAAACCAACATTTTGCTGTTGGTTTTGATAATTTTATAATTTTGTTGAAATAATTTCAATGTGGTTATGTAATAATTGGTAGTTTTCATCATTCGCATTCATATCTGTCACTAGTGCTGTCAAATCATTCAAATCACAAAAAGAAGTAAAATCATCTTTTCCAATTTTCGAGGCATCTAGCAGTAGATATTTTTCTAAAGAATGTTTAATAGCAATATTTTGCGTATAGGCTTCAGCTAGGGTGGAAGTCATGACATCACTCCCTTTAAGCCCGTTACCTGAAAAGAAAATCTTGCTGAATCGCAGTTTTTCTAAACTTGTATTGGTAATTTCTCCTACAAACGATTCTGTCACTTGGCGATATTCTCCTCCAAGGAGAAAGACTTGAAAATCTTCTGTCTTCTTTTGTGATAAGATGGTAAAAACAGGCATACAGTTTGTGATGACAGTTAGACGAGGATTTTTAATGGCTTCAGCCAGAAAGGCCACTGTTGTTCCTGGACCTAAAAATACCGTGTCTCCATCTTCTATCAGTTGTGTTGCCCTTTCTGCTATCTCTTGCTTGGCTTCCTTATTTTGAATATGTTTCTCAGAATGAGAATATTCCCGATATTGAAAAGCCTTATTACTTCTAGCACCGCCATGGATTTTGGTTAGAACTCCTTGCTCTTCCAATTCTATAAAATCACGTCGAACTGTCATATCAGTAACATTTAGCAATTTAACAATCTCAGAAATTCGTACCGTACCTTTTTTATTTACCAATCGTGTAATTTCTTCTAGTCGTTCTCGTTTATTCATGTTTAATCCTTTGTTGTTTTTTTTACATTATATCAAAAATAAACAAGAATATGTTGGAATTTTGAACATTTAATCAATATTAATGGAAAAATCGTCTGTCTTGTATTTATCCATATTTAAAACTCTTACGTATTCATCCAACTTCCTCACCGCATTTTCGTATTCTTCGATATTATTCACTTAATTACAACAAATCGAGAGTACTTTTTATTTTCGTTAACCTATATTTGCATTTCGGTAAACATAATGGTATAATCTAAACAGGTTAACTGATAAGAACATCGTGGTTGACGTAATTTAAAGGAGAATTTATATGCAAAATATTCGATTACAAAAACAATTGGTCGCAGCGATTTTTGCCGCAGTGATTGCTGTATTTGCGCAATTTACCATTCCCTTGCCAATTGTTCCCTTAACGCTACAAACCTTTATTGTTGGTTTAACTGCAACGATTTTAGGACGTAAAGTAGGTAGTCTAGCGGTCATTATCTATCTTGTTTTAGGTGCGATTGGCCTACCTGTCTATGCCGGTGGTGCGGCTGGTGTAGGTGTCCTTTTTGGTCCATCTGGAGGATATCTATGGGGATTTGTACTATGTGCATTCATCATCGGAACCATCATCCAAATGAATCCGAAAAGCTTTGTGACCGTACTAGTTGCCAATATAACTGGGTTTGCCACTACATTAATTGTTGGTAGCATCTGGTTAAAATTTGCGACCGGTATGCCTTTAAATCAAGCCTTTATCGCCGGTTGTGTGAACTTCTTATTACCAGATATGATTAAAGCCATTTGTTCTGCTGGTATTGGATTTTTGGTATGTCAGAGATTGCCACAACGTTTTTTGAAATTAGTCCAAAATTAGGTATCTACGCTAGATTCCTTTCTAGTGTATGTAATATTTAGATGGTTTTCCTATTCTCATTGACCATCTTCCATAATTAGTAAAGCCGAGTACGTTTTTTCCCATTCTTTTCGTACTCGGCTGCTTTTTTCTATTCAAAAAAATGTAAATAAAGTAGATTTTCCAATGATTTAGATTCTCTTAGTTGTTCAACGTTCGCTAAACACTAGGCTAACTTGGCCTTATTTATTAACAAGTACCTGAAGTAGTATTCGTTTTGCCTTCATAATCGGCAGGGTTAACCCGTCTAACTTCGATATTGTTGGCTAAAATGCCACTATCTGAACGTAATTGCAAGGCATGATAGACAGGTTCAACGACTACGCGGACTTCATTATCTAATAACATTTCCGATCTTGACTTCATATAAACTTTGCCAAGCGGGGTTTCATGTACATGATCATAGACCGCTAATTTTTCTTGGTCAAAATCACCTGGAACAAACAAGAAACGAAAACTTGAATATAATTGACAACTGGCAGCACTATCGACAAATGGTCCTGTCGCATCTTCATAGTCAAGCAAGATATAATCACCGTCTTGCATTTTCATTTGTAATTTTTCGATTGCTTCTGGCGTTAAGATTAGTTTCATTTTCCTCACCTCGCTTCTATTCTAGCACATTTTCTACGTTAAAGCTGTTTTGACGACTTAAAGCGCTTTTGTTACAATAGGAAAAAACGAAAGGAAGGAATAATATGAGCGATTCTTTGCAGCAACATTTAGATAAATCCATGTATGGCGCACCGAAAATCAATCCAGAAGAACAAGCAAAATATCTAGGGACTTTTAGAGAACGTTGCTTGCTTTCCATGACCAAAAGTGAAATGCAAAATCCCGAACTACAAGCAACTCTAAAAAGTCATCTAGCAGAATTTAAAGGCTACAAAGCGTTATTAAATGCGAAATTGCCCGAAAGTCTGCAAGCGACCTATATTACCATTCTCAGTCAAGCTCAAATCCCATTCACCGTCACCGAGTCAAGTCAGCCTTGTAATGAGGATAGTATCGGCTTGTTAATCGTGGATAGTCAGGCAGTCAACGAAGCAATCATTGATATTGCTGAAAAATATCCATCAAACACAAAAGAGCCTACACCCAAAAAACATGAATCTTTTTGGCATAAGCTCTTTTCATAAGGTTCGCCAATCAAATTGGGCGAGCCTTTTATATTTTCAAGGTTGGAAATAGCAGCTTCAACACTTCTAAGGTTAAACGACGGCCTTTTCCTTTATAGGGATAGGCGTGCATATGCATAGCAGGGTTGAAATTCGCCTCAATAATCCCATAAGCGTCTGGCGCAGTGGCACTTTGATGATAATCTGGAATAATTAAATCAATGCCTGAAATTTTCGCTCCCAATGCTTCGACTGCTTGAGCGGCAATTTGCTTATAATCATCCGGAATTTCATCGGTCATATCAATCGAATCGCCACCTGTAGAGATATTGGAATTTTCTCTTAACCAAGCTATGACATCCTTTGGCAAGACTGTTTCAAAATCATATCCCTGTTCTTTAAGCATCAGCGCTTCGATATCGCCTAACTGAATCTTTTCTAATGGATAACGATGATGCGTGCCGCGTAAAATATCTTGGTTTTTTTGTTCAACTAATTCACGAATAGTGTGTACCCCATCGCCTTTGACATTTGCTGGCACCCGCAACATGATAGCCTTGGTCTGACCATTAATCACAAAGAAACGATATTCAGTACCGGCAAAATATTCTTCTACCAAAACATCGATATCTTCTTTAAAAGCAATTTCTAAAGCTTTTTGATAATCCGCTTGACTCATCGCCTCTTTAAAAATCGTAATTCCTAGCCCGTAGTTGGTACTCTTAGGCTTAATCACTACTTTTCCTTGCGCATATTTAGGGTAATCTCTTAAGGCACTGGCTAAATCTTGGTATTCCGCACCTTGAGGGACTCTAAAATGAGAAGCAGCAAGCACTTTTTTCGTTACCACTTTATTTTCCATGATTAATGGGACGACATAGTTATCTTTACTGGTCATATTCGCCTTTTTCACATATTCTGTTTGGCCATCGTAAGTTAATTTGATAAACTGATCGACCTCATCCAATACTTCAACTGTCACGCCTTTTTGAATGGCATCAAACATCATGATTTGTGTAGATAGTTCCATGTTACGATATCCTGCCAACTGATAAGGATGCGCCCAAGCTTGCTCGTGATATTGACGTCCTAATTGCGTTGCCAGTTCGTGTTGCGTTTGGTTTTTTAATTTAGTAATGTACTCACTAGCTAGCGTGGCTTGTGGGTGGCGCGCCATTTTTTGCCATTTTTTAAGCCATGCTTGTTCTACTGGTAAATCTAACTCTTTGACTAAAGCCACCAATTCATCAATAATGCGAATCACTTCTTCTTGCAAGGCACTTTCTTTTTCAGGATGCTCCATGGCGACTTGTTGGTTGTATTGCTCGCCAAGTTGTAAAAAGGCATCGACATCACTTGGCGCTTCTTGGGTTAATAAATATAATAAGAATACTTGGATAAAAACAAGCTGTTCTTCATTGATACCAATCGCTTCAAAAGGATTTAAGTCCACATTACGTAATTCAATGTAACGAATCGCATCTTCTAAATACTCTTCGCCTTTTCCTTGACGCAAACGCACAGCTGAATAGAACTCTTTTTCTTCAATCAATTTTCCTTTCGCAACTAGCTGTTTTAAATCTTGACAATACTGGTCGAAACTTTCAAAGCTGACTTGAAGGGCTTCTTTGTTTTGATAGCCAGCTTTAGAATTACGAATACTTCGAACATAATCATGAGGGGCATCAAATAGACAATAGTTCTTTTCCGGAAGTGGAGAAGCCCCAAATAGATAGGTGTAGACATAACGATAATGTAAGTATTGCTGTGCGAGGTGCAGATACACTTGCGTACGAAAGGCATCCAAACTCACTGAACTATTTTCTAATTGATGAAGGGTCGTCATGAATTTTTGACCTAACTCGATATTGACATGAATCCCACTCACCATTTGCTTACGTTTACCATACACCTTTGCCAAATAACGACGGTATAACACATCTTCTTTTGTTTTTAGTTTGGCAATCATAATTTGGTCTTCATCATCAGGCAAGGCTGGCGGCATACTTAAGGGCCAAAGCATTTCCTCAGGATCCATAGAACGATAAATAACATCATGAATCATTGCCAATTTTCGCAAAGCTTCTTTTGGACTATTCGTCACTGGTGTAATTAATTCGACCTGTGTTTCGGCAAAATCTGTTTGAATATATGGATGAAAAGTCCGGCTTCCTAATGTTTTGGGATGATCGCTTTGTGCTAGATTGCCCACTAAATCGACACGTTGACTTTCCTTTTCCAAGCCAATGCGCATTTCCAATAAAAACGGGCGAATCGTTTCTTTATGTAAAAGTTCTGAATAAGACATCACTTGACCTCGTTTTCTATTCGTTTTTTTACATTATAACAAATAGTTTTTCAAAAGCACACCAGACTGCTCAAAAATCAAAACATTTCGTACTTTTTATAACAAATATGCATCAACTAGCTACTTAATTAAAATTCCACTGTGATATTTGACTAACGGACTTTGAAGTAGCAAAATATACTTTAGAAACCACAATGGAGGAGAAGGGATTATGGCATTTTTTATCAGATTATCAGAAGAAGAAAGAAAGCTTGCGGAAAGTTATGCAAAAAGCCATGCAATATCCTTAGAAGAAGCATTTAAACAAGCGTTATTTGAACGTATAGAGGATGAATACGATCTTGTTGTTGCTAAAGAAGCGTATCAGGACTATGTAAATAACGGGTACAAATCTACACCTGTAGCAGAATTTTGGAGTGAACTAGATGAAGAACTATCATTTAAATCTTACTAATCGCTTCAAAAAAGAATTTAGAAATTTGGATAATTATATACAAGTGGTCATCGTTTCTTTTTTGTATAAATTCATTTCTATTTTTTCATTTCAAAAAATAGAGGTCTTTCCATCATCATCAAATGGGAAGACCTCTATTATTATACTTAGTTTGCTACGATATTAACTAATTTATTTGGTACAGCAATCACTTTACGAACCGTCTTGCCCGCAATGTGTTCTTTGACTTGTTCATTGGCTAAAGCAAGTTCTTCCAAGGCTTCTTTACTACTATCGACTAGTACCATTAGTTTGGCACGGACTTTACCATTGATTTGGCAAACAATTTCTACTTCTGATTCAACTAAAGCTGCTTCATCAAAGGTAGGCCATGGCACATAAGAGATGCCACCTTCATTGCCTAAGATTTCCCACAATTCTTCAGCGATATGTGGAGCAATTGGCGCTAATAATTGAACAAAACCTTCAATATAGGCATAAGGAAGTGCATCTGCCTTGTAGGCTTCATTGACAAAGACCATCATTTGCGAAATAGCTGTGTTAAAGTGTAGGTTTTCGAAGTCTTCTGTCACTTTCTTCACAGTTTGGTTATAGACTTTATCTAATTTACCATCGTTAAAGGTTGTGATGCGATCTCTAAGTTTACCATTTTCATCAACAATCAAACGCCATACACGGTCTAAGAATTTACGGCTACCTTCAAGGCCATTTTCGCTCCAGGCAATCGAAGCATCCAATGGTCCCATAAACATTTCATAAAGACGTAAAGTATCGGCACCATATTGTTTCACGACATCATCTGGGTTTACGACATTACCGCGAGATTTAGACATTTTTTCATTGTTTTCGCCTAAAATCATTCCTTGGTTAAATAATTTTTGAAATGGTTCTTTGGTTGGTACTACGCCTAAATCATACAAGAATTTATGCCAGAAACGAGCATACAATAAGTGTAATACCGCATGTTCAGCTCCCCCAATGTAAATATCTACTGGCAACCATTGTTTTAATTTTTCATAATCGGCCAAAGCTTGTTTGTTGTGTGGATCAACATAGCGTAAGAAGTACCATGAACTACCCGCCCATTGTGGCATGGTATTGGTTTCACGACGACCTTTCAAGCCTGTCTTAGGATCGACCACATTGACCCAATCTGTAATGTTGGCTAATGGTGATTCACCGGTACCACTTGGTTTGATATTTGTCGCTTTTGGCAAACGTAATGGTAATTCCTCTTCACTTAAAGCGGTAGTTGTACCATCTTCCCAATGAATGATTGGAATTGGTTCACCCCAGTAGCGTTGACGAGAGAATAGCCAGTCACGTAGACGATAGCTGACTTCTTTTTTCCCTACGCCATGTTCTTCTAACCAAGCAACCATTTTATCAATGGCTTCTTGTTTATTTAAACCATTTAGAAACTCAGAATTGATGTGTTCGCCATCTTCTGTGAAAGCTTCCTTCGTTACATCGCCACCTGCTAAGACGGGGATAATTTCTAAATCAAATGTTTTCGCAAATTCAAAGTCGCGTTCATCATGTGCCGGTACTGCCATAATTGCCCCAGTACCGTATGAAGCCAAAACATAATCCGCAATCCAGATTGGTATTTTCTTATTGTTTACCGGATTAATCGCATAGGCACCCGTAAAGACCCCTGTTTTTTCTTTAGCTAAATCAGTACGGTTTAAATCTGATTTTTTCGCCGCTTGTTCGATATAGCTTTCCACAGCCGCCATTTGCTCAGGCGTCGTAATTTCTTTCACAAGTGGTAATTCTGGTGCCATCACTGCATATGTCGCACCGAACAAAGTATCAGGACGAGTGGTAAAGACGGTAAATTCTTTGTCCGTATCAGCTACTTTAAAGGTTACATTGGCACCGACTGAGCGACCAATCCAGTTACGTTGCATTTCTTTGATGCTTTCTGGCCAGTCTAGTTCTTCTAAATCATCTAATAGGCGGTCTGCATAAGCCGTGATTTTCAACATCCATTGACGCATTGGTTTACGAATAACGTCATAACCACCACGTTCACTCTTACCATCGATGACTTCTTCGTTGGCGATAACTGTTCCTAATTCAGGCACCCAGTTTACCGCAACTTCTGCTTCATAGGCTAATCCTTTTTCATATAATTTTGTGAAAATCCATTGTGTCCATTTGTAATATTCAGGATCAGTGGTGTTGACTTCACGATTCCAGTCATAACTAAAACCTAAAGAATTAATTTGACGACGGAAGGTTTCGATATTTTTCTTGGTGAATTCTGCTGGATCATTGCCGGTATCTAAAGCATATTGTTCCGCAGGTAAACCAAAGGCATCCCACCCCATTGGATGTAAAACATTGTAGCCTTGTGCACGTTTGAAACGAGATAAAATATCAGTTGCCGTATACCCTTCCGGATGGCCAACGTGTAAGCCTTGACCAGATGGATAAGGGAACATGTCTAATGCATAGAATTTTGGCTTATCGGGATCTGTTGTTGTATTGAACGTATTGTGAGCAGCCCAATACTTTTGCCATTTTTTCTCAATGGTCTTGTGATTGTAATTCACTTTCTTTTCCTCCTAAAAAATATTTGTTTATCTTGAACCTTAGACTAGCTAAAGGGTCATGATGAAATCATGTCGTGTGAATATTTAATGTATTGATTGCTTATCCGCTATTAGCTATTCGAGTCGATTTACAACCTTATTTGACGGTGTTCAGCGACTAGCCACTTCGGCGTATAAGCCAGCACGTCTGGGAAAGTCTTTACTTCTCGGACTTTCCCGACGTTCTGGACAAACTTATCCGATCGTGGCTGACCGAGTCGCTTCACAACCTTTTCCACGGTGTTTGGCAGCTAGACATTGCGAAATTCGCCCTCCTGTTTGAGAAAATCTCCTTTCATCCGATTTTCTCAACGGTAGGTAAGCACACGAATTTCTTCATGTCTTACCGAGCCGCCTCACAACCTTATTTGACGGTGTTCGAAGGGTAGCTACATCGCATCTAAGCCGGCCTGTCTAGGAAAATCTTTAAATACAATGGATTTTCCTGACATTCCGGACAAACTTAGCTGCTTGTAGCTAATCGACCCTTCTCACAACCTTATACAAAAAGTCCTATAAGGAAATTTCCTTATAGGACGTCAATCACACGTGGTACCACCTATTCTTCATCAGACATTGCTGACCTTGAACATGATAACGATTGTCACCGTGGATACCTACTACTTTCAGCACCCATCACTTCAAGGCGAGCTTCAAAAGTTGTCAGGAGTATTCGCACCAAACATACTCTCTCTGAATCTGCATCACTTTCTACTGTTCCTTGTCAATGTGAAGTATAAGTTGTTTTCATGGTATCAAATTTCCCCACAAAATTCAATAGCCCCATAGGATTTTTCCGTTATTTGAGTAGCAAAAATAGCTCAGGTCCTCTTTACACCTGAGCTATCAAAAACTCTATTTTACCTTCAAAGTTTGATTGACTAAAATTAAATCCGAAGTCAATTGATTCAAGGCCTTTAATTGCGCAACACTTAACCCATGTTTTTGAGCAATACTCCATAAACTATCACCACTTTTCACACGATAAGTTGTAGCTTTCGAAGTAGTTGTTGTACTTTGACTCACAGCAGTTGAAGGAGTCGTGCTCGCTTGAACTTTTAAAACCTGACCTGGATAGATAAAGTCATTTTTAATATGATTCAAGTTACGCAAAGTATTCATCGAAATGCCGAATTTATTGGCAATTTTCCATACTGAATCGCCCGCCACCACGGTATAATTTTTCTCAGAAAGATTTGTCGTATTCGTTGGATTAGGTTCTTGATTTATCACTGAATGACTCCCTTTTCGGACCGCTAACTTTTGACCTGGATAAATCAAATCACTTGTCAATTGGTTCATACTCTTTAATTGACTAACTGATAAACCGTATCGATTAGCAATCAACCACAGACTGTCTCCTGATTTTACAGTATAACTAGTCGTATCTACAGACTGATGATTACTTGATTGTCCGCTAGATTGATTGGCACTATTATTCGGCGTCGTAGGATTTGTAGCAGTAGAACTCGTATTATTCCCTTTTCGGACCGCTAACTTTTGACCTGGATAAATCAAATCACTTGTCAATTGGTTCATGCTCTTTAATTGACTAACCGATAAACCGTATCGATTAGCAATCGACCACAGACTGTCTCCTGATTTTACAGTATAACTAGTCGTATCTACAGGCTGATGATTACTTGATTGTCCGCTAGATTGATTGGCACTATTATTCGGCGTCGTAGGATTTGTAGCAGTAGAACTCGTATTATTCCCTTTTCGGACTGTTAGCTTTTGACCTGGATAAATCAAATCACTTGTCAATTGGTTCATGCTCTTTAATTGACTAACCGACAAACCGTATCGATTGGCAATCAACCACAGACTGTCTCCTGATTTTACAGTATAAGTATCCGTTGACACAGTAGGCGTTTGACTAGGCGTGTTTGAGGTAGCATGATTTGGGACAGTTGGGGTAATAGGAGTCGTCGAACCCTCACTATTGCTCACTAAAGGAATTTTCAAAACTTGTCCTGGATAGATAAAGTTATTTTGAATATGATTCTGACTACGTAATGCCTCCATTGAGATACCAAATTGATTGGCAATCTTCCACACCGAATCACCTGAAACAACCGTGTAAGTTTGTGTTTTTAAATCAGTAGAACTACTTGGTGTACTTGGTGCAGTCGGTGTACTAGGATTAGGCATAACAGTCGTATTACCCGTCCCCGTTTGAATGGATAATTTTTGACCAACATAAATCATATCACTTGATAATTGATTCCAACTCTTTAGCTGAGCAATTGTTACCCCAAATTTTTTCGCAATCGCATATAAACTATCACCCGCCACAATGGTATATGTCGAAGTGCCTGTATGGGTAGCCTCCTGATTCCCATTAGATGGTAAATTTGTATTTGTTCCGTCACCAAATGAATGCGATGGATTACCGCTACTTGGTGTGTCATATTGTGTTAAGCCGTATGTTTCGATAATCCGATTTAACGAGGTCGCATAATTTGGATCTGTTGCGTATCGTCCGGTTAACCAAGCTGTAGCATCACGATAAGAAGTCGTATTACTTTTCCAAGCACCGGCATAGTAGTACACGCCAGATTGGAAAGAAACATTTCTTAACGTGCGCGCATTATCCATAAATGATTCCGCAAATGAAGGATAGCGACGGAAAGGTTCATTCTTCGTCACCCATTGGCCATTTAAAAATTCTAATGTATTCATGTAAACGGTTTGGCCATTATAGCTACCTTTAATACCAAACAAATTATAATTAGGTGCTTGAGCTAGCGTACTTTTCCCCCAAGCACTTTCTAAAATCGCCTGTGCCATCATGACCGAAGCATATAAATCGTTCGCATTAGCCACTGATTGAGCATGTGGGGCGATTTGATTGATAAATTGTTGCTGACTAGATGCATTGCTGTATTGCACAGTATCCGCCTGTACATTTACCGTAGGAATCAATGGAGCAGCGACACTTACCGCCGTCACAGTACTACCCACAACCGCAGCTGTCTTACTTAATTTTCGATATTTTTTATAATTTGTTGTACGATGTTTCACTTGGTAACTGGCATGTTTTTTCATTTTCTATCCTCCATCAAAAATAAATTATCGATTCCAAAAAAATTATTTTATAAATGCTATCAAAAATACTTTTATACAAACGTATGTGCTTGAAAAATGTTTATCTAAAAGCTCAAAATTCATTATACACCAAAACCCAAAGCTTTACTTTAAAAACGTATGAAATTCATTAATTTGTTATATTCTTAATCGGATGGTCAAACTTTTCCTCCCCAAAGGACATAATTCTTTATAAAAATTTAGAAAAACAGCGCGTATTTTCATTGATTACTACTAAAAAACTGCTATTTCGGCTATAATAGAACTCAAACTTATTCATTTGACGTAATATGACTGAAATGTTTAAGTAAATCATTCGTATCTAGAAAGGAAAAGACATGACAAAAAGCAAACTTTATTATCAATTTGCCGGTAGCTGCTTTTTACTGCTATTTGCGGTTTTGACTTACATCGCTAAATTTTACCCGACGACTCTGAAAGGATTTGACACGACGATAAGCCAAGCCATTCAAGCGCTACGTCCACAAGGTACTCCCTTTTTTAGCTGGGTTACCAAATTTGCCAATGTGATTACCATGGTCATCTTAACCATCGCCATTGTAGCCGTCTTAATCTATGGACAGCGCAAACTAGAAGCGCTTTGGCTAAGTGCTGGCATGATTGGTGTGGCTTTAGCTTTAACAAATATAGTGAAAGTGTTAGTCCATCGCCTGCGTCCAAGTGGTGAGCATCTAGTCCACGCGCCAGGCTATAGCTTTCCTAGTGGACATTCTTCTGGTAGTATGGTTTTATATGGGACACTGATTTTCTTCGTGCCACTTTTTATTCACAACAAGACCAGTCAACGCATTTGCCAAGTCATCCTCGGCCTATTCATCTTACTTATCGGTTGTAGCCGCATCTATCTTGGCGTGCATTATCCAAGTGATGTGCTGGCTGGTTATTCGCTAGGCTTAGGTTGGCTGCTGTTGACTTATCCCATTTATGCCGAAAAACACTTTGTCCAAGAATTTAACAAACGCACTTAATCCTTTTTTGGCTTAGAATCAGAATATAAGGAAGTTTTTAGATGAAATTTTT
Source organism: Candidatus Enterococcus stercoripullorum (assembly GCA_019120335.1). Classification (GTDB taxonomy): domain Bacteria; phylum Bacillota; class Bacilli; order Lactobacillales; family Enterococcaceae; genus Enterococcus_E; species Enterococcus_E stercoripullorum. Next base: position 70,618 of record DWVH01000015.1, read on the forward strand.
ATATGCAGAAGATCAAAATAAACGTTATCACTCATGGAATTATGCCTTAAGACAGCAATTCGGTGAGAAAATCTTCAAAGTCCCGATTGATGGTGGCTTTGATTGTCCAAACCGTGATGGTACTGTAGCTCATGGTGGCTGTACTTTTTGTAGCGTCTCTGGCTCAGGGGATATGATTGTTGCACCTGAAGATCCACTACCGATTCAATTTCAAAAAGAGATTGATATGATGCATCAAAAATGGCCTGGCGTTCATCAATATATCGTCTATTTCCAAAACTTTACCAATACACACGCACCACTAGCCGTCATCAAAGAACGGTTCGAACAAGTTGTGAATTTACCTGGGGTGGGCGGCTTATCCATTGGGACACGTCCGGACTGTCTACCTGATGATGTCGTGGAATACTTAGCTGAACTGAATGAACGACTTTATCTTTGGGTAGAATTAGGCCTACAAACCACCTATGAACAAACCAGCGACTTAATCAATCGCGCCCATAGCTATCAAACGTATTTAGATGGTGTCGCCAAATTGCGCAAACACAATATCCGTGTCTGCACCCACTTGATTAATGGTCTTCCTGGCGAAACGTATGAAATGATGATGGAAAATGTCAAACGAACGATTCTCGATTCCGATATTCAAGGGATTAAATTGCACTTACTTCACTTGATGCGTAATACCCGTATGCTACGAGATTATCATGAAGGACGGTTGCGCTTATTAGGCTTTAAAGAATATGTTGATATTATTTGCGACCAATTAGAGCTGATTCCACAAGACATTATCATCCATCGCTTGACCGGGGATGCACCGTTTGATTCGCTTGTCGGTCCAATGTGGAGTCTGAAAAAATGGGAAGTCTTAAACGCCATCGATCAAGAAATGTTGCGTCGTGATTCTTATCAAGGCAAATTCGATATTCGTAAGCAGGTGAACATATGCTAAAGACTGCCTTACATTTTAGCCATCAACTCTTAAGGGAATGCGTACAGCCTGGGGATATCGTAGTTGATGCAACGATGGGAAATGGCCATGATACCTTGTTTTTAGCCGAATTAGTCGGAGAAAAGGGCCAGGTTCACGCCTTTGATATTCAGCAACAAGCGCTCGAGCAAACCACCAAACGTTTAAGCGAGGCCAATCTAATCTTGCGTGTTGCTTGCCATCTAGTAGGTCATGAGCATGTACTGGACTATTTAGCTCCAGATGAACAAATACAGGCAGCTATTTTTAATCTCGGCTATCTACCTAACAGCGATAAAACTTGTATTACCTTACCCGAAACAACCAAACAAGCTTTAGATGCGCTACTATCTCGCCTAAATCCTAAGGGACGCATCATCGTGGTCAGCTATTATGGACATACAGGTGGCAAAGAGGAGTTACAAGCGGTGGATACTTACTGCCAACAACTCCCTCAGGAAAAATATAATGTACTAAAATACCAATTTATCAATCAAAAAAATCAACCACCGATTCTATTTTGTATTGAAAAAAAACGACGCTAAAGTGATTTGTGCTTTAGCGTTTTTTTGGTACAATTATATTGTAAACGTTTAAATTTAGGTAAGGAGCGAGCAAATATGAAAAAGAATTTATCCATTGTTCTTTTAGTGATGGTTGTTGCGGGGCTTAGTTTTTTGATAGGACGTTTCAGCCAGACTAGTCATTTGGACGTGTATCAAGTCAATTTCCAAGATTTAGAAGATGTCGATATTAAAGGTTTAGAACTGGTTAGTAATCAAAAGCAAGTCGTAGTCACGAAACTACCGCAAATAGACAATCTCATTGATGAAAAAGTGAAAAATATTGCTATCGTTATTACCGCAAAAAATCAAGAAATAGCAAGTGTATCTCGCAGTATCGAATGGCAGAATGGACAAGTCAAAGGATTAACAGACGCAGACCTTAATGTAGCGATTCCTAAAAAGATTAAGATTACGCCTAAAGATACGCTAACAGCTAAAGTCACGCTCCACTATCAAGAAGGATTGCCTAAGAGACAAACATGCAAAGTAAAACTACAACAATTTTTGCAAAAATAAACCTAAAGCGTACCTACCTCGTAACCAATGAAGTAGATACGCTTTTTTCTTAGTTTGCTTGTTGCATGATTTCTTGCATCCAATTTAATACCGTTTGAATCCAAGTATCCCAAAATTGCCATTCGTGTGCTCCTGGCCCGGTTTTAAAAGTCACGTCAAAGTCATTTTTTTGCATGAGATCCACAACAATTTGACTCGATAACAAGAGCTCATCTTCCGTTCCACAACAGATGAAAAACTTGCTCTTTTGTTCCTTTTGATAGTGGGTAATTTGATAAGTAAAGTCGTTTTCTGAAGTCCGCCAAGTTTCTTCTGGGCCAAAAATTCCCCGCCAATAGCTAGCATCGCGCGCTTTAAATAGTTCTTCTTTCGCTTCTACCAAGGTAAGCATTCCTGACATTGCCGCAATTCCAGCAAATTTTTCTGGACAAAGTAAGCCCAGTTTTAACGCACCAAAACCACCCATGGAAAGTCCGGCTGCAAAAGTCTTTTCTCGTTTAGTCGTTAATTGTGGGAATAACTCATGACAAAGCAGTGGTAATTCCTCAGAGATAAAAGTCCAATATTTCATGTCATATTGCGTATCCGTATACCACGCTAGGTCCGTTGACGGCATAATCACCGCAATCCCTAAGTCTTTTACATAACGCTCAATCGAAGTACGTCGGTGCCAAACGCTATGATTTCCGCCCATTCCATGTAATAAATATAAAACTGGAACATCTTTTGTAGCTCCTACACTGTTTGAGCCAAACTTCTTATGGGTCTGTTGTGGTAAAATAACATCAACCATCACTTCCATCCCCAAAGTATCAGAATATATATTTGCTTGTAAAAAAGCCATTTTATGCACCCTCTCATTTCTTACCATCTTTCGTTTACATTGTACTAGATTTTTCGAAAAATACCACTGTTTTATTTTATAATACGAAAGTTTTTTTATTTTAATTTTAGTACATGATTATTTTAAAGCGTTATCTTTGCTTAATTATGATAAAAATGATATGATTTATATAACAATTTTATTATTTTATCGTTTTTTATATTAAATTTCACCTAAGATTTTGAATGATAAAATAATATTTTATTGAATAACTTTAATTTTCGAGGTGATGTATTTGCAGGTTTTACAAGCAAAATTTAAGGAAGTCTTTTTCTCCATACTCCCGATTACCCTCATTGTCATTTTGCTACATTTGACGATTAGTCCCGTACCTGGTGCAGTTTTATGGCGCTTTTTAATCGGTGAAATGTTTGTGGTGATTGGCTTAACCCTATTTTTAATCGGGGTAGACTTAGCGATTCATCCATTGGGCGACTTAACTGGGACTTTTCTCGCTAAGACCAACAAATTATGGACCGTACTACTCGGCGGCATTATCGTTGGTTTTTTCATCTGCGCGGCGGAACCAGACTTAATTGTTTTAGCCAACCAAATTGAACAAGTCACGCAAAAAATGATGGCTAGTACCACCTTACTCATGAGCGTTTCACTGGGACTTGCGGTGATGTTAGCCATTGGTTTCTTGCGGATTTTCTATAATTTTCCGCTTTATAAATTACTACTTGGTATCTATGGATTGATACTCCTACTAAGTATTCCAACCAATCCAGCCTTTTTAGCGATGGCCTTTGATGCTTCAGGCTCAACTACGGGGGTTTTGGCGGTTCCTTTTATCTTGGCACTATCTGTCGGGATTTCTAAACTGAAGAAAGATAGTAAAGCATCCGAGAAAGATAGCTTTGGACTAGTGGCGATTGCTTCTAGCGGGGCGATTATAGCTGTTTTACTTCTACACTTACTCAGTCCCAAAAATGCGCTCGCTACACCAGCGTTTGAACTCGCCAGTGATAATCAAGCCATCTGGTCGCATTTTGCTCATTTACTTTTCCACAGTATCAAAGAAGGGACGATTTCCGTTCTCCCATTATTTCTGATTTTTGTCGTCTTGCAGCTCTTTAGTTTTAAATTAAGAAAAAGAGAAGCATATCGGATGTTTATTGGCTTTGGCTATGTGCATATTGGGTTAATCATCTTTTTACTTGGCGTCAGTGGTGGGCTAATGGATATTGGCGGACTCATCGGCCATCAACTTGCAAGTTTCGAGGGTAAAACTTGGATTCTAGGGGTTGGTCTCATTCTAGGGGTCGCAACTATTCTTTCTGAACCTGCTGTTTATGTATTAACCGATCAAATTGAAGACGTCACAAGTGGTTATATCCAGAAAAAAGCCATACTAGCCTTTCTTGCAGTCGGTGTGGGGCTGGCCGTCTTTCTTTCTGTCTTACGGGTACTCGTGCCACAAATCCAGCTATGGCATTATCTATTACCAGGGTATCTTTTGGCTTTGGGATTAATGTTTTTCACCCCTAAAATGTTTATCGGGATGGCTTTTGACGCGGGTGGAGTAGCTACTGGACCAATGACTGCTACGTTTATCCTCGCCTTTATCCAAGGAGCTGCTGATAAAATTGAAAGTGCCAATCTGATTATCGATGGTTTCGGAATGATAGCACTGGTTGCATTAATGCCAATTATTATGTTAGAGTTGTTAGGTGTCTTATTTAAATTGAAAAATAAACGGGAGGGAATCTGATGCAAGAGATTTATTTTATTGTCAATTGTGGTCTAGGTAGTAAATTACTCAAAAAAGCGAAAAAACTAGGCATGCGTGGGGGCACTATATTGCGTGCACATGGTACGATTGAAAATTCTCTCTTACATTTATTTGCCCTTGATGATCAACGAAAAGAAATTGTGATGATGGCTGGTCCGAGCCCCCTTTGCCGTGAAGTCATGCAAAAATTGGCCCAAGTCTTTCATTTTGAAAAACCGAATCATGGAATTGCCTTCTCACTACCACTGTTCAAAGTTTGCGGTGTGAGTTGTTATCCTGACCAAGAATATCCTAAAGAAAGTGAGCAAAGTGCTATGTACCAATCTATTTTGACTATTGTAAATCGTGGAAAAGCCGAAGATGTGATTACAGCAGCCAATCATGCAGGAGCAAAAGGTGGAACCATTGTCCATGGACGGGGTGCTGGCATTCATGAAACAAGTAAATTATTTGCGATGGATATCGAACCTGAAAAAGAAGTGGTCTTAATTTTAGCCAAGGTCAATCAAGCAAAAGACATCATCCAAGCCATTCGCAACGAGCTTGAAATCGACAAACCCGGCAATGGGATTATCCTCGTACAAGAAGTCCTAGAAACGTATGGGGTATATGAATAAATATTTAGGGTCATCTTATTTTGTGAGATGGCTCTTTATAGTGCGGTAGTCTATCACGGTGGTGCACTTCCTTTCATCGATGGTCTTGATTTAAAGCAACTCGTTCACACCAAGGCACCAGATGTAGCAGTAAGCGCCGAAAATGATGGTAAAGCTGGGGCCTTAGGTGAATATTGGCAAGGCAGTCTGCAAGGTCATCCGAATAGCGCAATTATCACTTTGGGGCTAATGGCTTTAGCGGCTTGCGTTCAATGAATCGGGCATTGGAAAGCAGATACTCGTTATCAGCTAGTCAAATACGGAAAAACAATCAGAAATAGGTATCGACCTAACCATGCAAAAATCTACATTACTCGTCAAAAAGGCGAATAATGTAGATTTTTTTGTATATTTTTATGCTTTCTCTTGCCTAAAATCATTGACCATTTGTTGAAATGTGATTAGTTGAATATCATGTTCTTGCGCAAATTTTTTTGCCTCATCGCTATAATCCGTCTTAGAAAACGCAAAATACGCTTTATTCTGCCAACTAAACAAATCTTCGCCTCTTTGTAGCAAAACTTGTAAAACAGCTAAATCAATGTTTGTATTTTTCCATTTACATTCACCTAAAAGGATATTTTCTTCTGATATATCAAAACCACAAACATCCATTTCTTCTTGTCGTTTTGTCTTTTTATTTGTTCCCCACCAAGAGCCAAGTTTACCATAAACGATAGGAATATTTCCTTGTTTCATTTGATACGTTACCCATTCTCTTGAAATATCTTCAAAAACACTAGCGAGGAAATTAGGCAAGTATTGGAGAATATATTTCAATAATTCATTGGGATGACCCAGCTCGATATAACTCATATTTTTGGCGATAAAACGATACCAAAAACGAAACAAGCCGTCCTTTATGATATAAATTCCTAATTTCTTGCTCATTTCTCCTACTGGCATTTTTTTCTCAACAATACCGAGTTCAATCAATATCTCTATTTGTTTCGCTGCTAAAGAGGTTGAAATACCGGATTTAGTGGCTATTTCATTTTGTTTGGACGCACCACCGGCAATCGCTGTTAATATCGCACTATAAGAAGCTGGGTTACGCAATTCCTGTTGCAATAAATTATAGGGTTCCTCAAATATAGCCGAGTTCTTATTTAAAAAGGTATTTAAAAGATTTTCCGCAACACTTCTAGTAGCGTCCATATAACTCAAATAGAGTGGAATCCCTCCCGTAATCGCATAGTAAACCAGTGCCTCTTCACCCGTTACTGTCGGAAAGAAGGTCAACGTTTCCTGAAAGGTAAATGGTAAAACCTTGATTTGTGAAGTTTTCCGTCCATACAAAGGACTCTCATAACCGAGTACCTGATGTTCCATAAACGACATGGAAGAACCTGCCAAAATAAGATGCAGACCTGTATTTTCTTGCCAAATATGATCGATATAATATTGCAGGATAGATGAAATTTCAGAAAAACTCTTCGCTAGATACGGAAACTCATCAATCACTAATACCAGCGGCTTTTCTTTAGCTAATGAAGAAATATTATCAAAAAGGGAGCGAAAGTCGGCAAAACTATAAGCAGCATCAATGCCCTTGCCTTCAAAAAGACCGATGGCTCGACTAAAATTCTCCAGATTATCCTTTTCGCTGGAAATGGTTGCCTGGAAATAGATAGCAGACTTATCCTTGATGAATTCTCTGATTAAGGTTGTCTTTCCCACTCGGCGCCGTCCATATATAACCGAAAAAGAAAAGCCAGCTTTATCAAACTCTTGTTGCAACACAGCCAATTCTGATTTTCTTCCTAAAAACACAAGCATCTCTCCTTTACTGAATCATACTTCACTAACTTATCATTCAGTATAATCTTGTTTGCTATAAAAATCAACTTTACTGAATCATACTTCACTAACTTATGATTCAGTAACTCCACAATTATCCTCATTTTTACAACACAAAAAGACACCCCTCACTCTTTTAGATAAGAGAGTGAAGTAGGTGTCTGAATCATCACGTATTGAATTAAGCTTTGACGCTAGCTAATAGTGCATCCACTTTATCCGTATGTTCCCATGGCAGATCGACATCGGTACGACCGAAATGACCATAGGCTGCGGTTTGACGGTAAATTGGACGGCGTAAATCTAGCATTTCGATAATGCCTGCTGGACGTAAATCAAAGTTTTCACGAACAGCCGCAATTAACTTATCATTTGGCACTACCCCTGTACCAAATGTATTGATTGAAATAGAAACGGGTTGGGCTACCCCAATCGCATAGGCAAGTTGCACTTCACATTTCTTCGCTAATTTCGCTGCAACGATATTTTTAGCGATATAACGTGCAGCATAACTTGCGGAACGATCCACTTTTGTCGCATCCTTACCAGAAAAGGCTCCCCCACCATGACGGGCATAACCACCATAAGTATCTACAATAATCTTACGGCCAGTTAAACCAGCATCGCCTTGAGGACCTCCGATAACGAAACGGCCAGTTGGATTGATATAAAATTTTGTTTGCTCATCTAAAAGTTCACTTGGAATTTCTGCTTTGATGACTTTTTCAATCACATCTTGATGAATCGTTGCATTATCCACGGCTTCATCATGTTGTGTACTAATAACCACTGTATCAACACGTAATGGTTGCTCATTTTCATCATATTCAACAGTAACTTGTGATTTAGCATCTGGGCGCAAATAGCTTAACTCCCCAGATTTACGTAAAACAGCCAAACGTCGCACCAAACGATGGCTTAACGCAATTGGCAAAGGCATCAATTCAGGTGTTTCATCTACTGCAAAACCAAACATTAAACCTTGGTCACCGGCACCTGTTTCATCTTTGTCATCTTTTTTCTCTTCTCTTGCTTCTAACGCCGTATTCACACCTTGAGCGATATCTGGTGACTGTTCGTCGATTGCTACTAAAACGGCTACTGTATCTCCATCAAATCCAAATTTTGCACGCGTATAGCCAATTTCATTAATCGTTTTGCGCACGACTTTTTGAATATCCACATATGCTGTTGTTGAAATTTCACCAAAAACTAAGACTAGCCCAGTGGTTACGGAAGTTTCACAAGCAACACGCGCCATTGGATCCTTTTCTAAAATTGCATCTAAAATCGCATCACTAATTTGGTCAGCGACTTTATCCGGATGTCCTTCAGAAACAGACTCTGAAGTAAATAAATGTTTTTCTACCATGAAGTATTCCCCCTAAAATTATTCGGTTACAAGGCATCTTCGCAAAGAGGCGAATCCTTTCGGGAACTTGCAACGAATAGTATTATAGCAGATTTACTCTAAAAGGAAAGCACTTTTTTCAAATTGTAATCAAACTGTGATAGATAGAAAGAATCAAGGAGAACGGGAAAAGACCAAGCAAACCTAATCATCTGCTTGGTCTTTTTTGCAATGAGAATGAAATTTATGATTATTGCGCTTTGACGAATGCTGCGGCTTGTTGTCCAGCTTGACGACCGAAAATCACGATATCTGCTACTGAGTTACCGCCGATTCGGTTATCACCATGTAAGCCACCTACTAATTCACCAGCCACATATAATCCTTTAATTGGTTGATTATCTTTGTTTAACACTTCAGTATTGGTGTTAATCTTCACGCCACCCATTGAGTAGTGGACACCTGGGGCAATTTGAATGGCATAGTAATTTGGCGTTGAAAGTGTATGTTCGATCGCTGTTGTACGGTTAAATTCGCTATCTTGTTTGCTTTCGACCGCTTTATTCCAATTTGCAACAGCTTTTTCTAAGTTGTCTTTTGGTACTTTGATCGTTTTCGCTAAATCAGCCACCGTCTTGCCTTCTTTGACATAACCTTGTTTGGCATAAAATTCAATGGCTTTTGCTCTCTCTCTTACACCTTGGTCAAAAATAAGGTAGGCACGTTTTTTCGGTAAGGCATTGATTGCAGCCGAAACTTTATCACGCGTATCCATTTCATTAACGAAACGATTCCCTTCATCATCAACTAAAATCGCACCTTCTCCACGCACAGCTTCACCAATCAAGATTCCTTTTTCTTGTTGGACAGTTGGGTGGATTTGTACTTTATCCATATCAATGATTTGACCGCCAAGTTTTTCTACTAAAGCAATCCCATCACCCGTTGTACCTTTAGAGTTGGTTGTCACATAATCTTTCAAATCAGGACGATATTTGGCTAAAATTTCTTTACTTGCACCATAACCACCTGTCGTCACGATTACGGCTTTAGCTTTGATATTTTTCGCTTTTTCGCCTTGAATTTGAACTTTCACACCATCAACCACACCATTGTCCGTATGAATGTCTTTTACATCCGCATTCACAAAGATTGGAATTTTGCGTTCAGCGACATTGCGTTCCAAACCTTTCACTAGGTACCCACCAATAGCTGAACCATCTGTTGGGCGATGCGTACGTTTCACACTCATCCCACCAGTAATTGTTAAGTTATCTAATTTGATGCCATTTTGATCTAACCAATCAATGGCTTCAGCAGAATGGTCAACAAAATAACGCAATAATTCTTTATCGTTAGTCCCTTTACCACCTTTTAGTGTTTCTTCGTAAAAGGCATCTGTCGTATCGTTAATTCCTTGGGCTTTTTGGAATTTTGAATCCGCTGCATTCATCCCGCTTGATGATTTTGATGTGTTTCCTCCTGCAACCGGCATTTTTTCAAAGATAACCGGATTTAAACCAGCATCTTTGGCTTCAATCGCTGCGGTCATTCCTGCACCACCAGCACCGACAATGACCACATCATAACTATCTTTTAACTCTTTTGGATCAGTATAGCCATTTTTAGAAGCACTAGAAGTTACTTGTGAGCTTTGTGTTGTAGTGCTCTTTGTTTGGGTGCTTTTTCCTGAGTTACATGCTGTTAAAAGCAAGGCTGAACATGCTAATAAGCTAATTGAAAGCCACTTTTTCATTGAGATTTCCCCCTTCATCTTTTTGCGCTATCTTTCACAAATATCTCGACAACGCAACTATCTTTAGTTTAACGGTTACAAGTATATTCAGGAAGTTTTTTTAATTAATTTAAGTACGTTGCTGCTTATGTTATAATAATGAGGAAATGGGAGGAAAACATGAAGAAAGGAATTCGCTTATTTACGCTTTTATCACTTACCTTTATCGGTGTGATTCTGGTTTTAGCTACAAGTTTTTATCTATTTTTAATGCGCGATGTCACCAAGCAAACCCAAACGCAACAAATCAACAATCTCACTACGCTTGGTCACGAACTCGCCAAACAAGAGGATATAATTTCAGCTTTAGAGCAAAAGCAAGCCCAGCCACCTTTGCAGCAAAAATTGTTACAAATCACGAAAAATCACCATCTGGATTTCATTGTTTTGATGGATAATCATAGTATTCGCCTCACACACCCTAATCCAGATAAAATTGGGCAATATTTTGAAGGAGGCGACGAAAAGCAAGCCTTGCAAGGGAAAGTTACGCATTCTATCAGCAAGGGTTCTCTGGGGCGTTCGTTACGGGTCTTTGTACCTGTAAAGCATCAAGGTAAGCAAATTGGCGTTATCGCACTGGGCATTAAGTTGGTCAGTTTAAAGCAAATGGTTCGGCAAACACTATATGATTATCAATGGAGCCTTTTACTGAGTCTATTGATTGGTCTAGGGGTGGCTTTTGGACTGGCCTATCATCTCAAGGGACAGCTACATAATCTTGAGCCTAAAGAAATTGCCCGCCTTTTAGAAGAACGCAACGCCATGATTAATGAAACCAAAGATATTGTCCTGGTCCTGGATTTGCAAAAACATATCCTACTAGCCAATCATCAGGCTGAACATTTAGCACAACAACTTGGTTTTTTTAAGCAAAGTTTAGTCGGACATTCCTGGACTGATTTGATTCAAGAGTCTACGCAACTTGATTTCCATAAGCGTCAAGAACAATATTATCAGCAAAACGGACAAGCTTACTTTGTTTCGATTGCACCAATTGAAGTGAAAAGTAAGTTGGTTGGACATTTGGTTGTACTAAAAAATGCGACCGAAACCCTATTTTTGGCACATCAACTGCAATCGACGCAGCAATTTGCAAAAACCTTGCAAACACATACTCACGATTATCTCAACCAAATGCATATTTTATATGGATTAACAGAATTGGGCGAATATGAGCAGTTGAAAGATTTTCTAGCACAACAATTAGACATGACTCAGGCTTTCAGTGAAAAAGTCAGTCTACTCATTAAAGATCCGCTATTAGCAAGCTTTTTATTAGACTGGCAACAACAACTTCTTGAAGCTAAAGTGGTATGTGTTTTTGATATTTTAGGGGAAGTTGCTCTATTTACCGACAGTCAAACCATGATGAATCTCTTGAAAATTTATCGCTACCCACAACAACTCCTCAGTCAGACCGGGCCAGATAAGCTAGAGGTACAGCTACAAGAGGACGAGCAAAAACTCATACTTACCTTAATGATTCAGGCAAATGTGCAAAAACTCGAAGAATATCAAAATAGACTAAGTGAGACATTTTTCCAACAAATCCTAAATGAGGAACACACCCAGATGCACTTACACCGTGAAGATGCTCATTTGAAGATTCAATTTATAACAGAAAAGAGGATTATATGAAGATACTGATGATTGAAGATGAGCCCTTGATTCAGCGTATTCATCAAGGCTATTTACACAAAATTGATGCGACCTATCAAATCGTGGGCGGCAAAGACTTAGATGAAGCACGGCAATATTTAAAGAACGATGATATCGACCTCATTTTACTAGATATTCATTTAAAAGGGGCGCATGGTTTAGATTTGCTTAGTGAAATTGACAGACTTACAAAGGTTCCAGATGTGATTATTATTAGTGCAGCAACTCAGAGCCAATTCGCCCAACAAGCCTTGCAAGCTGGCGTGATTGATTACCTAATTAAACCCTTTACCTTCGAGCGATTCCAACAAGCAATTCTGAAATGGCAACAAAAACGAAGCATGCTCCAACAAGAATTCATCGACCAAGCTAGTCTAGATGCGCTTTTCCAGCCTGCCGTTACGAGTCAAACTACTATTGAAATCGAAAAAGGCTTGAGCAAAGATACCTTAACTCAGATACTCAATCATTTAACCAACCGCCAAGTAAGCTTTACCATTCAGGAACTGGCTACTGAATTGTCACTTTCCCATGTCTCGATTCGTAAATATATCCAATTTCTCGAGCAACATCAAATACTGACCAGCGAAACCATCTATCTCAAAGTGGGACGCCCTTATCAACGCTATCACTTGCAAGAAAGTCAAATTCCCACTTTTCTCAACAAACTAGAAATGTGAAAAGAGCACGCTCATGATAAACGTGCTCTTTTTTTAGATAATCACCGGACCATATAAGTGTAGATTAGGTTTAACCACTTCCTCATGCCATTTTCTAAAGACTAACCAATCTTGCTTTTCTGACTCTGATAATTCTAAGGTTGATAAGCCAATTAATAGACTCGCTTGTTGATAAAAACGTTCAAAGGAAATATAGTAGCGATTATCTACTTTTCCTTGTTGCTTCACTTTTTTTAAACAATCATTTAAAATTTCAGAAAACTTGATTTCATCACTTGTCTGCAACAAACGATGGTTAAAAGCTTTTTGCAATGCTTCAAGATAACGAATACCTAATTTGATTTCGGTCATTTGAGTGCCTCTTTTCTATCTACTTACCAACAGCTAGGTAGTATAAAACTAAATCCTAACAAAAACATCAATAATACAAACATCAAGCCCTGGGGAATGCCCAAAGGTAATGCTATAGCCGCTTCTTGTCTTTGGCCACTCTTTTCTAGGCAAATTGCTTTTGACACGAAATATGCTTCGTACATTCCAAGGGCCAATAAGATATATGCAAAAACACGCATAACGCTCACTTCTTTCATTTTCTCTTAGCTAAAGTATAACATGCTTCGTATCAAATTTCCTTCAGTCCCCAGATGGATTTTCTTTCTTATTGAATTTTCTACCATTGGATTTCTCACTTTTTATTTTCAATCATTCCTGACAACCTACAATCTGCTAACCTCATTCTATTTTTAATACTAAACAGCGTTCAACAGTTATGATTTTCCGAGAGTCAAATTTAAAATCATTAGCGCCTCATACTCAATTTCAGGTTGATTTTTTCAAAACCTTATAAGAAACTATTTGTAAAACGCTTACTTTTTGAAGGGTAAAAAAAATAGAAGTGATACAACCATCACTTCCAATGCATGATCCGTACGGGATTCGAACCCGTGTTACCGCCGTGAAAGGGCGGTGTCTTAACCACTTGACCAACGGACCAAAATATTACGGAGAAGGAGGGATTTGAACCCTCGCGCCAGTTTCCCGACCTACACCCTTAGCAGGGGCGCCTCTTCAGCCACTTGAGTACTTCCCCAATACCAATTATGTATGTTAATTGATATGAATGGGCCTAAATGGACTCGAACCATCGACCTCACGCTTATCAGGCGTGCGCTCTAACCAGCTGAGCTATAGGCCCATAATAAAACTAAAGCGGGTGACGAGAATCGAACTCGCGACAACAGCTTGGAAGG
>DWVH01000016.1 GCA_019120335.1 Candidatus Enterococcus stercoripullorum
GTGCATCTAAGCCGGCCTGTCTAGGAAAATCTAAAAAAATGATGGATTTTCCTGACATTCCGGAAAACTTAGCTGCTTGGAGCTGCTCGACCCGGCTCACATCCTTAAAATAAAAAAACCACTGTGTAATCCAGTGGTTTAAGCAGCTAAAACTTTTCTGCCTTTACGACGACGGCTAGCTAATACGCGACGACCGTTTTTAGTACTCATACGTTTACGGAATCCGTGAACTTTTTGACGTTTGCGTTTGTTTGGTTGATAAGTTCTTTTCATATTTTACACCTCCAAAAAGAGTCTTTTTCTGCTATTTATACGACATACTAATTCAGTATAACGAGTCAAACGCCATTTTGTCAACTAAAATTTGAGTTTTACGCTTGAAATTTCTCAAAATCACTACTTATTTAGAAAAAAATGTTTTTTCATTCTTACCAAATAAAGACAACCGAATTCCTTATAGTTTATCCACATTTTCGTGATTTGCTGTGAATCCTCTGTGCATTTACTTTTTTCCACAAGCAAAAATCCCCAGCCTTATCCACCACTTTTCCACAGAGTCACAGGTGTGGATGAATTTATTCAAGGTGTGGATAGTTTTTGTGGAAAACTGTATCCTCCTTTTGCGCCCCTTTACTTTATAATTGAGGATAACTTTGTGTAAAAATCGTTTGCTCACTCAAAATATCCACAAGGTTTTATCTTTTGTGGATATCTTTTTGTGCCTTTTGCGAATAAAGTTTTACACAAATTACAATTCTGTGAAAAAAAGATAGAAATTCGCGCTATACTGTGGAAAACTTGCCGTAAAAATGTTAAAGTATAGTTATCCACAATTTATCGGGGTTTTTGCGCCCAATTTTAGTGAGGAGGTTTTGTCATGCCTTCTTTAAATGAGCTTTGGACACAGCTACAAAAAATTTATAAAGATGAGATGAGTACGGTGAGTTACAACACCTGGATTGAAAGTGCTCATCCTATTTCATTTGAAGGTAATGAACTATTAATTGAAGTTCCGAGTGCTTTACATAAAAAATATTGGGAAGACAATTTAGCAGGAAAAATCGTTGAAACTGGCTATCTATTATATGGTAGCGAGGTCATTCCTAATTTTTTGCCAGCCGACGAAAGAAAGCAGCAAAAAACACAAGAGGCACAGCAAAAAACAGAGAAAAAGGAACAAAACAAACAAAAAACACTCCTAAATCCGAAATACACCTTTGATACCTTTGTCATCGGGAAAGGCAACCAGATGGCCCATGCAGCAGCCTTAGTCGTAGCCGAAGATCCAGGTTCGATTTATAATCCGCTGTTTTTCTACGGAGGTGTCGGTTTAGGGAAAACACACTTGATGCACGCAATTGGTCATCAAATGCTGTTAAAACGCCCAAATGCCAAGATTAAATATGTCAGCAGCGAAAATTTCACCAACGATTTCATCTATTCTATTCAAAAAAATCGCATGGAAGAATTTCGTAATGAATATCGCACCGTTGATCTTCTTTTAGTCGATGATATTCAATTTTTGGTCAATAAAGAGGGCACCCAAGAAGAGTTTTTCAATACTTTTGAAGAGCTTTACCGCAATAACAAGCAGATTGTCCTAACTTCAGACCGTCTGCCAAATGAAATTCCGACCTTACCAGAACGTTTGGTATCGCGCTTTGCATGGGGATTATCCGTAGACATTACGCCACCAGATTTGGAAACCAGAACTGCCATTTTGCGTACCAAAGCTGAGGCCGAAAACTTAGAAATTCCAGATGATACCCTTAGCTACATCGCCGGTCAAATCGATTCAAACATCCGTGAATTAGAAGGGGCCTTGGTGCGGGTACAAGCTTTTGCGACGATGCAAAATGCGGATATCACCACCAGTTTAGCTGCTGAAGCCTTGAAAGCGCTGAAAAATAGCCAGCCTTTAACGCAGGTAACGATTCAAGACATTCAAGAGCAGGTGGCGAAGTACTATCATGTGCAAGTCAAGGATTTGAAAGGCAAGAAACGGGTCAAAACCATCGTCGTACCAAGACAAATCGCGATGTATCTAGCCCGCGAATTAACCGATCATTCTTTACCAAAAATCGGAGCAGAGTTTGGCGGCAAGGATCATACCACCGTCATCCATGCGCATGAAAAGATTCAGCAGCTTCTTGGCAGTAATACCCAACTACAAGAAGAAATCGCCGAAATCAAAAATGCGCTCAATGGCTAATGTGGATAATTTGTGTGCAAGATTTAAAGTTGTCCACAAGTTTTCCACAGTGGATAAGCTTTATATTTCAAGGTTTTAGACCTAGTTTTCCACAATAGTAACAAGCTTACTACTACTATTACTTTATATTTAATTAATATAATATAAAATAAGCGTACCAGATTAATAGAAAAGAGGATTTTCAACTGATGAAAGTAACCTTAAATAGAAGCGTCTTTATGCAAGAATTACAAACCGCATTAAGAGCCATCCCAGGAAAAGCAACCATGCCAATCTTAACTGGAGTCAAAATGGAACTTACCCCTGATGGTATTTACTTAACAGGTAGCGATGCGGATGTCTCTATTGAAAACTTTTTAAGTAAAGAGAGTGAAAAAGCCCAAATGCAAATTGAGCAAACGGGTTCTGTTGTGATACAGGCAAGATTCTTTAATGAAATCGTGCGTCGTTTGCCAGAAAATACGTTAACGATTGAATTATTAAGTAACCAACAAGTCAGTATCACCTCAGGAGAAGCAAATTTCGTGGTAGCTGGTTTAAGTGCGAGTGAATATCCACAATTACCGGAAGTTTCTAGTGCGACACCATTGAAATTGCCGATTCCATTATTAAACCAAATGATTGCAGAAACCGTATTTGCAGTCTCAACTCAAGAAACACGCCCAATTTTAACTGGGGTACATTTTGTTTTAGAAGAAAATCAACTATTGGCTGTGGCAACAGATTCTCATCGCCTAAGCCAACGCATCATTCCATTAGAAGAAACAGCTGCTAATTTTGATATAGTTATTCCAGGTAAAAGCTTAGTCGAATTATCGCGTAGTTTACCGGAACATGAGGAATTTGTAGAAATCTCTATTATGGATAATCAAGTGATGTTTACCACTAGTACGATGAAATTCTACTCACGCTTATTAGAAGGCAATTATCCTGATACGCGTCGTTTGATTCCAACTAATTTTGAAACGAGCATTACTTTTAACGGACCACAATTTTTACAATCCGTTGAACGTGCTTCTTTGTTATCTAATGAAGGTCGTTATAGCATTATTCGCCTATCAATTACCAATGAAGGAGTTATGTTATATGGTCGCTCTCCGGAATTAGGGAAGGTAGAAGAACGCCTATCTTATGAAAAAGTCGAAGGAGAACCTCTAGAAATTTCCTTCAATCCAGAATATATGAAAGCTGCCTTACGCGCGTTTAAAGACAGCCAAATCGTGATCCGCTTCTTATCTGCAGTCCGTCCATTTATCTTAGAACCAGCAGAAGACAGCGGCAACTTCGTCCAACTCATCACACCCGTCCGCACGAATTAAAACAAGGATGTGAGCTGGGTCGGTCAGCTCCAAGCAGCTACGAGTTTAGAAGAGGATAAAGCTAAACCCCAACTACGCTAAGTATCAAGCGTGTAGTTGGGGTTATTTAATATCCAGCATTATGAATGCGTTTTTTCAAGATAGTGTTTGAAAAAAGTAGTTATGAGAGCTAAAAGATATTGTCACGGTATATTTACTTATTCCGTAAATTTTATCTTGTATTCAGAAATAAAAAATGTTACACTTTCTAAAAATTAAAAAAGTGAGAAAAGGGTGAGAAAAATGAGACAGAAAAATGTGGATTTGCAAAACTCGAATCGCATCATGCTGTCGAGTATTACTTCAAAGGTAGGAAATGCGGTATTTGATTATGCCAACAAGATGATTTTGGTCTCCGTTTTTGCGAGTAGGCCGTTATTGATGTCCTTGTATCAGTCCTCAGAAACAATGATTGGGATTGTCTTTAATTTATTTGCAGGTGCTTTTGCTGATAAAGTGAACCGTAAAAAAATCTTGATCGTCACTGATTTTTTGAGTGGGATAACTTGTTTGATTGGCTTTTTATTCCTAGATACACCTTATTTGTACTTGGCGATGCTGATTGGCAATATCGTACTTGCGATTTTGTCCACGTATAACAGCCCGAGCTACAATGCGATGATTAAGGAAAGTATTACCGAAGATTATATCGAGACGCACTTTTCACGTTTTACGCTGGCAAAAGAAATTTTCTCGATTGCCTCGCCAAGTATTGGGGTCCTCGTCTGGCAGTTATTCGGCCTGAAAGTTTCTTATCTGTTTAATGCCGCAACGTTTCTATTCTCGGCTTTCATCTCCAGTAAAATCGTGATTCAACTACCACCCAAAGAAAAAAAGAAAAAAGAGTCGGTATTCAAGCAAATTACAGAGGGTTTGCAGTACATGTTCAAGCACAAAACGATTATGTATCTGTTAATTATTTCGGCGATGGTGAATTTCTTTTTGAGTGGGTATAACTTAAGTATGCCTTATTTAAATAACTATTTTGCTAAAGAAATGAGTAACTTTTTCGGCGCAGCGTTAATTGCTGAATCGGTGGGTGCAATTGTCTTTTCAGCTGTGAATACCAAACTTTCAAAAGAGAAGAAAAAAGAAGTTTCGCAAAATAAAATGTTATTATTCATATTTTTGTGTGGCTTATCAATTGCACTTTTACCTTTGCAA
This sequence comes from Candidatus Enterococcus stercoripullorum, assembly GCA_019120335.1. Classification (GTDB taxonomy): domain Bacteria; phylum Bacillota; class Bacilli; order Lactobacillales; family Enterococcaceae; genus Enterococcus_E; species Enterococcus_E stercoripullorum. The sequence continues at coordinate 4,735 of DWVH01000016.1, forward strand.
GATGCCGTGTTCAAAAATGCTTATCTATCACTGGTGCCCTTTGCTTTGATGGGTGGATTTTTAACCATGTTTAATATCCAGTTCTTTACGATTGTTCAAAAGAGTGTCGATAGTGAATATGTGGGAAGAGTATACTCTGTTATTTTCACAATCGCCATTCTCTTTATGCCAGTCGGATCGATTGTATTTGGCTTTATCTTAAATCCGGCCAATCTGCTTGTGATGCTGATTTCAGGCTTAGGCGTCAACCTTTCAGTGGTCTTATACAAACTGCTGATGATAGGCAAATAATCATGAAAAGTAACGTCAAGTAAGTGTTTCTTGCTTGGCGTATTTTTTTGCTTTCAATCGGTGGGTGAAAGTGGCAAAGTAAGCTTGATAAGTTTAAAATAAACATAGCAAAAACAATCAAGAAAGAGGTGGTCGCTATGTTTACAAAGACAGTAAAGCAAGGAAATTCAATTATAGTAACTGTTCCAAAATCGTTCAATATTCCAAGTCGGGTTATGCTCGATGTTAAAAAAGTTGAAAATGGGATTTTGTATACTTTTGTTCAGGAAGAGTACGACTTTTTCGATTTTTCCACTGAAATCTTGCAAGACATTATTAAAGAGGGTTACAGTGGCGAACAAATTGTCCAAGAATTTACGCAAAGAAAACAAAGGCTTAATCATCAGTTGCATCAAATGGTAGATGAAACGCTAGCAACTCAAGCATGGATGACCAAAGAAGAATTGGCAAGAGAAATCGGCTTAAATAGCTAGTCCCCCCTGGCAGCTGTTGGTGAAATGGCTGCTTTTTTGTTATGCTTTGGCTATTTTCAGAAAAGCTTTCTCAAACGTACAAGCGGCTAGTTTTATGTTTAAGCAGATTTGGCCTAAAGCAAGGAAAAAACCTTAAAAGCACTAAAATAGCTGAAATCGAAAAATAACCGTTTAAAACTGGATATTCATTTGTTTTCTGACCGCAAAAAAGGTATAATATTTGTGTACGCCTTAAAAAGAATTGAGGATGAAAATGAAACAAAAAATTTTCTTACAAAGTGAATTTATGACACTTGGGCAGCTATTAAAAGAAGCCAATATTATCGCAAGTGGCGGACAGGCTAAATGGTATTTGGCGGAAAATGCGGTGTATGTCGATGGTGAGTTAGAAAACCGCCGTGGCCGCAAGCTGTATGCCGGAATGATGGTCGAAACAAGCGAAGGGACGTTCTTTATCAGCGCACCTGAGAAAAATGAGGAAGCAGATCATGTTTCTGAATAAACTACAATTAAAACATTTTCGCAATTATGAGGAATTAAGTCTGGATTTCAAGAAGAATTTAGTGATTTTTTTGGGAGATAATGCGCAGGGTAAAACCAATATTTTAGAAAGTATTTATTGCCTGGCGCTTACCAAAAGTCATCGTACCAACAACGAACAAGAGTTGATTTCCTTTGAGGGCGATCAGGCTTATTTATTTGGTGAGGTCAAAAAAGGGCACCAACAGATTCCTTTAGAGTTATTTTTAACTAAGAAGGGCCGCAAATGCAAGGTCAATCATATCGAACAAAAACTTTTAAGCAGCTATATCGGACAAATGAATGTGATTTTATTTGCCCCGGAAGATCTTTCTCTAGTCAAGGGCAGTCCGCAAGTTCGCCGCAAGTTTCTCGATATGGAGATTGGCCAGATGAATCGGGTCTATTTATATGAGTTGCAACAGTATCAAAAAATCTTAAAGCAACGCAACCAATATTTAAAGCAAGCGGCCATCACTCAGAAATTTGATACGGTTTATTTTGAGATATTGACCGAGCAACTTGTCGAGCATGGCAGCAAGGTTTTGTTGACTAGAGCGCAATTTACCAAAGAATTAGAGCATTGGGCGAATTTATTGCATCAAAAAATCAGTCATGAAAAAGAAACCTTGACCTTGCGCTATGATAGTTCGCTGAAATCATTGGACACGCTGGATTTAGCGCAAATTCAAGCGGAATACCAAGCCAAGTTAGCTGAACAACTCGACAAAGAACGTCAACGCCAAAGCACGTTAATTGGCCCTCACCGTGATGATTTGTTATTCTTTATCAATGGCAAAAACGTACAAAATTTTGGCTCGCAAGGTCAACAGCGCACCACAGCTTTAAGTGTCAAATTGGCAGAGATTGACCTGATGCATCAAGAAACAGGGGAATATCCAATTTTGTTATTAGATGATGTGATGAGTGAGTTAGATGATTTAAGACAGCTCCATCTTTTACAGACGATTGAAAACAAGGTGCAGACTTTCTTAACGACCACGACTCTCAATCATTTAAAAGATAAAATGACATTAGAACCAGAGATTTATTATGTTTCACATGGAACAATTCAAACCAAAGCAAGCGAAGAAAGGAGCGGACTTTAGATTTTTCTAGAGTCAAATGTGAGTAAATGGCAGATGAAAAGAAAGATTTAGCCGAATTAGCAAAACAATATGATGCCAGCCAAATTCAAGTATTGGAAGGCCTGGAAGCTGTTAGAAAACGTCCAGGAATGTATATCGGCTCAACCAGTTCAGAAGGTTTGCATCACCTTGTCTGGGAAATCGTGGATAATTCCATCGATGAAGCCCTAGCTGGTTTTGCGACAAATATTCAAGTCATCGTAGAAAAAGATAACAGTATTACCGTAATTGATGACGGTCGGGGGATTCCTGTAGATATTCAAGAAAAAACAGGCCGCCCTGCAGTGGAAACCGTCTTTACTGTCTTGCATGCCGGCGGGAAATTCGGCGGTGGCGGATATAAGGTATCTGGGGGACTACATGGGGTAGGTTCTTCCGTTGTTAATGCCTTGTCTACTAGCTTAGATGTCAAAGTCTACAAAGATGGCAAAATTTATTATCAAGAATATCGCCGCGGTCATGTCGTGGATGATTTAAAGGTGATTGGCGAAACAGAACGTCATGGAACCACGGTGCATTTCGTGCCAGATCCTGAAATCTTTACCGAAACGACCGAATATAATTTTGATAAATTAGCCACACGTATTAGAGAATTAGCCTTTTTAAATCGTGGCTTACACATTTCCATTGAAGATACTCGCCCAGAAGAACCTGAAAAGCGCGAATATTATTTTGAAGGAGGGATTAAGAGTTATGTCGAATATCTCAACCAAAATAAGACTGTGTTATTTGATGAACCAATTTATTTGGAAGGCGAGCAGCAAGATATTACTGTTGAAGTTTCCTTACAGTATACGGATGGCTACCACAGCAATCTTTTAAGTTTTGCGAATAATATCCATACGTATGAAGGGGGCACGCACGAGTCAGGCTTCAAGACCGCTTTAACACGGGTGGTCAATGATTATGCCCGCAAGCAAAAGTTGATGAAAGAAAATGATGAAAACTTAAGCGGGGAAGATGTGCGTGAAGGGATTACCGCGGTGATTTCCGTGAAGCATCCCGATCCACAATTTGAAGGTCAAACCAAAACAAAATTAGGAAATTCCGAAGTTAGAGCTGTAACCGATCGTCTATTTTCTGAGCATTTATTGAAATTCTTGATGGAAAATCCAACAGTCGGTAAGCAAATCGTCGAAAAAGGTTTACTAGCTTCCAAAGCGCGCTTGGCAGCCAAACGTGCACGAGAAATGACACGTCGCAAGGGTGCGCTAGAAATCAGCAACTTGCCGGGTAAATTGGCGGATTGTTCAAGCAATGATCCAGAGCAATGCGAATTGTTCATTGTCGAAGGAGATTCTGCCGGTGGTTCTGCTAAACAAGGGCGTAACCGCGAATTCCAAGCCATTTTACCTATCCGCGGAAAAATTTTAAACGTGGAAAAAGCCAGCATGGATAAAATTTTGGCCAATGAAGAAATTCGCTCGTTATTCACCGCGATGGGGACTGGTTTTGGCGAAGATTTTGATGTCAGCAAAGCCCGTTATCATAAATTAGTAATCATGACCGATGCCGATGTCGATGGGGCCCATATTCGCACGCTTTTATTAACGTTATTTTATCGTTATATGCGTCCGGTGGTGGAAGCAGGCTATGTTTATATCGCGCAACCACCTTTATATGGGGTGAAACAAGGGAAGAATATTACTTATGTTCACCCAGGTAAAGATGCGGAAGAAAATCTGAAAAAAGTCATTGAAAGCCTACCACAAACCCCTAAACCAAGTGTGCAACGTTACAAAGGGCTAGGGGAAATGGATGATCATCAACTTTGGGAAACTACGATGAATCCAGAAAACCGCTTGATGCTTCGAGTGAGTGTAGAGGATGCGATTGAAGCGGACCAAATCTTTGAAATGCTGATGGGTGATAAAGTCGAACCACGGCGCGCCTTTATTGAAGAAAATGCGCATTATGTACAGAACTTAGATATTTAATCAGGAGGGGAAAATCGAAAATGGAAGATAAAAATCAAAATATTCATGACGTCAATCTAGCCAGCGAGATGAAAACCTCTTTTATTGATTATGCCATGAGTGTTATCGTTGCCCGGGCTTTACCAGATGTTCGTGACGGATTAAAGCCGGTGCATCGTCGTATTTTATATGGAATGAATGAACTCGGTGTGACGCCAGATAAACCACACAAAAAATCAGCGCGTATCGTTGGGGATGTTATGGGTAAATACCATCCACACGGGGATATTGCGATTTACGAGTCAATGGTGCGGATGGCGCAACCATTTAGTTATCGGAATATGCTTGTTGATGGTCATGGAAACTTCGGATCAGTCGATGGCGATAGTGCGGCGGCGATGCGTTATACCGAGGCCCGCATGAGTAAACTCGCTTTGGAAATGATTCGTGATATTAATAAAAACACTGTTGATTTCCAAGGCAACTATGATGATAGTGAAAAAGAACCCGTTGTCTTGCCTTCTCGTTTTCCAAATTTATTGGTCAATGGGACAACCGGGATTGCCGTGGGGATGGCGACGAATATTCCACCGCATAACTTACGCGAAGTCATCGGGGCGTTGAATTTATTAATGGACAATCCTGATGTGACGACCAACGAATTGATGGAAGTCCTACCTGGGCCAGACTTCCCAACGGGTGGCTTGGTGATGGGCAAATCTGGTATCCGCCGTGCTTACGAAACGGGGAAAGGGACGATTACCGTTCGTGCCAAAGTCGAAATCGTGCAAATGGCCAACGGAAAAGAACGCATCTTAGTGACCGAGTTGCCTTATATGGTCAACAAAGCCAAATTAATTGAACGTATTTCTGAATTGCATCGTGACAAACGCGTCGAAGGGATTACCGATTTGCGAGATGAATCCAACCGCGAAGGCATGCGAATTGTCATCGATGTGCGCCGCGATGTGAGTGCTTCAGTGATTTTAAATAACTTATACAAACTCACTGCCTTGCAATCTTCATTTGGAATTAATATGCTAGCCATCGAAAACGGGGTGCCAAAGATTTTAAGTCTAAAACGCATCTTGGTCGATTATCTAGATTTCCAAAAAGAAGTCATCACCAGACGTACTGAATTTGAAAAGAAAAAAGCTGAAGCCCGTGCCCATATCTTAGAAGGTTTGCGCATTGCTTTAGATCATATTGATGAAATTATTCATATTATTCGTAGTTCGAATTCCGATGAAGAAGCGAAACAAACGATGATTGAACGTTTTGCTTTCAGCGATCGTCAAGCCCAAGCGATTTTGGATATGCGTTTGCGTCGTTTAACCGGTTTGGAACGTGAGAAGATTGAAAATGAATACCAAGATTTACTTGCTTTGATTGCGGATTTAGCTGATATCTTAGCTAAACCAGAACGTGTCGTAGAAATTATCAGAATAGAACTAGGTGAAATCGGTGCGCGTTTTGGCGATGACCGCAGAACCGAATTACTAGTCGGTGAAGTCTTGAGTTTAGAAGATGAAGACTTAATTGAAGAAGAAGAAGTTGTTATTACATTAACAAATAAAGGTTATATTAAACGCCTGGCGAAGAGTGAATTTAGAGCTCAACGTCGCGGTGGTCGTGGGGTACAAGGAATGGGCGTCCACGATGAAGACTTTGTGAAAACATTGGTATCTAGTTCAACCCACGATACGCTATTATTCTTCACTAATCAAGGAAAAGTCTATAAAGCAAAAGGTTACGAAATTCCAGAATACGGCCGAGCAGCGAAGGGAATACCGGTGATTAACTTGCTAGGCATTGATTCTAATGAGTTGATTCAAGCGATTATCCCAGTGAGTAGCCAACCAACAGCGGGTCGTTACCTATTCTTTACTACCAAGTACGGTGTGGTGAAACGTACCGAAGTAACTGCCTTTTCAAATATCCGCAGCAATGGTTTGATTGCGATTGGTTTGAAAGATGGCGATGAATTAGTAAATATTGTTGAAACCAATGGAGAAAATACCATTATTATCGGTACACATGACGGTTATTCGGTTCGCTTTGAAGAAAGTCAAGTGCGTGATATGGGACGTACGGCTGCTGGGGTGCGCGGAATTAAGCTGCGTGAAGGTGATTATGTCGTTGGAAGTTCGGTCATTAGCGATAACCAAGAAGTGCTAGTCATTACCGAAAATGGTTATGGCAAACGCACCGCAGCGAGTGAATATCCAGTCAAAGGGCGTGGCGGTAAAGGAATTAAGACTGCTAATATTACCGAGAAAAATGGTCCACTTGCCGGACTTACAACCGTTGATGGTAGCGAAGACATCCTATTGATTACCGATAAAGGGGTTATCATCCGCTTTAACGTTGATTCTGTATCACAAACGGGTCGTGCTACGATGGGGGTTCGCTTGATGAAGATGGAAGAGGATACCAAAGTTGTGACCATGGCAACCGTTGAACCAGAAGAAGACGAAGATGTATCAGAAGCTCAAGCAAATACTGAAAGTTCAGAGGCTCCTACTACACCAGACGAAACGGAATAAAAAGTTCCACGTGAAACAAATAAAAACTCACAGCTAACTCTTGTATTGGAGGAAGCTGTGAGTTTTTTTGCGTTGTTGTCCGCCTTAAATCAACTAATCTCACTCTTAGACAGGAAGCGTTTGATTGCCTATTTTTCCGATGTTTAGGCTTAATTCATTGCTTTCAAAGGATTTTTTCGCGTATAATATAGAAGTTCATGAAAGAAAGAAGGACTGAAAATGGAAAAAGCAGCGTTACAATCCTGGATAAAAGCGCAGTTTGAGATTGAAGGCGAGCAGGTCTTTCACAAACATCCGGAATTTCTTGTATTTCGCCATACCTACAATCAAAAATGGTTTACCTTATACATGAAAATCCCTCCTGAAAAACTTGGACTAGCTGAAGATGCGATTGCTTTTCCAAAAGACTCGCTACTTCAGATTGTCAATGTCAAAGTCAATCCCGAGGAGCGTGAAATCCTGACCAGTCAAGCAGGTATTTATCCTGGCTATCATATGAACAAAAAATACTGGATCAGCCTGGATATTCACAAAGTTCAGGAACCTTTACTCAAAGATTTAATTCAAGAAAGTTATCTGAGGACCTTATGAAGAAAATGAAAATATTACGTGCGTTTATTATTTTAATTATGTTATTTATTTTGGTGTTTGCTGGTTATTTAGCTTATCTCTTTTTCAGCTATCATCGCCTGCCAGATCACCAAAAAATCGAGATTGTTGCGGCTCGAAACATAACGAATAAAAATAATAATGATAGAGAATATAAAATTACAACTTTTAATATTGGTTATGCAGCCAACCCCCACAATTATAGCTTTTTTATGGATGGTGGGAAGTATGCACGTGGATTTAGCAAGGAAAATGTGCAACAAAACTTGGAGGGAATCATTCGACAGGTTCAAAAGACGCAGCCAGATTTTGTGTTACTGCAAGAAGTAGATTCAGATGCCACGCGTTCTTATCATATTCCTCAAGAAAAGCAAATTATGCAAGCCATGCCCGAAATGAATGCCGCCTTTGCATTAAACTATGATTCGGCGTATTTGTTTTACCCATTTACCGAACCCATCGGCAAGAGTCAGAGCGGTTTGTTGACACTTAGTCGCGAAACGATTCATAAAAGTACGCGTTATCAATTACCGATTGAAACCAATTTGAATAAATTCACCGATTATGACCGTGCCTTTACGATTAGCTTAATAGCCACCACGCCTAAACCACTGGCATTAATCAATGTGCATTTGTCGGCCTTTACTAAAGATCAGTCCATCCAAGCAGCCCAAATCAAAAAATTAACCAAATACATGCAGCTTTATCGACAAAAAGGCTATGGAGTGATTGTCGGTGGTGATTATAATCATGATGTATTAGGAGATACCCCAAGTCTGTTTGGCACGAAAAAACAAACACTGACTTGGACGCATCCCTTCCCTAAAGCCGACCTTCCAGCTGGTTTTACCTTGGTGAATCAAGATATTGTCGCCGCGAAAATTCCTTCCGTCCGCGCCAATGACCGCCCCTTTACCAAAGATAGCTATGTGAATTTGGTTGATGGCTTTATCGTGTCAGAAGATATTCAAGTCAATCACCTCAAAGTTTGGGACTATCACTTCCAATATTCCGACCATAACCCAGTCACGATGACATTTGAAATCAAGTAAAACTTCTCCATCTAGCTTTAACGTAGTAGAAAGTTAGATGGAGATTTTTTTAGTATAAAATTTTTTCAAGTTAAAAAAAGCTTTTGCCACTTTTTCGCGTATTTATTAAGTAGCAAGGTAATTTATAAAAAATGCGTGAAAAACCTTTGCAATTCTTTGAAAATCTGTGTATAATAAATCATTGTGAGTAGCAAAGTCTGCTCTCTCTGCTCTTGATGTTAATACAAGGGCCAAAGTCCATAGGGAGGTGAACATATCAATGGAAAATACGAAATATGAAATTCTTTACATTATTCGTCCAAACATTGATGAAGAAGCAAAATCTGCTTTAATCGAACGTTTCGATTCAATCTTAAAAGATAACGGAGCTGAAGTTCTTGAATCTAAAGATTGGGAAAAACGCCGTTTCGCTTATGAAATGAATGGATTCCGCGAAGGTATCTATCACATCGTTAAAGTATCTTCTCCATCAAGCGCTAGCGCTATTAGCGAATTTGATCGTCTTGCTAAAATCAACGAAGACATTATTCGCCACATGATTGTTAAAGAAGAAGCTTAAGAATGTTTCACGTGAAACAAAAACGATGGGAGATGAATAGCCTTGATTAATAATGTTGTATTAGTAGGTAGATTAACGAGAGACCCTGATTTACGTTACACTTCTTCTGGTGTTGCGGTGGCTACTTTTAGTTTAGCTGTGAACCGTAATTTTACCAGCCAAAACGGAGAAAGAGAAACGGATTTTATCAATTGTGTCATTTGGCGTAAACCAGCTGAGACATTGGCAAATTACGCTAGAAAAGGAACATTGATTGGTTTGACCGGACGTATTCAAACAAGAAATTATGAAAACCAACAAGGTCAACGTGTATATGTAACTGAAGTGGTTGCCGATAATTTCCAATTATTAGAGTCTAAAGCAGTCAATGATCAACGACGTCAAGCTGCCGGAAACTTTGATAATAATGTCTCACAACCATTTAACAATAATAACAATAGCTTTGATCAGCCAACTTCATCTCAACCATTTAGTGGAATGCCTGGCTTTGACCGTGATGCAAGTAACACACCACTTGGCGGATCAAGCATTGACATTTCAGATGATGATTTACCATTCTAATTAATTTTTGTAATAAGGAGGGAAATAGAATGGCACAACAACGTAGAGGCGGTCGTAAACGTCGTAAAGTAGACTATCTTGCAGCAAATCACATTGAACATGTTGATTATAAAGATGTTGAATTATTAAAGAGATTTATCTCAGAACGTGGAAAAATCTTACCTCGTCGCGTAACTGGTACTGGTGCTAAAAACCAACGTAAATTAACAGTTGCTATCAAACGCGCACGTATCATGGGATTACTTCCATTCGTTAACGAAGACTAATATAAATACCAACACCTCAGAACCACTTCGAATGGCTCTGAGGTGTTTTTTTGCGCTTTTGAGGTAGGTTTTGGGTCATTTAATCCTCATTTGAGAAATTCATCTATATTTTTTGGATAGTTTCTCCATTTCCCTTAAAATTATGCTATAATCGTTCTTACTGAAAAAAACGAAACGAGGGATGCATATGGAAAATCGGCTAATTGCGCATAGTTTAATTGAAAATAACGAGAAGTATTTGTTAATCAAACGCAGTGAAATCAAGCGCGGTAAGAAAAATTTTTATCCGGCTTATTGGGACATTCCTGGTGGGACGGTGGAAGATGGCGAGCTCCCTAGACAGGCGGCGATTCGCGAATGTCAAGAAGAGGTTGGCTTAAGGATTGTGATTGATCAAATCATTCATGAAGATAGTAATGTAGATAAGGACAAGGTTTTTACGCGCCTGGTGTATCGTGGACAATTATCGGAAAACAGCGAAGATTTAGCGATTACCTTAGACCCACAAGAACATACGGATTATCGCTGGGTGAAAAGTTTAGCGGATTTACCTGGTGAAAAAATTGTGCCGTATTTGTATGAGATTTTAGGAGAAAGATAAAAAGCTTATTGAGTGATGCTAAAATTTGTAAAATAGTTGGAACGAATATCACAAAATGCTAAAAAGAGAGATTTCTATTTGACTTACGGCTGGGCTTATGGTTCAACAGGAAAAGCACTGCAAGGCAAAGAAGTACGCTTGGCTATAAGTTTTGGTACAGATAAAGAGGACTATACTTCACTAGGTAGATTCCATATTACAGTCGATGAAGTATTAAAGCCGATAGAAACTATTTCGTATCATACCGGCTTGAAGTTCCTGGATCCATTTGTCATTACCGGCGCGATGCAGCTAGATGAAACAAATCTAGTTGGACGAGCAAAAGTATTTGTAGAAAAACTGAGTGAATAATTCCTCTCCATTTTAAAGACTTCCATTCATGCTTGGTCAGCGATGGAGGTCTTTTATTGCAAAATATTAAGGTTATTTAATATTAACTTATATGGTAGAACTAAACAGGTTTACTTGAAATGAAAATAAAATAGCAAAATTATTTTCATCATTCACACTTGAAAACGCTTAACTATATTGGTATACTCCAATTTGTAAAATATTTTATGAAAAGGAGATAACGCAATGAAGTATCCATTTGAAACCAGAGGACGATTTTCTATTCGTAAACTAAGTATTGGTGTATGTTCGGTATGCCTAGGTTTTGCTATTTTAAATGCAGTCCATTCTCATCAAACCGTTTTAGCTCAGGAAGGGACTACAGATGCGCAACCGGCAGTGACATCTGAATTTTCGCCTTATGATAAACCGGTAAATGAGGCAAATAGCCCTGAAAGTTCTACATTAACAAGTACAACAACCTCAGAAGGTGTAGAGGCTACTCATGCAAATCCGGAGGCCGCTACTTCTACTGCTCCAACGTCAACTACGAGTGAATTAAGCAGTAATAGTCAACCGAGCGAAACAAGCCACTTAACAGCCAACGAAGGTTCAGCAAATCAAACGCAACCAATCTCTGAATCAGCTACCTCCAATGAAACGACTGAAGTAGCAAATACGCCTACTACATCAGCCTCTAGTTCGGAGCCAGCCACTACATCAGCTACGGAAGCACCAACGAGCGAAACAGAAAAGCAGAATACACCAGTGGTAGAAAATCTGGTGAAAAATGGCGACTTCACGCAAACTAAAGCCAAGACCGGCACATGGACAGCTGATGCAGCAACTTCCTGGAATAATCCATGGATCCCAAGCAACATCACAGCATCTTCCAAGTCTAAAGCTCAATTAGCAGTGGTCGATGGCCGTTTGATGATTTCAGCACCTGAGACCTTTAGAACTTCAATTGCGCAAGTATTAGAGGTTGATGCTAGCAAAAAATATGAAGTGAGCTATGATGTTGAAACCCAAAATGTAGAAGGAGCAGGCGTGCGTGTCCGTTTCTTGCCGGTAGATGAAAAAGGCGCCACACTAAAAACTCCAGAAGGCAAAACCGTGGATGCTCCTACGACAAGTTATGTGAACAAAACAAACACGAAGACTATTACCCAGCAAGTTACCTTTGATCCAATCGTCAGTAAGGTAAAACTTGAGCTCTTTTTCGAAACGGGAACAGGGACTGCGTATTTTGATAATATAACGTTTAAAGAATATATCAAACCACAAGAAGAAACTAAAGATGCCCCTAAAGCCGAAACGGAAGATATCCAGCTAGGGTTAAATAAATACTATCTACCCAATCTAAGCGATGCAACGTATACTGTTGAAAATCCAGAAATCGCTGAAGTGCGTAATCAAATCATTACTCCTAAGCAAACCGGTTCGACCAAGGTGACGATTACTAAAGAGGGGCAAACACTTGGCAGCTTCACCTTAAATGTTGAAAACCATGATGCAACCATTTATGATCAAATTTTGAATAGCTGGGAGAACGTGTCTTTAGGAAATGAAAATTATCAATCCGATAATCCATATATGCAAGAATTTTTAGCCAAAATCGAAAGCGGAGTCGAGGAAAGTTTAGCGCATTGGGATAATGATGTTGCTAATCGTGAAAGCATTTTTGATGATGTGACTGACTTTACCAAATCTGCAAATATAACAAAAACTTATAGACGATTAGAGCAATTCGCCCAAGTTTTAGATAACAAATCATCTAAGTATTATCAAAATTATGATCTCGCAGTGAAGCTAAAACAAGGCATGGAATACTTATATAAACATGTCTACAACGAGCAAAAAGAAATCGTGGGTAACTGGTGGGATTACGAGATTGGCACGCCGCGAGCAGTGGTCGATGTCCTTGCCTATGCCAATGCCTACTTCACACAAGAAGAAATTAATCGTTATATTAAACCGATTGATAAGTTTGTAGCTGATCCAACGGTGATTCGTTCCACTACGACGATTCCAGTGCCGGCAGTGGGAGGCAATCAAACCGACTTAAGTAAAGTAACCATTCTTTCAGGTGCATTAAAACAAGACAGTGCGCGCATCCAAGAAGGGGCGGATGGGCTGTTGACGGTGCTAGAATTTGTGCGAGAAGGCCAAGGATTTTATCGGGATGGCTCATTTATTGACCACACAGATGTAGCTTATACGGGAGCCTATGGGAATGTGTTGATGGATGGTTTTTCACAAATTTTACCGATGATTGCGAACACTCCATTTGCTCTACCCGCTGAAAAAACCGCAATTTTGTATGAATGGATTGATCGCGCGTATTTTCCAATTATTCTTAATGGCGAATTGATGGATATGACTCGCGGACGGTCGATTAGTCGAGCTAGTGCGGAAAGTCATGCCGCTGCGATTGAGGCCTTACGAGGAGTTGTGCGAATTGCCCAAGCGAGTGATGAAGC
>DWVH01000017.1 GCA_019120335.1 Candidatus Enterococcus stercoripullorum
ACTTTTTCACGGATTTGGTTGATAAAAATCGCAATCGTCTTGGTCTTATTAATTGTACCAGATAATTTACGTAGGGCCTGAGACATCAAACGAGCTTGTAACCCGACGTGTGTGTCTCCCATTTCACCATCAATTTCCGCGCGTGGAACCAAAGCAGCCACCGAGTCGATAACAATAATATCGATTGCCCCACTAGATACAAGTGCATCGGCAATTTCTAGGCCTTGTTCACCGGTATCTGGCTGCGATAAAAGTAATTCGTCAATATTCACACCTAGCTTTTTCGCATAGGCTGGATCTAAGGCGTGTTCAGCATCGATAAAGGCCGCTGTCCCACCTTGCTTTTGAACTTCAGCAATCGCATGTAAAGCAACCGTCGTCTTACCAGAACTCTCTGGCCCATAAACTTCAATAATCCGTCCTCTTGGATAACCACCCACACCCAATGCAACATCTAGTGCGAGTGAACCACTTGGCACAGTGGAAATTTGTTGGTCGGCTTTTTCGCCAAGTTTCATCACAGAACCTTTACCAAAGTTTTTTTCTATTTTTTTCAAGGCATTATCTAAAGCTGTTTTACGATCATCGGCCATAATTTTTCCCCTTTCATGAATCCTTCTACTCGATTCAAATTCATTTTTATCATAAACGTTTCTAGGTAAAAATGCAAGCAAAAACGAACAGATATTCGATTTTGTTTTTCACTATGGTTTTCGCCTGTTATTCCGCTAAAAGCGCACGGTAAACGAGGTTTAGACCAAACATCACGGCAGCTTGGCGGATTTCATTGCGACCATGTGGAAACTGTCTACAATACGTCTGTATACCCGTCGGAGTCGCCAAAGCCATCCAGACTGTCCCGACTGCTTGGCCTTCTAATTCATCCGGTCCCGCTACGCCACTAAAAGCAATAGCATAATCTGTCTGCGCTTTTTGTTGCATATTTTTAGCCATCAAGGTGACACAAGCTTCACTCACAGTCCCGACTTCTCGTAAATAATCGGCATCAATATCTAATAAAGCCGCCTTCATCTCAAGGGAATAAGTGACTACACCACCTTTAAAGACTTGCGATACACCGGGGTATTGTCCTAAAGTGGAAGCAAAAAGTCCGGCTGTCAAACTCTCAGCTACACTAATAGTCCGATTTTTCTCTTTTAATTGCGCAATCATCGCCTCCGCTAACGAAAAATCATCGCCATAACCATAAAAGTAAGCACCGGCCAAAGCTTGAATTTTCTCCTCTAATTCATCCAGTAACACATCGGCTTCATCTTGGGTAGGGGCATTGGCTGTCAGGCGCAACGTTACTTCATTGGTTTTGGCATAAGGAGCGATCGTTGGGTTAGTCTGATGGTCAATGAAATCCGCTAAAAGCGTGACTAACTGCGATTCGCCAATTCCATAAAAACGCAGCACCCGAGAATAGAGCTTCGTATCTTGCGGATTGATTTCACGCAAAAGTGGCACAACATTTTGACGAAACATCGCCTTTAACTCGCGCGGTGGCCCAGGCAATAATAAATAGTGGGTATGATCACTATCTTCATAATAAATACCGACCGCTAGACCATTTGGATTGGCAATACCACGACCATCCTTAAAAGTGAGGGCTTGTAATAAATTATTTTCGGTCATTTCTCGCTTGGTCTTAGCAAAATAATCCATCAAACGTGCATGCCCTGCTGGATCATAGACTAATTCTTGATTGACAAATTTGGCTACAGTTTGCTTGGTTAAATCATCTTGCGTTGGCCCCAAACCACCACAAAGCACGATTAAATCACTCCGACTTTTGGCACGTTCAAGACAGGCCGTCAATCGCTTTTCATTATCTCCGACTGCGACATGATAATAAACATTAATACCCAAATTGGCTAATTGCTCTGAAAGATAGGCCGCATTAGAATTAACGATTTGCCCCATCAAAATCTCTGTTCCGACTGCAATGATTTCTGCATTCATGCATTTTCACCTCTACTTATTAAATACGAAAAAAAGGCCAGAAAACTTCTGAACCTTTTTTAAATTACATTGATCCTTTAAATACATCCTTGTTTTTAATAAAATAATCTGCCCCTGAATAAATGGTAAACACTAGACATGCATATAATAAGATTAAGTCTACCGGAATATTCAAAGCCGCAAAAGGAATATTATTCAATAACAAGAAAATAATCGCAAACATCTGCGTTGCGGTCTTAATCTTTCCTGGCCACGCTGCTGCCATGACCTCACCGTGTTCTACTAGCAAGAGACGTAAACCAGTCACCGCTAATTCTCGGCACACGATAATCGCCACGACCCAAGCTGGTGCCTTGCCTAACTCGACTAATAAAATGAAGGCTGTCATCACCAACATCTTATCAGCTAGTGGATCGGCAAATTTTCCGAAGTTGGTCACTAAGCCACGCGCTCTGGCAATCTGACCGTCCAACCAGTCTGTAAAGCTCGCTACCGCAAAAATAATGGCTGCTAATAAATGCGTGATTAATAATGTTTGTCCCATGACTTCGATACTGCCTAAATGAATAGGCGCAGCTAACATAATGATGAATAACGGAATCATAAAAATACGTAAAACCGTTAACTTATTAGGTAAATTCAACACTTACACCGTCTTTCTAAATCCTTATTGGCATCACTTTAATAGATAATTACATTTCCAAATTATACATGAAATGCTTGAATTTTTCCATTTTATTTACAAAAATACGTTTATTGTGCTTGTGTCGTTGTTTGATTGGCTTGCGTACCTTGGTTTTGATAGCTGATGATAAAGTCTAGATTCTTTTTCGTTGCCTTATAAGAAGGGTTCTTGAAATCTAGTTTTTGACTGTTGACTTGAATCTCGACATTGTCACTTGCCCCTAACACAATCGTACCTTGTGTCACTTGATCAGGCAGTGTGTAGGTTTGTTCGATACCAGCTTGCAAAGTGTATTGATATAAATAGCTACCATTGACCATCACCCCTACCCAACAAGGACCATTGACGCCTTTAAATTGGAAGGTAATCGGTGCCTTGGCTTGGTTGATAGCCACTTGCGCTTGGACAGCCGAAAGTTGGGTCACAGACATTTCTAGCTTATTCTTCTCTTCTTTTGTTGTGCTAGTCGTGCTGCTTTCTTTAGTACTTTCACTTGTGCTACTACTTGAAGAAGTATGACTAGTAGAAGATTTGCTGCTTGCTTGCTTTTCCACACTACTTGGCGCTTCAATCATCGACGTACTCTTATAATCTTGTAAAGTCGTATAACCTACAATAATCAAGATAACCAAAGCGATACTACCTAATATAATAATCGGAATATAATCTTTTTGTTTGCCACGACGGCTCATTTGGGTGTGCACCTGTGTTCGGGTATTTTGAACTTCTGCCACTTGTTCACGCTTTGGCAATTCTGGCAACAATTGATCCTCATCGCCATCAAAAGCTGCCACTAATTTCTCGCCATTAATCCCTACCGCTTGAGCATATTGACGGATAAAGGTCCGCACATAATAATCCCCTGGCAAGCGGTCAAAGGCACCTTGCTCTAAAGCCTCCAAATAGCGCTTTTGAATCTTGGTCATTTGTTGCAATTCATCTAATGATATCTTTTTATTTAAACGGGCTTCTCTCAATGTTGCACCAATGATTGTTTCGTTACCCACGTACTATCTACCCCAGTCTGTTAAAAATTCTTAGCTCTCTTAGAATATCACAAATCGCGGCATTTTCCTGTAATTTTCCATCAAAAATTTAAAGTATTTTCAAAAAATTAAACATTTCGCTTACTGTGTACCATCGATATACAAAAAAGCGACCTCTTTGCAATGAAAGACGCCACTTATATAGCTTATTCCGGAATTAAATCAAAACGACTAAATCCAGCTTCACAGATAAATTGATCCGCTGCTTGATAAACATCCTCTAAGGTAATGCCTTTAATGATGTCTGGCATATCAAACAAGGTCAACTCTCCAAATAAATCTTGAGTAAATTGGTTGGCAATATGCTCTAAAGAATTCAATGATTGGAAATACTTGCCGAGTGTTTTCTTCTTCAATAACGCTAAATTCTCCTCATTCACAGTCGGATCGTTGCGATAATTTAAGATGATTTGCTTCACTTCTTGTTCAAAATCATCCAACTTATCGGTATCCGAAGAAAAGAGCGCACAGTGAAACTCGCGATCTAAGTTAAACTCAAAACCAAACGTATCATCAATAATCCCTTCATTATACAAGCGCAAGAAATTCTCAGAAGTATTGCCCAAAAGCATTTGGAATAATAGATGTAAGGCACTTCTGAAAATCATTTTTTCTTTTGGCGCTTGTGGTAAGTTTGCTGGCAAGCCTTTGATTCCTAAAACCGACTTACTGCGATTGACCGGCATCACCAGTTTGCTATAACGCACGATATCATCATACGTTTGCTCTGGGAAAACACGGATGATTTCCTGAATAGGCGCAAAAGTTTTCGCTGCTTGATTGGCCTTAATCCAAGCGAATGTTTCCTCGACATCAATATTGCCGACCACAAACAAAGTCATATTGCTCGGATGGTAGAAGGTTTGATAGCACAAATACAAATCATCCGCCGTAATTTGGGCAATACTTTCTTCTGTACCTAAAATATCAATTCCCATTGGATGATTGGCATAAAGGTTGCGCAACATACCATAAAACTGTTGACAATAGACATCATCATCGTACATCTGGATTTCTTGACCGATGATGCCTTTTTCCTTTTCAACCGTCTCAGGCGTAAAATAAGGCTCTTGCACAAAATCAAGTAAAGTGTCTAAGTTTTCCTTGATATGATTGGTCGCCGCAAATAGATAACTCGTTTTCGTAAAACTCGTAAAGGCGTTGGCTGCAGCACCTAGTTGCCCGAATTTTTGGAACACATCACCCGCTTCTTTTTCAAACATCTTATGCTCTAAAAAGTGAGCAATCCCATCTGGTACCTGATGCAATTCTTGACCTTTAAAGCCAAAATGATTATCAATCGAACCATAATTCGTACTAAATAATCCATACGTCTTATGAAATCCCTCTTTTGGCAAAAGATAAACTTTCAAACCGTTGTCTAAACGTTCATAGTATAAAGTTTCATTAATTTGTTCGTAACGTTTTTTATGCATGCTTTTCACTTCCTTCTAAGAAAAAGACCGCTTGGAGACGCAGTTTTTTCGCGATTTGTTGTACATCTTCTTTGGTGACTTGCATGATTTTTTCGATATATTCTTCTGGTGTTTTACGTGTATTTGGCAACCAAGCATGCATATACTCCATTTCGCTTAACGCCTGAGCATTATCCAGCGAAAGCAAGAGATGGTTTTGAATCATCGCCTTGGTTTGTAGTAAAGCTTGTTCTGAAATATCTCCTCGTGCCAAAGCGGTTAATTGCTCACTAATTAAATGCATGACTTTTTCCCGATTTTGACCATCAATTCCGGTCTGCACAGTCACAAGCCCTCTGAAAGAATCGATACTACTTGACGCATAGTAAGCAAGACTTTCTTTTTCACGCACATTCATAAATAATTTCGAATGTGGGAAGCCGCCAAACAAACCATTAAATACCGTTAAGGCATAAACCTCTTCATCTGTGTAGTAAATATCGGTGTGATACGCCAAATTCAATTTAGACTGAGTAACATTTTCACGCAAGACTTGTTCAGAAACGACTGGACGGAAATCTTGGCGGTAAAAAATGTCTGGTCGGACACGTTTGGTTTGACTAAAGTGCCACTTGCTAAATAATTTCACCATCTCTTCTTGGGTGACATCGCCGACTACAATGATATCCACTTGATCTTCTGTCATCATTTTTTGATAAGCTTTCATCAAATCGGCATTGCTTGTTTCACGCAAATCTTGGGCCAAACCAAAGCTAGGCACGCCTTGATCACTGGAAGTATCAAAATACAACTCTTGTAATTTCAACCCAGCTAAGGCCTGTTTATCCTCTTGTACACTTTCGATATATTCGATTAAATTCGCTTTTTCTAACTCAAAGGTCGCCTCATCAAACAATTCATCTTTGGTTAATGGAGAAAAAAGCACCTCTTCTAAAAAATCCACCCCATCAGATAGTAAGCGCTCATCTGAAAGATACTTCCCATTAACTAGACTCATCGATACATTTAATTGATGTAGATTGCCTTTTTTCGTCACATTCATTCCAAAACTAGCCCCATACATTTGCGCTAATTGGGCACTTAAATCCGTTTGGCGTGGATATTTGGCACTGCTCGTTTCTAACACACTAGTAAGCAAGGTACGCTGACTAGCTAGACGTCTTTCATGTTTGGTTGTAAAACGAATAAAAATACGGACAGTCTTGAATTTTTGTGTCGGAATTACACTTAAAGTAACTCCCTCTTGCAACTCAAGCATAGAACCCCTCCTAAATTGGTTTCTTTTAACGAAAACTATTGCAAAATGATATTTGGATTAATTATAACACATTTTTTATAAAACCTCGCATTTTGTGCCTTAGATATGAAAAAAATCTTGTATCTTTAAGCCTAATTGATTGTAAAATTCCCCAACATTCTTATATAATACTTTTGTAAATAATTATTGAAAGGAAATTGAAAATGAAAGCAATGTTTAAAGAATTTAAAGAGTTCATGATGAAAGGTGACGTTTTAGACATGGCCGTGGGTATCGTTATTGGGGGTGCCTTCACTGCTATCGTGAAAAACGTGGTTGATGGTCTAATCACACCATTAATCGGTTTTGTGGTATCTTTAATTACTGGTACCAAAGATTTAGAAGGTGCTTTATCCGTGCTAGATTGGACTCCTGTGAAAGGTGTCACTTTCCAATTTGGTTTAGTGATTAGTGCAATTATTACATTCATTATTACTGGTTTTGTGTTATTTATGATAGTCAAAGCGGCTAACAAAGCCAAAAACATCCGCAAAGTAGAAGAAGAAAAAGCAGAAGAAGCTACTCCTGCCCCAACTGCAGAAGACTACCTTGCTGAAATTCGCGATTTATTAAAAGAACAAGCAAAATAATCCAGACAAAAATACCTAGCCAAAATCGTTGCGGCTAGGTATTTTTTTTGCATTTTTATCATCATTTACCCATTGGTGGCGAAAATCAAGGCGGCTCTTACTCTTTTTCTACCACTAGGCGCATATCGATATGTTCGATGCCATCTTCTAAATAAGCTTTTGAAATCGCCGCAAAACCAAAACTTTCATAAAATTTGCACGCATAAGTCTGGGAGCTGATATAGACATCCTCGCCTTTATACTGATACGAACTGTAGTCAATCGCCGCACGCATCAAATGCCACCCCACACGCTGATGACGCACTTTCGGATGCACCACGACACGTCCGATTCTAAGTTTCTCGTCTTGATGATAAATCCTAGCATATCCCACCATCTCGTCATCTATTCTTAAACAAATATGATAGGCTGATAAATCGTATGCATCGATATCTTGGTACGGACAGTTTTGCTCGACAATAAAGACCAGATTGCGTAAACGATACAGCTCGAATAATTCCATCGTAGTTAAATCACTAAATTTCTTAGCTGTAATATCCATGCGATTCCCCCTCGCCTCTATTATACGGTCTATTAAAACAAATTGCAGTAAAAAAGACTGATCCTATGTAGAACCAGTCTTTCGTGTTTTGTTTCTAAATGGCTGGTAGATACTCGATTTCTACCGTCTTCGTCAAAATATCAGAGTAGCTATAAGACACACGCTCAAAAGCATTTTCCTCAGGATCTAAATCCACGACAAACACTGCTGGATAAGTCTGCGTCAAAATCCCTTTACGCTTACTTTGACGTTTACGACCTACCTGAACGATTATTTGTATCTGGCTACCAATATGCGCTTGAAGATCTTTTTTAATGCTGGCTACCGTTGCTGTCATCGCATTCACCTCGAACTTCATTGTAACACAAATAGATAAAATAATCAATATTACCACGTTCAAAATCAAATTTCAACTAAGAATGTTAGAAAATGAAAGAGATTTAATGAAGAAAATGATGAATGCGGTTTAGAAAATCACTTGTTGGCAACTTGGGTTAAAAAGGTAGATATTGCATCCACTCACGCAAGAAATTCCCCCGCTGTAGATGAAAGGTCTGTTCCTTTAGCTTTTCGATTACTTTTAGATTGTAGTAAGTCTTAGGAATCTCTAAAAAGGTCTCATAACTATGGCATTTTTGATACACCCTCTCAGAATCCAAGTCACGCTTGAGGATTGCTTGCCCAAGATACGCAAAATAGCCGTATTTAATCAGGTTTTTTCGATTAAATTGAGTATCTAATTGACATTTGCTATTTGACAACTGGATACCCTTCTGTGATAAATGATCAATGACTTTGGGATTAACCCAAATACTGTAATCTTTATGCGACGCTACCGGAATAAGCACTAAATCTCTGGTTATGACTGGTATGGAACAAAGACGCATTTTAAACATCCGGCTAAAAATTTCTTGCTGTTCTTTTCTAGTTAAGTAATAGTCTGCCGTAATCAATTGTGTAAAAAATAAATCTATACCTATACGAATATAACTGACATACTTTTCAGATAGCAACACTGTATGAGATACGCCTTGAATAGATAACCCAATTACTGCCAATATTTCTCCATCATCCTCTGGAAACGCACAACCATTAACATAGAATCCGTTTACAATATTTTCAATGGACACACTTCTTTCAAGCCTATCCATTACTTTTACTAAAGATAGCTGCTTTTCAACTTTCAATCGTTCATCTTTCATTTTTACCTCTAATATTCACCCAATTGCTAAACTGCCAATCATTATAACTGGAGTATTCAATATTTGCAAATTCAACCATTTTTCAATCCACATCAACACAATCCATTATTAAACATTGAAAATACCTTGCCAAGCTTTTATTATCCTTTTCTAAGGTGCGTAATTCTGTAAATTCTTCAGCGAAATAGTTCCATGCCGTGCTTAAATTTTCATAGTTGAATTGAAATGGTACTAAAACTTGCATTGATACATATTTTTGAAATAAGTAAATACGCCATAATAACTGACAACATCGCTCTTTTTGAATAATTCTCAGCGGATAGGTATCTTCTAAATAGCTTAGTCTCTTTTCCAATTGCTCTTTATTTCGGGAGTCAAGAACTAACTGCTCTAAACCAATGATTTGTTTAAGTAAAAAGACTTTTCCTCTTGGTGATAATTGAAAATTCAAATGATAAGCCTCACTTTGTTCATATATCCATGTCCCACCAAGTAAAATATGATTGCTTTCAGGCTTAGAAATTAATGATATCCATGCCCTAAGCCATTCTATTTGGTACCTATCCCCTTCTACTTTCACAGAACCTTGATGCTTTAAAGAAATATGAAATGGATGCAACCACGTTTCAACCTGCTTTAATTTTCTTTTTAATGTAGATTTGCTGTAAAAATACCGGCGAATTAATTCATCATAGCTAAAAGAATCGCCGCTCAATAATTGAAAAAGTAGTTGAAACGCCAAATTATCAGATAATAAGATCTGAAAAATACACCAAGGATATAAATCATCATTTCCCTTATAACTAATTCCTTGATAATCTATATCAATAGTGTATGCAATAAGTGTGGCGTCACAGCATAAAAAGAATTGCTGAATGACCTTTTTTCTTATTCCTGTTTCCTTACTGATTTCTTTATAACTTAAATATTGTTTTTGGGGTAAGTGTTGCAAGCTTGCATATAATTTCAGTCTTTGCTTATTCAAAAAAATTTGAAACATATTTTCCTTATAGCTAGATGATGCCCCTAGCTTTCCTTTCAGATATGTTTCCCCCATCTATATAAAACTAACATTTAAAAAATTTGATAAATCTGAAATATTGAATTATTTTTTATAACATGTATCAAGATATCCCTGATAACTGTGACATTTTTATTCAAAATGAATCTTTATTTTCTATTATCAAGTCATCTTTTTTTACATTTATGTTTAAATATCCCCTTTTAAATATAAAATAATTTTATTATCGGCCTATATATCATAGTAGTTTCTTGTTTATAATATTATTACTATATTTTCCAAAGAATTTATACATATTTTTTATACAAAATATTCATTTTCTTGATTAACAACAATAACTCAGCAATATTTAAAGCTGTATTTTCCGACATCAAGATTATTAAATAAATGATTTTTATGATGCAATTGATAAATAACATTATTTTAACCTTTACTTAGATAAAACAACCACACCCACAACTTGCTGCTTTTATGTTACAATGAACTTATCTAACATCCGAGGTTAAATGTATGAATACAAAAGAAAAAGTTTTATCTTACTTAAAAGCACATGAAGAAATTATCTCTGGTGAAAACTTGGCGCAAAAAATTGGTGTGTCTAGAACTGCGATTTGGAAGGCTATCCGTGAGTTGGAAAAGCAGGGCTATCATATCGAGCATCAAAAAACAGGCTATCGGTTATTAGCTAGTGATGTCATTGAAACAGCCGCACTAAGTAATCCTAATCTACCAAATAGCGCAATCTACTATAGCGAAAGTGTGGATTCGACCATGCATCAAGCCAAACAAGCGGCGATAAGTAAGCAAACTGATTTCGCCCTTTTTGTCGCTGAGGAGCAAACACAAGGACATGGCCGCTTTGGACGAGCTTTCTTCTCACCTAAAGGCCAAATCTATATGAGTCTCTTGCTTTCACCTAATCAACACTTTCAAGAATTGCCACAATATACCGTACTCTCTGCAGTGGCGGTCAGTCAGGCAATCGAGCAATTAACTGGTCTGAATACGCAAATCAAGTGGGTCAATGATATCTATATTGAGGGCAAAAAAGTCTGCGGCATCCTAACTGAAGCGATGAGCGATTTTGAAACCCAACGTATCAGCCATGTGATTATCGGTATCGGGCTAAACTTTTGCATTGATCCGAGTCAGATTCCAGTAGAATTACAGCCTAAGATTTGTGCGTTATATGAAAAAGATCCCGATATTACACGCAATGAACTGATTCAGCTAATCTGGCAAAACTTCTTTGATTTGATCGCTGCCCTACCTAGTCAAGATTATCTCAAAATCTATCGCGAGAAGTCTTATGTCCTAGGTAAAATCGTCCACTTTAGTCAAAATGGGCAAAATTATAGTGGAAAAGCCTGTGCCATTACCGACCAGGGCGAATTAGTCGTCAATTGCAACGGACAGGAAAGGGTGCTATCCTCTGGGGAAATTAGCCTCAGCCAAATCGAAAATTAACTTACCAAAAAGCCGCTCACCCAACAATTGGATGAACGGCTTTTTTTGACTAGAAGAATCGCTTATCATTAAACTTTAGAAGTACGGTGTAAAGACATTCGGTAAATACTTGGTGCTACGGCATAAAGCAATAATAATACAGCAATCGCCGCTGCACCAGAAGCTAAGGCGCTAATACCATTCATTACAATAGAATAAATCCATGGGTTCATTCCTTTTGGTGCATAGGCTCCCCAGAAAATCCCACCAGCAATAAAATGCCAGAAGAAACGAGCAAATACCCCAACTAATGAGGCTTCGATGATAACTAAGCGTGCTTTATTGTCCTTATGATTGTCCAAAGCATCCATCATCGAATCATGGCAAATTCCTGCAAAACCAACACAAGTAAAGGCAACAGGGTACTCAATAAAACCTTGAATTGGTGTCAAAATACCTGAGGCCGCTGCACCTGTAACAAAGTAAAGCAGCGCCCAGATAAAGCTAGCATACAAAGCCGGCTTTAATCCTCGACGTAACGCAAATAAGGTCATCGGAATTTGGCCCAAACTTAAGGTGAAACTTGGCCCAATGTTCAATGGTACAAAGTGTAACGCCATCGCCAAAGCTGCCATAATCACACCTTCTAACAGTATTTCTGTCCTTTTATTCATACAAAAAAACTCCTCCTTTAGAATCATCACAATTCACAAAGGAGAAGTTGTCGCTCTTCTCATGCTTCACAATTCCTACGCTCGCATAATCGATACAGGTACGAAGGGTTTAGAGTTTCCTCAATCTCAGCCAAATCGGCTCCCCTTTGTGAGTGGATTCTATTTAATTTCTGTTACACCTCTATCATAACACAAAAAATCTAAAGTACAAGTAAAGCGCTTATAACTTACAAAATTAAAGCCAACGATTACGAAATTATCCCTTTATTGCGAAACTTAGTCACTTTTTTACTACAAGTTCGCAAAGTAAACGATTACTTCAAAAAGTCACGATTGTTCTCTTTCTGAAATTACTCATTTAACCGAAATTTGCTAAACTCAATCCTTACAAAGCAGCAAAAAAGCAAGTGATTTGGGTGTCACTTGCCTTTGTCTTCATTATTTACTGTATCAAAACCTTGATAAGAGATTCGTCCACGTTTTTGCTATCTCTTGTTTGTCAGTAATATTTAAAATATGAATCGTGTCAAACAAACCTAACATACTCATAACGACTTTTTGGATATGCTTTCTTTTGTCTTGCAAGTTCATTTCGCGAAAATCTCCAGTCGTTATGCCATATGTTAATAGAAATTTTTCAAATGCTAAAGACTCAGTCGACAGTTTGATTAGGCACTTAATGAGCCTAATTATCCAAAGCGAGTGATACATATAGAAGTTAAGGAAGTCAAAAACTTTCATTCCAAAATAGTTCTTTAATCGAAATAAAACAATGATTCAATGTCATTTTCCGTTTTTTTTTAGGAGGTGTAAACATGGCATTCTGGTTATTTATACTTATTGGAACGTTATTGATACCATCCTCTTTACTATTAACATGGTATCTGTGCCCAAAATGCAAAACAATAAATAACTCAAGAGGGTATAGAACTTTACGAGCTATGCAAACTCAAGATACTTGGGAATTTGCTCAAAAACATTGCGCAAAAATGTCACTACTTATGTTCTTTCCCACATTAATCATACCCATAATCCTCATGCCTTTAACTATTGATTAGCCAGTGAGTATAATCGGATGGACAGGCCTAGTTATTAGCCTCATTCAGATAGTGAGTTTTGTTGTCATTATTGTACTTACCGAAAAGGCGCTAAAGAAAAAATTCGGCTAAAAATACATGCACGAGAGGAAATAATCGATACACTAAGCAAAGGACAGACTCTCTTTTAGACGAAGGAATGATATTCTCCACTCGCGCAACATTGCGTTTTTTGATGAAAAAAAACGAGGCTGACCCAAAAATATTTTAACAAGATAACTAAAAAAAAGAAATCCTTATAATAAAATAAATAATTAATAAAAAACAAATAAAATCCGAATGTTCAACTTGATTACTAATAAAATCAATGATGAACATTCGGATTATTTAAATACTCATTTTTTCTCTCATCAATTGTACGTAGCCATTTGTTTCAATTTTTGAGCGAATAAACGCAAACTCCGCCTCAGTTTCTTTGACAAAGGAATCATAATCCTCTTCAGAAAAATCACCTAAAATTTCAATTTCAATATAATAGCCAAGTCCCTCCACTAAGTCGGCATTGATTGTTCTAGTTTTTTCAAGATTAGTGTAGGATTTTCTATATTTATCAATAGTCATAATATTAGAGAAGCCCGCCTCTAACATATTCTTTACAAAATCCATATGCTGCGATTCTAATACAAATTCGTCTTCCTTCCAGAATCCTGGTTTCACGGTATCTTTCCTTGTAAAAATGCCTGATGTTAAATCATTAACTTGACGAAAACGATAAATATAACTTCCTGGAACATCTTCTTCGGCCTCTTTTCCTCGCTCTTTATAATACTTATCTATTTGTCTATTTTCTGATTCAAATTGATAATTTTGCTCTAAAAATTCAATTACTTTAAGATAATCCTCTTTATCAGCAAGTGAAAACCTAACTTCTAATTCCTTCATCCAATTTCTCCTTTTCTCTCTATAAAAAAAATTATCTGCAGACCAACCTTGACCTTTTTCTATCTCTTTGTAAGTAAACCTCATCTATCATTTGTTGGATTTCTTCATCGGTAAGATCGTCTTTAAATGCACTTTTAACAAATTGAAAAATAAAACTAGGAGCAGCATTATTCGCTTTAAATGCGATAATAATATTTCTCGCATTTCGATTTCTTTCTTCTATTCTTCCTTCTTGTCTTCCTTCTTTAATTCCAATTAAGCGCTCATCTTTAAGTTTTGTTGCATAGTCCATTAGTTCTCGCCTCTTTTCTGGATTTTGGTTATAATAATCAATTTCCGAATACAGACGATAATATTTACTCGTTTTCTTCAACCTCGTCTATCATTTGTTGGATTTCTTCATCGGTAAGTTTGCCTCTATATGCATTTTTGATAAATCGAAAAATAATATTAGGGGCAGTTTGATTTGCTTTAAACTCAATAATGATATTTCGTACCCCTTCTTTTCTTTCTTTAAGCGTTCCTATTTTCTCTCCGATTAAGCGTTCATCTTTTAGCCTTGTTGCATAGTCCATCAGTTCTCGCCTCTTTTCTGGATTTTGGTTCTCACCATCCGTTATTAAATATAGGCCCTACGACTTATTCGCTTTCTTCCACCTCGTCTATCATTTGTTGAATTTCTTCATCGGTAAGTTTGCCTTTATATGCATTTTTGACAAATTGAAAAATAAAACTAGGGGCAGTTTGATTCGCTTTAAATTCAATAATTACATTTCGAGCTCCATTTTTTATCCCTTTTTCCTCACCAATTTTTTCACCAATTGAGCGTTCGTCTAGCAGTCTTGCTTCATAGTCCATCAGTTCTCGCCTCTTTTCTGAATCTTGGTTATAATAATCAATTTCCTTCATTAATTTGCTTGCTAGGGGATTCGTTTGATTTGGCTTTTGGTTCATCACATCGATAATCCCTGCCAAATCATTTGATACTTCACCTTCCGTCCCCTTTGAATTGATAAAAAGCACATGCGCATGCGTATCTAAGCGTAAATTCCGAATCGTGTCTTCATATTGATGGAATTGGTAGCGGCGTAA
>DWVH01000018.1 GCA_019120335.1 Candidatus Enterococcus stercoripullorum
AGCCTGTAACAAAAGGAAGACAAGAATTGATTCATCTGAAACTTTGGCTAAACTAACATTACGCCGATGTTTGAAGAAATCGGGGCAATAGTTTTGGTAGAAATGATGACAAATTTGACATAATTGGCGTATATTCCATTGTAAATGATAAGATTTAACGGTATAGTGTAAGTGGCTCATTTGGACTAACCTCCTGTATGTTTCATCCCTTACAGTATAGTCCATTTGGGCTTTTTATTGTATTTTGAAATAAACTAGCACCACGGGTATATTATAAATTTAAGTTGCAATATATTCAAAAGTATGATAGTTTGATAATCAAAGTAAATTATACAAAAATGAGGTTAGTTATATGGCAAAATTTATGACTGAAACAGAAGTAATGGATTTAATTCCTAATCGTTTTCCTATTATTTATATTGATTATGTGGATGAAATGATTGATGGTAAAAAAATCATGGCAACCAAAAATGTCACGATAAATGAAGATTTCTTCCAAGGACATTTTCCTGGAAATCCGGTAATGCCCGGTGCACTTATTATCGAAACATTAGCTCAGGCTGGATCAATTCTTATTTTAAAATCAAGTCAATTTAAAGGAAGAACTGCCTATATTGGTGGTATCAATAAAGCGAAATTCCGACAAAAGGTAACTCCAGGCGATGTCTTGAAATTAAGTTTTGAAATTACGAAATTAAAGGGCTCTGTTGGTACAGCCGAGGCCATCGCAACCGTAGAAGGTAAAAAAGTTGCTGAATGTGAGTTTACTTTTATCGTGGGGGAGCAAAGATAAAAAAATAAGAGCGGGGGAGTCCCACTCTTATTTTGATTCTTGGATAATATTGATTTTTTCTACTTTTACAGGATTAACAGGTGTTGATTTTTCGCCTGTTTCACTAGATTTAACTTCCGCTTTTGCAATTTTGTCAACAACATCCATACCTTCAATTACTTGACCAAACACTGTATAATTGCCATCTAATTGTGGTGTGCCACCTTTTTTATAGGCTTCGATAATTTTTTCTGGATAATATTGAATCGCTAAACCATCTGAAACATCTTGATCATTTTGGACGATATAAAATTGACTACCTTGACTGTCTAAAGATTGACTTCTCGCCATCGCTAAAGCACCTCGAATATGGTAAAGGCGATTAGAGATTTCTACCTTAAAGCCTTTTTTCCAAATACTTTCTCCACCTGTACCATCGCCTTTAGGATCGCCACCTTGAATCATAAATTCATCTATGACGCGATGGAAAGGGGTGCCGTTATAATAGCCTTCTTTGGCGTGTGTCATAAAGTTTTCAACAGCTTTTGGGGCAATCTCAGGGAATAACTTTGCTTTAATATTTCCTTGAGTCGTTACGATTTCAACTACATCTTCATTTTCTTTTACGTTTGTCTCTAATTGAGGTAAGTCCAAAGCATTTAAGTCAACTTTTTTTGATGAAGTTGTCGTTTCTGCTTTTGTAGAGGTAGTTGTGGTCGTTTGCTTACCTGAACTACAAGCACCTAATAAAAAGGTACAAGTTAATAAGGTTAGTAGCGTTAATTTTTTCATGATTGTTGTTGCTCCTTTAAATTTTAACTTAACGTGATAAATTATACTAAATAATGGTCAAGATTCCAATGAACTTTCTGTGAATTCGTTAATATTTTCGTCTTTTGGAATAAAAAGAATAGACAAAGATTTTTTTGCTAGGTACAATAAAGAAGAGTTGCAAACTGTAATAGAATTGGAGTGATAGATAAAATGTCCATGTTTTTGGATCAAGTAACAATTGATGTTAAAGCAGGTAAAGGTGGCGATGGGATGGTTGCCTTTCGTCGTGAAAAATACGTACCTGATGGTGGACCCGCTGGTGGCGATGGTGGACGAGGCGGAAATGTGGTTTTAATCGTGGATGAAGGCCTTAGAACATTAATGGACTTTCGCTTTAATCGTCATTTTAAAGCTCAACCTGGTGAAAATGGTATGAGCAAAGGCATGCATGGTCGTGGTTCTGAGGATTTATATGTGAAAGTTCCTCAAGGTACAACGGTTCGTGATGCTGAAACTGGCCGTCTATTAGGAGATTTAATCGAAAATGGTCAAACGCTTGTTGTAGCAAAAGGGGGCCGTGGTGGACGTGGAAATATTCGGTTTGCTTCACCTCGAAATCCTGCTCCTGAAATTGCCGAAAATGGCGAACCAGGACAAGAGCGTAAAATCGAATTAGAACTAAAAGTGCTCGCTGATGTCGGATTAGTCGGTTTTCCATCTGTTGGTAAATCTACCTTACTATCGATTATCTCAGCTGCTCGACCTAAAATTGGGGCTTATCACTTCACCACACTTGTTCCTAATTTAGGTATGGTCAACACAAAAGATGGTCGTAGTTTTGTTGCAGCAGACTTACCTGGTTTAATTGAAGGGGCAAGCCAAGGTGTAGGTTTGGGTACGCAATTTTTAAGACACATCGAACGTACACGTGTCATTTTACATGTGATTGATATGTCTGGAATGGAAGGTCGAGACCCTTATGAAGATTATTTAGCGATTAATCATGAATTAGCTAGCTATAATCTACGTCTGATGGAGCGTCCACAAATTATTGTTGCAAATAAAATGGATATGCCAGATGCTGAAGAAAATCTAAAAGTTTTTAAAGAAAAATTAGCCAAAGAACAAAAGGATGAATTAGATGAACCAATTCCAGTTTTTCCAATTTCAGGGGTGACTAGAAAGGGAATTGAGGCTTTACTAAGTGCCACTGCTGATTTATTAGAAGTTACACCAGAATTTCTTTTATATGACGAAGAAATTGAAGAAGATGTGGTTTATTATGGATTTACAAAAGACGAACAAGAATTCCAAATTGATCGAGATGATGATGCTTCATGGATTTTGTCTGGTGAAAAACTTGAAAAATTATTCAAGATGACAAACTTTGAACATGATGAAACTATTATGCGTTTTGCCCGTCAATTAAGAGCGATGGGTGTTGATGAAGCTTTACGTACGCGCGGTGCAAAAGATGGCGATATTGTACGTATTGGTAACTTTGAATTTGAATTTGTAGAATAAGCATTGACTGATAGTACTTCTTAAATGAGTACTATCAGTTTTTTTATAGAAATTAAGATTTTTTCAGTATTTTTATTTTAAATTAAGTTTAAAACTGTTAAAATTAGTGAGTAATTTAATTGATGAAAGTATGGATATTATGGAATTAGAATTTTTAGGTACGGGTGCGGGGGTTCCTGCTAAACATCGTACAGTAACAAGTATAGCTTTAAAACTACTAGATGAGCGAAATGCTGTTTGGCTCTTTGACTGTGGGGAAGGGACACAAATGCAAATTCTCAAAACAGCTATTCGCCCACGAAAAATTGAAAAAATCTTTATCACGCATCTTCATGGGGATCATATTTTTGGGTTACCAGGCTTATTGAGTAGTCGTTCTTTTCAAGGCGGTGAAGAAACCCTTGAAATTTATGGACCAAAAGGCATTGAAGAATATGTTCGAACAAGCTTAAATCTTTCAAAATCACGTCTAGGTTATCCATTAAAATTTATTGAGGTACAGGATAAAGAAGTTGTTTTTAAAGATAGTCAATTCAAAGTCTATGCCGAAAAACTAGATCATGGCATTTTATCATACGGTTATCGCATTGAAGAGGCAGATTTTAAAGGAGAATTACAAGTTGAACGCTTAAAAGAATTAGGCATTCAACCTGGTCCAATTTATGGTAAAATTAAAAATGGCGAAACAGTTACTTTGCCAGATGGGCGAATTATTGATGGACATGATTTTATTGGTGAGTCTATCAAGGGAAGAATCATCACAATTTTAGGTGATACACGATATACACAGTCCTCTATTGAGTTGGCAAAAGAGGCCGACGTTTTAGTTCACGAAAGTACATTTAATAAATCTGAGGCCAAACTTGCTAAAGCTTATTTCCACTCTACTACTCACCAAGCAGCCACGGTAGCAAAAAAAGCCAACGCTAAACAATTGATTCTAACACATATTAGTTCAAGATATTTAAACAGCGATTTGGCTGCATTAGCAAAGGAAGCACAAGAAATTTTTGAAAATACTACTGTCGCAAAAGATTTAGCTGTTTATAATATTCCAATGAAAAAAGTCAAAAAATCTTAAATAAGGAGTCTTTCTTATGCAGAATTTAACAAATAAAGTCGTATTAGTCACTGGTGCTTCTTCAGGTTTAGGGGAGCAAATTTGTTATCAAGCCGCAAAGCAAGGGGCAATCATTATCGCTTGTGCTCGTAGCGTAGATAAATTACAACAAGTCAAAGAAAGATGCGAGGAGCTAAGTCAAAATAATTGCTATGCGTTTAAAGTAGATATGTCTGATGCTCAAAGTATTGAGTATTTAGTTCAGGCTATTTATGCCAATGAAAGAAATATTGATGTCTTAGTAAACTGTGCTGGTTTTGGTTATTTTGAAGATTTCATTAATTTTGATATGAATCAAGCGAGACAAATGTTTGAAGTAAATATTTTAGGAATGATGCTTTTAACACAAAAAATTGCAGCAAAGATGGTTTTGCGTCAATCAGGTCATATCATTAATATTGCTTCTATGGCAGGTAAAATGGCCACTCCTAAATCAACAATTTATTCTGCTACAAAATTTGCGGTAATTGGTTTTTCGAATGCATTACGTCTAGAGTTAAAACCTTTTGGCATCCATGTTACAACAGTCAATCCGGGACCAATTGAAACCAACTTCTTTAATATTGCCGATCCAAATGGTAGCTATTTAGATAAAATTGGGGCAATGGTGTTACAAGCAGATGACCTCGCGAAAGAAATTGTCAATACTTTTGGTAAAAACAAGCGTGAAATTAACCGTCCACGATTAATGAATACAGCAGCCTTTTTCTATCAAGTATTTCCAACGATTGGTGATTATCTAGCAGGTGGTATTTTTAACAAAAAATAATTTTCTTAAGCTACTATCCAGCGATTTTTGATAGTAGCTTATTCATTGAAAAATATAGAAAGGACGTTTGATATTGAGAAAATCCACTCATCACTGGATTTATCCAGAAAAAGCAACGATTCATACAGCATTTGGCGACACTTTAAAGCAGCAAAATATACATCCAGTGGTTCAAAAGTTACTCGTTCAAAGAAAAATAGATACAGCAGAAAAACTAAATCAATTTTTAAATCCTAGTATTGAAAATCTATATGATCCATTTTTAATGCACGATATGCAAAAAGCAGTTGAACGTTTACAAATTGCAATTGAAAATGGTGAGTCTATTCTTGTATATGGTGATTATGATGCTGACGGAATCACAAGTACCTCTGTCATTGTCGAAACTTTAGAAATGCTCGGTGCAAATGTCAGCTATTATTTACCTAATCGTTTTAAAGACGGTTATGGGCCAAATGTAGATGTTTATCGGCAAAAAATTGAAGAAGGTATCGAATTAATTTTAACAGTTGATAATGGGGTTGCTGGTCATGAAGCCATTGATTACGCCAATCAGCAAGGGATAGATGTCATTGTAACTGATCACCATGAATTACCTGAACAACTTCCTGATGCATTTGCCATTGTTCATCCTAGACACCCTGAAGGCAATTATCCTTTTGGTGAATTGGCTGGAGTAGGGGTTGCCTTTAAATTAGCCTGTGCCTTAATTGAAGAAGTCCCTTATGAATTATTGGAGCTAGTTGCAATTGGTACGGTAGCTGATATGGTTTCTCTAACTGATGAAAATCGTATTTTTGTACGCTTAGGTCTAGAGATGATGAAGCAAACGCAAAGAATCGGGCTTAAAACCTTAATGGAAGTCAGTGAAGTCAAACCTAAAGAAGTAGATGAGCAAACAATTGGCTTTGCACTTGCTCCAAGATTGAATGCCTTAGGTAGACTGGATGACCCTAATCCAGCGGTTCAATTAATGCTGACTTTTGATGAGGAAGAAGCCTATCAATTAGCCAAACAAATTGATTTATGGAACCAAAAAAGAAAAGATTTAGTCGATGAAATCACCAGTCAAGCTATAGAAAAAATAAATCCCGATAATTATGTTCATGTGATTGCTGGAGAGGATTGGCATGAAGGTGTACTTGGTATTGTAGCTGGTAGAATTTTAAAAGAAACTGGGAAACCAACCATCGTTCTTTCTATTAACGAAAATAATCAGGCAAAAGGATCCGGCCGAAGTGTGGATAGCTTCAACCTCTTTGAAAGTATGGAACAAGTCAGAGAAATATTTGAAAAATTTGGTGGTCATCATTCTGCTGTGGGACTGACTATTAAGTTAGAAAATATTGCTAAATTACAAAACCATTTGAATCAGGCAGCATTGAGTCAGCATTTAACTTTTGATGAAGGTTTACCACTTCAAATTGACGAAATCATTGAGATTAGTGAAGTGAGTGTGTCTTTAATTGAACAGTTTAAAGTCTTGGCACCATTTGGGATGGATAATCCTAGACCAAACTTCCTATTTAAAAATGTCAAAGTATCCCAAAAGAGGGCAATCGGCGCAAATCAAAATCACTTAAAACTAGTTGTTAATGATGAAAACAATCATCAATTAGATGTCGTCGGTTTCAATCAAGGCATGTACATTGACGAATTAGGAAATGAAAATATTAATTTGGTGGGGCAACTAAGTATCAATGAATGGAATGGCAATACTTCTTGTCAATTAATACTCAGTGATTTTTCGATTGACGATTTACAGGTGTTTGATTATCGTTCCAAAAAATTCTATCGTCAATTGAACTTTGATTTACCAACTTTATATATCGCAAGTTTCGAAAAAAATCGAAAAAACTTCCAAAAAATTCTAGACAAGCCGATTTATTTAGTGGATGAAATCAATGAAATGACTGATGTTATAAATTTTCAACAAATTGTCTTTTTAGATTGTCCATTACAAGTCGATGATTACCTTAAAATTTATCAGCAATTTCCGGTTAGTCGCGTCTATTTTGTATGTTATACCCATGAAGATGCTTATGTAGATGGTGTGGGAAGCAAAGAACAATTTACAAAATTATTCACGTTTATCCAACAGCAAAAGCGTATAGATGTCCGCTATAAGCTTGATTTAGTTGAAAAGTATCTCAAAATCCCAAAAAAATTATTAATTTTCATGATTCAGGTGTTTTTTGACTTAAAATTTGTTAAAATAGAAGATGGCGTGTTAAGCTATATCGAAAATCCATCAAAACATAGCTTAACAGAGAGTCAAACTTATCAAAATAGATTACAAAAGATTAAAACAGAAGAATTTTTCTTGCTGTCAAATCTGGAGACATTAAAGAATTGGTTAATCCATTCGCAGGAGGAACATTAATATGAATTTGAAAGATTATATTGCTAGTATTCCAAACTATCCATCTGAAGGTATTATTTTTCGTGATATTTCACCTTTAATGGCTGATGGTGAAGCTTACCGTGTAGCAACTCACGAAATCGTTGAATACGCAAAAGAAAAACAAATCGATATGGTGGTTGGACCAGAAGCACGGGGATTCATCGTTGGTTGTCCAGTTGCTTATGAATTAGGTGTTGGTTTTGCCCCTGTACGTAAAAAAGGAAAATTACCTCGTAAGACCATCGAAGTCACTTATGATTTAGAATACGGTACAGATACTTTAACTATTCATGAAGATGCAATTAAACCTGGTCAACGCGTACTTATCTGTGATGACTTATTAGCAACTGGTGGTACTATTAAAGCTACTATTGATCTTGTAGAACAACTTGGTGGTGTTGTTGCTGGTTGTGCCTTCTTAATCGAATTAAACGACTTACATGGGCGTGATAAAATTAAAGATTATGATATCATCACTTTAATGGATTACTAAAATCTTTTAAAAGTCATCAGCAGTTCATTCGTTGAGCTGCTGATTTTTTTTGCATTAATGCTTAATTATGAACGACTCACACATGAGTCACTTAAAGTAAAATATTGATATAGGGGGATTTGCTTTCTTTCAAAAGATATGCTAATATAGTTTTATAGAAAATCACTGTTTTCTGTAAACCATAAAAGAGTTAATTTGCAACTATATACCAACAGACATCTTCTATCGGACTTTAATCTTTTAATCGTCACTTCGATAACGGCGATATATTAAAGGTTTTTATAAAGTTTTAGAAAGGATTTAAATAGCATGCAAGCCACACAAGCAACAGCCAAAGCCAAAGTATTAGAAAACTTACCAGAGTATCCAGATTTTGCTCAAGAGTATTTTCAAAAGAAGATTGAAGAAGAATATTCTTCAGTCACATTGTTCGAATATCAAAAGGAAATGAAACGTTTTTTAGAATGGCTTATTCGTGAAGGCTATTCAAAAGCAACATTAATGAAAAATATTCAAATTGCTGAATTAGATGTGTTGACCGAAAAAGATTTGAGTCTTTACAAACGTGAACTTCAAAATCGCAAAAAGAATGTTTCAAAAGAAAAACGATCGTTATATGAAGAGTCAGGAGATGAGTTGCCTGGCTTATCAAAAAGTACCATAAAACGCAGTCTGACAGCTTTACGATCCCTCTTTAATTTTTTATCAACTACGATTAATGATGAAACCAACAAACCTTATTTATCTTCTAATCAAATGCAAGGCGTCAAAAATGTGAATGATTCGGTTAAAATGAGTGTCCGTACTAAAAAAATGGAGCCTATGATTTTCTTTGATAATGAAGGTCTGGCTTTTCTACAATTTATTGATCATCAATATCAAGAACTGCTCACCACCCGTCAAGCCATTGCAGCATTTGAAAAAAATAAAATTCGTGACTTGGCAATCTTAGCTTTATTTTTGGGTACTGGTATCCGTTTATCTGAATTGGTCAATATTAATCTACGCGACATGGAATTAACCAATGAATCTATGCATATTCGGGTCATCAGAAAAGGTGGACAAATGGACTGGGTTACTGTAGCCTCTCCGATGATTTCTTACATTACTGACTATCTAGATACTCGCCAAACTACCTATCAAATTACAGAAAATGTCCAACCCCTCTTCTTATCAACTTATGGCGGTGCAGCTAAACGTCTAAAAGCCAATGCAATTGAAAAAATGGTTGATAAGTATTCTAAAGCTTATAATAAGCGGACCACTCCACATAAACTTAGACACTCCGTTGGTACTCAAATTTATCGAAAAACCGGCTCAATTGTTACCACTGCACAATTACTTGGTCAAAATAATACCAACTCAACTAGTATCTACACCCACATCGGTGCCAAAGAACAAGTCAATATCATGAATCATTTATACGATTAACACAAAACCAGCCATCATTGATTAGCATTGATGGCTGGTTGATTTTATTCAAAATAATAGTTTTTAAAATCAGACTTATAGACACGATATAAATATTTTGTATCCGTTTTTTGTGTAAATCGTTGAATCAATTTACCTGAATTCGTATATTCTGCAAAAGTAGCTTGTTGACCGGAATCAACAATAATATGATTTTGATAATTCTGGACACTTGACACATAAGCTGAATAAGGAACATCAAAACTCTCCACCAGTTTATAAGAATTTGTCTTTTCATCTACCAGATATTTCATATATTTAGAGGTTTTCCCTGCTGTCTTATCTGCAATTTCCGCTAAAGATATATCAATCCTCGAATCCATAATAATCGAATTATTATTAAATAAGCTCAAATAATATTGGCCAGCTGATAAATCTTCTGCTGTCTCATACGTAATTGAATGTTGTCCATATTGAGAAGTAAAACTACCTTCTTTTTCTAGCAATAATTGGCCGCACTCTCCTACTCCCTACCAAATTGCTTCATCCCCCATCATATATTCTACTTGATAGATGCCTTGCTCATCTGGTTTCAAGGCAAGAATAGTCGAAGTTTCCCGAGAGCTGACCAAGAGTTGCTGATTATCTGTTAATTGAAGACTATTGATATGAACAGGATCTAAATACCCTTTATTGTTGCTATGTTCTTCAATTCCTGTTGCTTTTTGATATAAATCAGGTAAAAGTTCTTCTTTTGATAACTCTATTGAATCATTTTAAACTTAAGCGTAACTTAAAACGGTATTCGAAGGGTAGCTACATCGCATCTAAGCCGGCCTGCCTAGGAAAATCTTAAAATACGATGGATTTGCCTGTCATTCCGGACAATCTTAGCTTTCAAACTAAATACTCGGAAAATTCACCCTACTGCTTAGAACATCTCCTTTCATCCAATTTTCTAAGCAGTAGGTAACACATGAATTTTATCGTATTTGCCCAAGTCGATTGATATCCTTTTACTTGTAGCTGTTCGACCCTTCTCATAACCTAGATAAAAACAACCGATATACCATCAAAGTATATCGGTTGTCCAAAACTATAAGATTTCAGCTAATTGTTGTACTTGCTCTTTAGTAGTAGCCCAACTTGTTGCAAAACGAATCACCGTATGACTTTCATCATAATTTTCCCAAAAACCGACTCTTACCTGTTCTTGAAGTTGACTTAATTTTTGATTTTCAACGATGACAAAAATTTGATTAGTCGTTGTTTCAATGAAGAATGGGTATTTTCTTTCCTTAAGTAATTTTCTAATTTCATCCGCACGCTCAATCGCATTTTGACTCATTTTAAAATAAAGATTATCAGTAAATAAAGTATCGAATTGAATCCCTAACACCCTTCCTTTGGCTAAAAGAGCACCATGTTGCTTGATTTGCGTAATAAAATGTTTAGGCGTATTACCTTTAGTGAATACCACCGCTTCACCACATAAAGCACCTACTTTTGTCCCACCAATATAAAATACATCCGCAAGTTGTGCTAATTCAGGGAGTGTCAAATCACAATCAGCAGCTTTAAGTCCATAACCTAATCTTGCGCCATCAATATATAGTGGAATTTGATAGGTTTGACAGATAGCTTTGATTGCAAGTAATTCATCTTTAGTATATAGCGTGCCATATTCAGTTGGGAAAGAAAGATAGACCATTCCTGGAAATACCATATGTTCATGATTTTCATCTGAGTAAAAGACTTGCAACAATTGACTAAGATCTTGTGCGGACATTTTTCCTAAATTTTCAGGTAGTGTTAAAACTTTATGACCAGTAAATTCAATGGCTCCAGCTTCATGTGAGGCCACATGACCTGTTTGGCAAGCAATGACACCTTCATACGGAGCTAACATCGTATCAATAATAATTTGATTGGTTTGGGTGCCTCCAACTAAAAAATGAACATCTGCATCTGGTAATTGACAAGCCGCTTTAATTTTTTTCTTTGCTTGTTTTGTATAATCATCAGAGCCATAACCTGGTAATTGTTCGAAATTAGTTTGGATAAACTTTTCTAATATTTTAGGGTGCGCGCCTTCAGTATAATCTGATTCAAACGAAAGCATTCAAACATTCCTCCTTTTTTTAGATATTGTATCAAATCTGTTTCCTAAATACAATTACGATTTATATCTGTATTATGTAAACTATATCCTGGTCTTGTGAATAAAAATACGAATGTGGTAAAATAAACATAGATTTTTTGCAGGTAGGTACATGTATCTATTACTCGGACTATTGGTTGGAAGTCTTTTACCAATACAAACAGCATTTAATTCAAAAATGAGATGTATCGTGCAATCCCCTTTTTTAGCTTCATTATTTTCATTTGCTATTGGTACGCTTTTTTTAGCTTTGATTGCGATTTTTCAAGGGGTGCCCTTATTGATTACCTCAGATGTTTTTGCCAGAACTCCTTGGTGGGCCTATCTTGGTGGTTTACTCGGAATGCTTGGACTAACAGCGAATATTCTACTTTTCCCGATTTTAGGTAGTGTTCAGACAGTCATA
Source organism: Candidatus Enterococcus stercoripullorum (assembly GCA_019120335.1). Taxonomy (GTDB): domain Bacteria; phylum Bacillota; class Bacilli; order Lactobacillales; family Enterococcaceae; genus Enterococcus_E; species Enterococcus_E stercoripullorum. The sequence continues at coordinate 11,834 of DWVH01000018.1, forward strand.
TTACCTATTTTAGGCCAATTATTGATGTCAATTCTTATTGATCATTTTGGCTTATTTCATACCTTACTACGTCTATTATCATTCATTCGCTTTTTAGGACTTATTTCACTTATTGTGGGCGTACTTTTAATTGTATTTTTACCAAGTTACCTGCAACAAAAACGTCAATTGATGAAAGAGATGAAAGAACATGCGCCTTCCAAATTTCTCTGGCAACTAACAGGTATTATAGCTGGTATGTTAATGTCCACACAAGTTGCTATTAATGGCTTTTTAGGTAAACAACTGCACTCATCTATCCAGGCAGCTTTTATTTCATTTTCGATTGGTACATTTTTAGTTTTAGTTGTTGTATTATCTGAAAAATCTTATCGAAAATTACAATTAAGCATCCTTAAACAGGCACCAAAATATGTTTATCTTGCCGGCTTTTTCGGAGCAAGCTATGTCTTTTGTAATGCGTATTTAGCACCATTAATTGGCACTGGAGCGGTGGTCACTCTTTCATTAGTGGACCAAATTATTTCTAGCTTTGTCAACGATCAATTTGGATTACTAGGTGCTATTAAAAAACCAATCAAATTTACCCAAGTGATTGGCGTTATCTTCCTGTTTGTTGGTGTATTGGAAATTGAACTTTATTAGAGAGGAGAGAATCATGAAACAAAGAAATACCGGACCTGTAATTACTGAAGAGAGTGAATTAATTTCAATTATGATTCAACTTTACTATCAAAAACATCCACACGATGAAATTAGTAAAGACGAAATGCTAAATTATGCGCTAGACCGACTTGCCTTTTGTCGCTTTGGAGAAAAGAAAACAACGTGTAAAAAATGCCCGGTTCATTGTTATCAGAAAAAATACCGTCAACAAATGAAAGTCATTATGCGCTATGCTGGACCACGAATGTTATACCGTCACCCAATTTTTTCTATCAAACATTACTATCGACAATGGACAATAAAAGTAAAAAGATAATAAAAACAGCTATCTACACCAAGTATAAGGAATTAGATAGCTGTTTTACTTGTATTTATTTTCAAGATTTATCTATCAGCCCATCTTTTCTACTTTTTGTAAATACAACCCACATTGCAATCATATTATATGCTTGAATAATCAAATCGGATTAGTTGTTCATCTGTATTCACGACCGCATTCACTCCAAATGGGATAATACACCTTGGCATTGCATGACCAATATTTAAGTTATATACAATAGGTAAATTTGGCGTGGTAATTTCTTCTAACAATATTGTTTTATATTCCTCATAATAGGTTTCATTTTGCGGTTTTCCAACGAGAACACCTGAAACGACATCAAATATTCCAAATTCTTTTAAAGTGCAAATCATTTTTTTGAAAAATTCCGGTTTCGGCTTTTCTTCGCTTGTTTCTAGCAATAAAATTTTATTATGCCAGTCTGCTAGTTTTGGAAATATATGGTACTTATTACAAAGTTTTACTATCTCAGAATCACTTGAAGTATCAATCATTTCATAAATTGATTCTAAACACCCACCTAAGATTTTACCTTTAAATACCGATTTACCACGCAATCGTTCAAATCCGATATTATGATGCTCTTTTAATTTTGTTCCGATAGCCTTTTCGCTAAAATCGATTCTTTCTTCATACCATACGTCACTAGATCGTATTTGTGCAATTTTTCCTGTTGAGAGTAATTCTTCAAGGTATTTTTTAGTATAAGGTAACATTTCATCTGACAGCTCACAAATATCAGGCAAAAATGCTTGTCCATAAAATGTGTTGATACCGATTTTGTTAAGCATAAAATGATTAACTGTTGTATCTGAGAAACCTAAAAATATTTTTTGTTTTACAACATTTTCTAACTTATTATTATCAAACAAATAGGGTAGCAACCTGTATGTATCTTCACCGCCAATTGCGCATAAGATGATATCTATTGATTCGTCACTAAACGCCGTCATCAAATCGGCCGCTCTACATTCGGGATGTTCCTTGATAAATGAAATACCTTTTTGTGCATTAGGTAAAAATTCAAAAGTAACGCCTAACGAATTTAATCTTTTTTTACCAATTTCTACTTGATGTTTTACAAAGCTTTCCCCAACTAAGCCACTAGATAAACTTACTATTCCGATATGTATCGTAAAAACCCCCTTATTTGTTCAAAATCATCAATTCAATTTACTTTATAGATTCTAAGTTCAAAGAAAATTTATAAAATCATTGTATTAAAAAAGAGAAAGCCCGAGTAGACCCTCTCTCTTTTCAACAAATATATCCTAAAATGTTATTCTGCACTAAAAGCTAACCCGATTGCTTTTTCGCCTAAATGGGTACCAATTACAGGACCGAAGTAACCAATTTCTACTTGAATATCAGGAAATTGTGCTTCTAACTTCGCCTTTTCCTCTTTCGCAACTTCCAAATTATTGGCATGAATCACATAATATTTTACCTTGCCCGGACATTGTTGCGCACTTTCAAATACAAGTTCCTCTGCCTTAGCAAATGCTTTCTTACTTGAACGAATCTTTTCATGCAAGACAATTTTACCATCTTCAAAAGTTAAAATCGGCTTAATCTTCAATAAACCGCCAATAATCGCAGCCCCATTTGTTAAACGGCCACCACGTACTAAATTGTTCAAATCATCGACAATTAAAAAGGCGCGGGTATTTGAGCGAATATAATCTAAATAATCCAAAATTTCTTCAATAGATTTGCCCGCATCTTTCATTTCAAGCGCTTTTTGAACCATATTACCCATTGGCATGCTAGTAATTTTTGAATCAAATGGATGGATATTGATTCCCTCAATCGTTCCTTGTAAAGCGAATAAGGTATTGACAAAACCAGAAATCCCGCCTGATAAATGGATACTAATAATATCAGTGTAACCTTCTTTTGCTAATTTCTCATATAAACTAACCACTTCACCTAAAGCTGGTTGAGAAGTAGTTGGGAATTCTTTAGAGGCTTTAAGCAAATCATAATATTCATCTGCATGGATATCAATGCCTTCATTATATATCTTGCCATCTAAAATAACAGGGATTGGTAATATATATAGATCCGGATGATTACTAATAGCTGTTGGTATAAAAGCCGTACTATCCGTAACAATTGCTAATTTCATAGAATTATAAATCCTCATTTCAATATATTAGTCATATTACATTAACTATAGCATAAATAAGTTGTAAATAAAATGAAATTCAGTTAATTTTTCAAAAAGTTTTCAATGGCATCTTGATTCATTTTTTTATCCACTTCTAAATAACTGCCAGCTTCATAGCTTTCACCATATTGCCATGAATTATCTACAGGAATACTCAAACGTTGAATCCCATTTGCATTTTTAGCCGCAATCAAACCATGTTTTAAAATAAAGCTCATTGGAATATCATTGGGTGAATAACCCATCACTTTTCCTGCTGCATAAGGTATTTTAGAAATTGCTGAAAAACTTTTAACTTGTTTGAAAACCTCATTCATCACTTGTTGTTGACGTCGTACTCGGCCAAAATCGCCTTCTTCATCCATTCTAAACCGCGCATATTGTAATAGCGTAAAGCCATTCATTTTTTGTTGTCCTTTTTTAATTGGCACATCAATATAGGCACTCATATCTTTTTCAGCATCAATTTGTACGCCATCTGGGAATAGTGCATCAATGACCTTCTCAAACGTTTTAAAATCAACTAAAAAATAATACTTACAGTCAATATTAAAGTTTTGTTTTAAAGTTTCACGTAATAATTCTGCCCCACCATAGGCATAAGAAGCATTAATCTTATTATCCCCTACGCCAGGAATTGTCACATAAGTATCACGCATAAAAGAAATAATTTTAGGTTTACTATTAAGTGAATTTCCCATGTGCAAGACCATGATGCTATCTGAACGTGAATTCTCACCATCACGGCTATCATTGCCAATCAATAAAATATTCTCGGAACCATCACTAGAAGTAACGCCATGAAACGTTTGAGCTGATTGGGTATGATCTTCTTTTTTGGCTTCATTATACCCTTTTTGATAACCATATACACTATAAGCCCCTGCGCCCAAAACTACCAAAAGTAAGAGAACAAATAACTTTCTGAATGGATGATGTTTTTTTGGTAACTTCTTAGTAGAATGCACATTTTGGTGATGTTCATGATGATGTTGGGGCTGTTTTTGATATATTTGTTGTTGATTTTCATAGCTATTTTCAACATTTCGATGAGTATCTTCTTCAAAATGATGCGCTTGTTCTTCGTGCCGATTTCTTGTTTTACGAGCAAAGCGATTCGCATGCTGTTCAGATTGACGTAATTCATCGCGCAATTTTTTATTTTTTTCCATTCGATTCATAAAAAATAACCTCCACCTAAGTCAAATCCATTGTAGCATAGTTTACCTATAAACGAATCTGAAATGGGGAGGATTTAATATTTTTTAAAATTTTCACATCCAAATTAGCTGTGATGTAAAACTGGATACATTCCTAAATTCTGTACCACACAGCCTAATGCTTCTAACTCTTCTATCGCATTTTGATACAAGATATGTGGACGATTAACTTGTAAATCAACAATAAAGAAGTACTCTCCTAATTTGGTTTTTTGTGGTCGGGACTCAATCTTTACTAAGTTTAAATCACGCCAAGCAAATGCAGCTAATACTTTATGTAAAGCCCCCGGACTGTCTTTAGGTAAGGTGATATACAATGTTAATTTTTGCTCACTGGTTGTTAACCGTGAAGTATCGAAATGCTTCTTTCCTAAAATCCAAAATCGCGTCTGATTAAAGTCATTATCTTGTATATTTGAAGCTAAAATTGGCACTTGATAAAATTTGGCTGCTTGTTTACCGGCAATTGCAGCTAAACTTTTATCTTTTCTTTGCGCAATTTCAAGCACCGCAGCTGTAGTTGACTGAACGGGTTCTAAGAAAGCGCAAGGAAAATGCTCTTCAATATACTTTTGACATTGGGCTAAAGCTTGTGGATGCGATAAGATTTTCTTGATTTGTTTTGCATCATAACCAATCAGTTGTTGGTGGATGGGTAAGACAATTTCAGCTTGCACGTAACACTCTTTTTGCTCGTACAAACGATCCACACTAGCATGGACAGAACCTTCAAGCGAATTTTCAATTGGAACCAAAGCAAAATCAAGTTTTTCCTTTAATAAAGCATCTATACATAGTGGAATAGAAGCAAATTCTACCACTTTTTGATGATCAACGACTTGTTTCAACGCTTGAAAAGAAAAAGAATTAACCGGACCTAAATAGCCAATCGTTTGCTGCGCTTGAATAATCTGTTGCACAACTTCATCCACAGTTAAGCATGAAGTATCAATAGTTAGTGAGGCGACCTCATCGTAAAAAGGTTTACGCTCTTGATAAATTTCTTTGATTTGTTCAGCTGTTTTATTTTGGACAACGGGGCGAATGTTTTGCTTATCTCCAAAAATCCGCTTAACGAGAACCTCTCCATGGCAATCTAAAAACACCACCCATGCATCTTTTAAAAGATCACGATTGGTTTTAGAGAGTACAATACCCCCACCTGTCGCAATAATTCCTGTTTGTTGTAAAGACTCTTGTAAAACTTGTGATTCTAATTTTCGAAAGGCAGCTTCTCCTTGTTTGGCAAAAATAGTAGGAATAGACAACTGTGCACTTTCTTCAATTTTTTTGTCCAAATCTACAATCGGCATAGCTAATTTTTCAGCTAATAATTTTGCAACAGTACTCTTACCAGCACCCATATATCCTACTAATACTATTGTTGTTTTCACATTTAACCCTCTTTTAATTTATTAAACTAGCTAAATCTTCAAAGAAATGTGGATATGAAACGGCTACAGCTTCAGCCTTGTCTAATTCGACTATCTTCTCTGTTAAAAGTGCAGCAATCTGTAACATCATACCAATGCGATGATCTCCTCGCGAACTTACTTTTCCACCATGTAGTTGAACTGGACCATGAATAATCATGCCATCATCAGTTGGTTCAATATTCGCACCTAGTTTTTGTAGCTCTTCACAAGTTGCATCAATACGATTGGTTTCTTTTACTTTTAATTCTTGGGCATCTTTAATAATAGTTGTACCTTCTGCTTGCGTGGATAATAAAGCAATGATTGGTAATTCGTCAATTAAACGTGGGATATCCGCACCTTGAATAGTGGTCGCCTTAAGCGTAGACGAAGTAACAGTAATCGTCGCAGATTCATTAGCTTCATCGATTTCACTGAGTTCAAATGTACCGCCCATTGCTTCTAACACATCTAAAATACCAGTACGCGTTGGATTAATCCCTACATTTTTTAAGACTACTTGACTGTTTTTCAAAATTGCGGCTGCCACGATAAAGAATGCTGCTGATGAAATATCACCTGGCACAATCACTTCTTGACCGGTAAGTTGTTGTGGACCTGTAACACGAATCGTTTTTCCTGATACTTCAATCTCGCCGCCAAACTGTTTAATCATTTGTTCTGTATGATTTCTAGAAGGTTCTTTTTCAATAATGGTGGAAGTTCCTTGAGATTGCAAGGCTGCAAAAATAATGGCGGATTTTACTTGAGCACTTGCGACGGGCATTTCATACGTGATGGGTGATAATTTTGCGCCTTGAATATTAATTGGCGGATATTGCGTATTTTCAAAACCAACTAGATGAGCACCCATTTGATTGAGCGGTGCCATCACACGTTGCATGGGACGACGATTTAAATATTCATCGCCAAAAAGAGTTGTTTGAAAACTTGTTCCCGCTAATATCCCCATCATCAAACGGATACTTGTACCAGAATTCCCTAAATCGATTGGACCCAATGCTGGTTTTAATCCTTCAAATCCAACTCCTTGAATAGTGATTGTTTGTCCATCATCTTCAATCGGAACCCCTAATTCTTTAAAACCATTTAAAGTACTTAAACAATCTTCACCTCGTAGAAAATTCTTAACGGTTGTCGTGCCTTTTGCAATCGCCCCAAACATAATACTGCGATGGGAAATAGATTTATCGGCTGGAACTTCGATTTGACCATTTAACTGTTTTGCACGTAGTAACTCCATAATATCCTTCTTTCTATTTTTACTTTACTCTACAATGATAAGGGGTGTTGGCTTCGATACAGGCTTTACCCGCTAAAAGATCGGCCTGGTTCTTAAAGGAAACTTGTAAAACCCCGATAATATCTTCACGCGTTTCTAAAATCTTGATATTAATAATCGATAAATTGGCTTGCCCTAATAAAGTGGTTACTTCAGCGATGACCCCTGGTTTATCCGGTACATCTATAAATAAATCATGGAAAGCCGGGATCGCACCATTACTATGAACCGGCAAGCGATCTCTGGTATCTTTCGCATTTTCAAAAAACTGATAAATTTGTGTTTGATTATCAGATGTTAACCAAGACTTTACTTCAGCCATTTTTTCTTGCCATTGATCAATCAAATGAATTAAAGACGTTTGATTACTCAATAAAATGTCTGTCCACATTTTAGGATCTGAAGAAGCAATCCGTGTGATATCTCTAAATCCACCAGCTGCTAATCTTTTGGCATGCGGATGAAGTTGATTAAATTGATCCGCTTGATTCACCAAAGCTGCGGCAATAATATGCGGTAAATGACTAAGCATCGCTGTAATCTCATCGTGCTCTTGCGGTGTTAAAATAATTTGTTTGGCTCTTGTCCCACTAAATAAATCTGTTAATTCAGCTACACGCGGATTTTGCTTATCAAGTGGGGTGAAAATATAATAAGCATTTTCAAAAAGATTCACATCGCTTGCTTGAATCCCTGATTTATGCGAACCTGCCATAGGATGTCCACCGATAAAATCAAAATTTAAGGTCTGGGCAAATTCACTAATTTCACACTTAGTACTACCTGCATCTGTAACTAAAACTGATTCTTTTAAGGAATATTGATTTAATTGTTTTAGATAATCCAAGGAAATCTTAACAGGCACTGCTAACAAAATAATATCTGAAGTTTGCGCAACTTCCTGTAAGTTTTGGGTAAATTCATCAATAACTCCTCGTTTGACCGCTGTTTTCCCAGAAGTAAGATTAGCATCAAAACCAATAATGTGATAATCCGGATGAGCAAGTCGAATGCATTTGGCTAAAGATCCTCCGATTAAGCCTAGACCTATCACTAGAATTTGCTTAGTATGCTTTAAGGTATTCACGATAACGACTAACCTCTTCTACTAATTCTTCAAAGGAATCACTGGCAAATTTTTCTAATATTTCACCTGCTACCACAGTGGCCACAACATTTTCACAAACCACACTAGCCGCTGGGACTGCCGTTGAATCTGAGCGTTCGATACTTGCTTTGTAAGGTTCTTTGGTATCAATATCCACACTCAGTAATGGTTTATACAAAGTAGGAATTGGTTTCATCACACCACGTACAATCAATGTTTCTCCATTTGTCATGCCGCCTTCAAAGCCACCTAAACGATTGGTTTTACGTGTATAGCCCTTTTCTTGATCCCATTGAATTTCATCCATGACTTGAGAACCTGGTAAATTTGCCATCTCAAAACCAATACCAAACTCTACCGCTTTAAAGGCATTGATACTGACCACCGCTTGAGCAATTTTTGCATCTAGCTTTTTATCCCATTGAACATAGCTACCTAATCCAGCAGGAACATTATCCAATTGTACTTCCACAATTCCGCCAATCGTATCGCCATTTTTCTTGGTTTGATCGATTAAGTCTTTCATCGCTTGTTCCACACTTGGATCAATGACGCGTAATTCTGACTTTTCTGAGATGGCTTTGATTTCAGCCACGCTTGGATAATTTTCTGGATTGACGCTAATCCCACCTAGTTTTACAACATGACCAGCTACAGTAATATCTAGTAAAGACAATAATTTCTTACATACTGCACCAATTGCCACGCGCATCGTTGTTTCACGCGCGGAAGAACGTTCCAATACATTACGCAAATCACGATGATGATACTTCATACCACCTACTAAATCCGCATGTCCTGGACGAGGTTTAGCCACACGACGCAAATGACGTTCCTTTTCTTCAACTTCACTGACACTCATGACCGTTGTCCAGTTTTTCCAGTCTTTATTTTCAACGACTAAAGTTACCGGTGAACCCAAAGTCTTACCATGTCTAACACCAGAAGTGATGCGAACCTGGTCTTTTTCAATTAACATTCTGCCACCACGGCCATAACCGGTTTGTCTTCTTGCTAATTCTATATTGATATCTTCTACTGTTAAAGGCATGCCCGCAGGTAAGCCTTCGATAATTGCTGTTAACTCTGGTCCGTGTGACTCTCCAGCTGTAAAGTAGCGCATAAATTAATTCTCTCCTTTAATGTATTCTTTAATATTCTCTATTGGAATTGGCGTGATTTGAGCTTGACCAATTTCTTTTAAGGTAATAATCTTTAATTGACTGCCGCGCGCTTTTTTATCATGCGTAATCGCCGTATAAATAGCTTGTTCATCTAATTCAGGATAGTTCGTTGGTAAATGAAATCTTTCTAGCATCGTTTTTAACGCTTGAGTTGAATTTTTTGGTGAAAGGCCCAGCGCTTCAGCATGCGAATTTATCATCATCATCCCGATTGCTACTCCTTCACCGTGACTAACCACGCCATAACCTGCTGTATTTTCAATGGCATGTCCAATTGTATGACCAAAATTCAAAGTTAAGCGACTTCCATGATCAAAAACATCTTCTTCAACGACTTTTTTCTTGACGTTTAATGCTGCCGTAATGACTTTTTCGGCATGGTTTAATAAATCATGTTCATCAGAAAGAGCTCCTAGAAATTCCCAAAGTACTTTATCCGCAATCGCCGCAGATTTGACAATTTCAGCAATTCCTTCACGAATCCGACGGTCATCTAAGGTTTGCAATACAAAAGGGTCAATTAAGACGCCATCAGGTTGAGCAAAGGTTCCCACTAAATTTTTCGCCTTTTGGGTATTGACCGCTGTTTTTCCACCAATACTGGAATCAACTTGAGCTAAAAGTGTAGTTGGAATTTGCAAGAAATGAAGGCCACGCATAAAGGTTGAAGCCACAAAACCAGCTAAATCGCCTACTACGCCACCACCTAAAGCAATAATTCCATCACTTCTAGTAAAGCCTAAATCGGCTAATTGATCATACAAATCACTGGCACATTGTAATGACTTAGATTTTTCTCCAGCCGGAACTACCAATACTTCTGCTTCAAAGCCAACGCCATTTAATTCTTGCTTGACTTTGTCTGCATATAATTTTTCTACATTGCTATCCGTAATAATGGCAATTTTTTGCTCTTTCCATAAAGATTTCACCCATTGACCACAGTTATCTAACGCGCCTTTTTTGACAATAATTTGATAACTATGATTTGGTAAATTGACTGCTAACATAAAATCGCCCCTTAAGCTTCAATTTGTTTGATTTTCATCATTGCATCCACTAAGATATTGACTTCTTTCATCATTTGCAAATAGGTCTTTTCATTTAACGATTGCATGCCATCTGACCACGCATTTTGTGGATCTGGATGAATTTCAACAATCATCCCATCAGCACCAGCAGCAACCCCAGCTCTTGCCATCGGAGTGACTAAATCCCACACACCGGTACCATGACTTGGATCAACAATGATTGGAAAATGACTTAATTTTTTGATTAAAGGTACAGCACTCAAGTCAAACGTATTTCTTGTAGCTGTTTCATAAGTTCGAATACCACGTTCAATAAAGATAACCGGACTTTTTTCTTCAACTGCAATATACTCTGCTGCATTTAACCACTCATCTATTGTACCAGAAATTCCACGTTTTAGGCCAATAGGTTTGCCTGTTTTCCCAACCGCAGATAATAATTTAAAGTTTTGCATATTACGAGCACCGATTTGAATAATATCACTGTAATGAGCAACCATATCTATATGGGCTTCATCCATCACTTCAGTAATTACTTTCATATCAAACTCATCCGCTGCTTGACGAATATATTTCAAGCCTTCTTCGCCTAACCCTTGGAAAGCATAAGGAGACGTTCTTGGTTTGAAAGCACCACCACGTAAGATTTTCGCTCCACCCGCTTTAGCCATTCTTGCTGTTTCACGAATTTGCTCTAAACCTTCAATAGAACAAGGGCCTGCCATAGTAACAAAAGAACCATCGCCTATTTTCACACCATCCACATCAACCACCGTATCTTGCGGGTGGAATTCACGAGAAGTTAATTTATAAGTGTTTGAAATACGCATGGTTTTTTCAACACCTTCATAACTTAAAAAGGCCACATCTTGAATAGAACGTGTATCACCAATCAAACCTAAAACAACTTGTTCACTTCCTTGGTTTAATTGATAGGTTAATCCTTCCGCTTCCACTCTTTGAATCACTTTGTTTAATTGTTCTTTTGTTGCTCTTGGTTTCATAATAATAATCATTTGACCAACATCCTTTCTATTTTTCCTTTTTAAAATAAATGTTCCTTCACATAATCTACTGGCATATCTTGGTTTGTCCATAATTTAAATGCCGCTGCGCCCTGATGTAACAACATGCCAAGTCCATTGATCGTCAACGCGCCTTTTGCTGCAGCCACTTTTAACAATTTGGTTTCTCGTGGATGATAAATGGCATCATACACAGGTAAATCAGCTCTTAAAACTTCTTTATCAATTGGTAGTCCATCAACATTAGGGTACATCCCGACGCTCGTTGCATTGACCAATAATTGACTCTTGTTCACTGCTTGATAAACAAGTGCTTGGTCTTCAAGTGAAATGAGCTCAATTGGACAATTCGTCGCTTGCATAATTGCCTGTATTTTTTCTTGATAAGTTTTAAAATGAGCACTTGGACGGTTCAGTACATAGATCTGTTTTACACCATCTAAGGCCGCTTGGGTAATCATCGCCGTAGCTGCTCCGCCTGCACCAATGATGGTAATCGTTTGTCCAATGATATCAATTTGATTTTCGGCAAGACTAGCCATAAATCCGATACCATCTGTATTATGGCCGATCAATTTTCCCTCATGATTCACAATAGTATTAATTGCTCCGATGATTTTGGCTGCTGGCGAAAGTTCGTCCACGTAATCTAGTGCAGCAACCTTATGGGGCATAGATAAATTTACCCCTAACATTTGCATATTACGAATAGCTTGAATTTGTGTGGGTAAAGCTTCTTTTGTTACTTCAAACGCTAGATAGACCGCATCAATTCCTAATTTTGAAAAGCTTAAATTATGCATTTTAGGAGATAAACTGTGACGAGCAGGATTCGCATAAAACCCAACCAATCTAGTTTGTCCACTGATTTCTTCAATGCTTTTCATGTTTTCCCTCCTTAAAAAAATAAAAAACGTACACTTTAAATGTCTACAACAATCAAAGTGTACGTTAAAAGAAAAAGCCACTGTAGATTGTTGCGATCTCTACGTGGCTAGTGTATGCAAGATTAAATGCTTTAGCCATCATAGATACAAACATACTTTTCGTTTGTACCCATAATGCATATGAATACAAACCTATCTAAAATAGCTAAAGTAAAAATTATTCAGTTTTTGCGGATTATTCTTTTTCATATCGATTCGCTCCAAACTGATGTAAGATTGATAACAGTATAAGCCGTGTACACGCAATTGTCAATACGGAAAATGAGAAATTGTTAAAAAAAGTGAAAAATAAATGAATAAACTAAATAAAGTCATCTTCAAAAAAGTATAAAACTTCATTCATCGTCAATTTTGCTTTTTCTTCATTTGATAAATCCTTAATAATCTTCCCTTTTTTCAATACAATTAAACGATTACCATATTTCAGTGCGTCTTCCATGCGATGGGTAATCATCATACAAGTTAACTGCTTTTGTTCAACAATTTCGGCTGTTAAATGCATTAATTGTTTGGCTGTTTTTGGATCCAATGCCGCTGTATGTTCATCAAGTAATAATAATTTTGGTGATTGGATAGTAGCCATTAATAAACTTAAAGCTTGTCTTTGTCCGCCAGATAAATCACCAGTAGCACTTTGGAGATGGGCTTCGAGTCCATTTCCGATTTGGGCACATAATTGATAGAATTCCTCTTGATATTGAGTAAGTTTTCTTAACTTTAAGCTCCGTTTTTGCCCACGAAATTTTGCTAATAATAAATTTTCAGCTACAGTCATTCTAGGTGCAGTCCCCATTTTAGGATCTTGGAAAACGCGAGCAATAAAAGGCGCTCTTAATTCTTCACTAAGATGCGTAACTTCTTGATTATCGATAAAAATCTTACCGGAAGTAGCTGGCAAACTCCCCGAAATCGTATTAAAAAGTGTACTCTTGCCGGCACCATTTCCACCTAAAACCGTCACAAAATCACCGGCATTAACCTGAAAGTCAATATGATCTAATAATACTTTTTCTTCATTGCTACCATTATGAATGATTTTAGTAATATTTTCTAATCGTAACATACTCATTTACTCACCCCCTCTAAACCTGTCTTTAAGTTCAGTGCTTTTCTCAATTGTGGAATTAATAGACAAATCGCTAATATCATGGATGAGAAAATCTTGATGTATGTTGTAGGGAAACCAACCTTAATAACGAAGAGAATTAATAATTGATAAATAATACTACCAATCACAATGGCTATTAAACGTTCAAATAAAGTTAAATTTCCATATAATACTTCACCAATGATAATAGAAGCCAAACCAATAACAATTACCCCTACACCTTTAGAGACATCTGCATAACCATCGTGTTGGGCAATTAAGGATCCAGATAAAGCAATCACGCCATTAGACAAAACTAAACCTAAAATTTTCATCGCATCTGTATGGATTCCTAATGATTTGGCCATCGTTTCATTATCACCCGTCGCAATATAGGCTTGTCCTAAATGCGTATCAAAAAAGAAATACAATAATGCAACGATAATAGCAACAATGATGAATCCCATAAAAACAATATCAAAATAATCTGGAAGAGGCATCTTATTAAAAAAGTCAAAAAGTCGCTGTTGGTGTAATAATGAAAGGTTTGGGGACTGCATCACAAATAGCATTACAGAGTTTAGCCCAGACATGACTAAAATCCCTGCTAAAATAACCGGAATTTTGCCTTTCGTATAAAGCAAGCCTGTCACTAGTCCGGCCCCCATACCAGCTAAAATTCCTAATAGAGTTGCTAATACTGGTGAAATCCCATGCGTAATTGCTGTAACACAGACTGCCCCACCCAAGGGAAATGAACCTTCTGTCGTCATATCTGGGAAATTTAAAATACGATAAGTCATAAAGATACCTAGACCAAGGACACTCCATAAAAGCCCTTGACCAATTGCCGAAATAATCATTTTAACCTCCAAGCGTTTTCATCAAAAAATTTAAAATAAGTGAAATAAGTCCAAGTCAGACCTATTTCACTATATCATGTTTATTATTTATTGCCTACAATTTGTGCCTCTTTTTTCAGATTATCTGGAATTTGAATACCTAAAAATTCGGCTTGTTTTTCATTTAAGACGGTCACACCTTCTTTAAAGGTATAGACTGGCGTTACAGAAGGATCAGCACCTTTTAGAATTTGCACGACCATTTGTCCTGTTTTCTTACCTAAAGTATATTGATCAATCCCCACAGTTGCTAAACCACCTTGTTCAACCATCGTATCTACTGAAGTAATAATTGGTGTTTTAGATTTATTTGCTTCTCCAACGACTGCTTGCATCGCATTGGCAATCGTATTATCAAGAGGAATATAAATAAAATCAACATTTTGGCTCATCACTTGAACGGTTTGCGCAATTTCATTGGTTGAAGCAACTGGATATTCTTTCACTGCCATCCCAAGTGATTCCGCTGTTTTGCTAGCTTCATTCACTTGATATTTTGAATTGACTTCTGTTGATGAGTAAAGCATCCCTACTGTTTTCGCATCTGGCAATAATTCTTTTCCTAATTTAATTTGAGAAGCAACTGGTGGTTGGTCAGATACACCGGTAACATTTCCTCCAGGATTGTCTAAACTAGCCACTAATTTTGCCCCTACAGGATCTGTAACTGCCCCTAAAACAATCGGAATATCTTTGGTCGTATTCGCTAAACTTTGGGCAGCTGGTGTCGCAACCCCAACCAATACATCGGCTTTTTTATCGACTAACTGTTGACTCATCGTCGCTAATTTACTTTGATCGGCTTGACCATTTTGAAAGACAATCTTTAAATTCTTACCTTCTTTATAGCCAGCTTCTTTTAAAGCATCTTTCACTCCCTTTGTAATCGTATCTAAAGCTGGATGTGAAACAAACTGTAAAATACCGACTGTTTGCACTTTATCCTCAGCTTTTTTTGTCGTTTTTGCTGGTGTATTCATTGTTTGATAGATAAAAAAGCCAATTACAACGGCAATAATTACAACGACACTAGCGATTAATCCCTTATTTTTCATCATTCATTTCTCCTAACTCATTTAAATTTCATCTTTTAAAAAATAAAAAGCAACCTCCTATTTGGAAATTGCCTAAACAAAAACCGCATAGGATCGACATCTATGCGGGTAAATTCAATTATAACCGGCATAGATACAAACTTTTTCGTTCATTAAAAAGATTGTATCTATGGAATTGTCCTCAATACAATCTTATCTACGCCAAAAACGCCATGCTTTGTATGCAGTGTTTTGTTTTGATAATTTCATAATGACGACCTCCTATATTTGATGGTTCTAATATACAAAAATTTTTAAGACTCGTCAATAAAAAAATGAAAAATTTTTAATCTTTCTCTATTAGTTTACATAATACAAATACATCTAGATAATAGAGATTATATTTTATTTTTAATAAGAACTTAGCTATAATAAGTAAAGTAATCTGAAAGAAACGAGGAAAGTATATGTCATTTGATGGAATCTTTACCAACTTAATGGTTGATGAATTAAATCAACAACTAAGTGGTGGTCGAATCAGTAAAATTCATCAACCCTATGAAAATGAAATTATCTTAACTATCCGGTCACAAGGAAAAAATCATAAATTATTAATCTCTGCGCATCCAAGTTATGCACGTATCCAATTAACACAAACCCCTTATGTTAATCCAGATACACCACCAAATTTTATTATGATGCTTAGAAAATATTTGGACGGTGCCATTGTCGATTTTCTAGAACAAATCGACAATGATCGGGTTGTACATTTTCATATCAAAAAGCGCGATGAACTCGGAGATATGCAAGAAATTATTTTGATTGTGGAACTTATGGGTAGACATAGTACGATTTGCTTAGTGAACAAACAAACAGGTAAAATTTTAGATGCCATTAAACATATCGGCAGCTCACAAAATAGTTATCGCCTGCTACTTCCTGGCGTTGAATATGTCCATCCACCAAAGCAAACAGCAGCTAATCCATTTACAATCGATAAGGTACGGCTATTTGAATTACTCTCACAAACCAATGAATTAAATACCAAATACTTACAACAAAACTTTCAAGGACTTGGAAAAGATACCGCCAGTGAGTTACTTTATCGTTTGCAACAACATCCGAACGATAAAATCCTAGTTTGGCAAACATTCTTTCAAGAGTTAAAACAAGTTCAGCCTACTTTAACACGTATCAATCAAAAAGAATTTTTTAGTCCAATCAATTATACTTACCAAACAAACAAAGCTGAAGAAATTCAGGAATTTAATACCTTAAGCGAATTACTTGAAGCCTTTTACCATGATAAAGCCCAACGAGATCGCGTACGCCAACAAGGCAATGAATTAATCAAAAAAGTGGAAAATGAGTTAAGTCGAAATCAAACCAAGCTCAAAAAACGTGAACAAACATTAGCAGAATCCGAAAATGCTGAGATTTTAAGGCAAAAAGGCGAATTACTCACTACCTTCATGTCACAAGTACCCAAAGGAGCTGAAAAAGTAACTTTAGATAATTATTACGAAAATAATCAGCCATTAACAATCGCTTTAAATCCAGCCTTATCTGCTAATCAAAATGCTCAAAAATATTTTCAACGCTATCAAAAATTGCGAAATGCTGTCAAATTAATTCACGAACAAATTGATGAAGCAAAATCCGAAATCGATTATCTTGAATCCGTTCTGGCGCAATTAGAGCTAGCTGAACCAACTGAATTACAGGGAATTCGTGAAGAACTAGTCAGTCAAGGCTATTTAAAAAACAAACAAATCAAAGGAAATAAAAAAGCAACACCAAGTAAACCAGATAGCTATCAAACATCAAGTGGAATCGAAATTTTAGTCGGTAAAAATAATTTACAAAATGATCAATTAACCTTAAAGCAAGCTAGAAAAACGGATTACTGGTTCCATACCAAAGATATACCTGGATCACATGTCATTTTAAAAACGGACCAACCAAGTGATCAAGATATCTTAGAAGCAAGTGAACTAGCAGCCTTTTTCTCAAAATATCGCTATTCAGCCCAAGTGCCTGTTGATTGTGTACAAGTCAAATATATCAAGAAACCAAATGGCGCAAAACCGGGCTTTGTCATTTACACTAATCAAACGACTAACTTTGTCACACCTAAAGCTGATGTTATCGAACGTTTAAGAAAACAATAATGAAAAAAACGTTATCTTTCCAAATAGGTCAGATAACGTTTTTTTCTTTATTCATCGTGATAATAAACTAAGCGTCCTTTCCTCTTCTGTAAGGGCCGATTATTTTTAAGAAGTAGTTCATTTTTAAACATTTTAATAAATTCGCTATTCATTTGCCCTACTTCATCAAAAACAAACCACTGAATCGGTCCTACAGTAGGCGGTGTTGTTAATGAACCGACATAGTGATAATAACTTTTTTGATTTGGTAAAAAGATATCCGGATTAAACCACTGGATATGATGATCAAAATCCCAAATTTCATCTCCATGATCGTGACAGATGTGATTGGACATAAAGACAGTCTCAAATAAAATGCCCACAACCAGATTCACTTGTTTTTTACTAGTATGCACCAAATGAAATTCTAAAGGGGCTTGAATTTCATCTAATACATGTTCACTAGGCATATGAAAATGAATATCGGTTAAAAAATATTTTTCACCATGATAAACCAAATGCGAAAGTTGATCAAAAGGAACAAAGTGAATGGTATTTTTGAATTCCTTCTCTGTAAATTTTTGTTTCTGATAAAAGAATTGAATCTTCTCTGATGTTGGAATCGCTATTGTTTCTTGCTTTTTTAAATGAATCGGAGACTGATAGGCAAATTCCGCTCCTTTTTTAAATCTATCGCACAATAAATGCCAACATTCTGGTCCAGTATTCCCACTATAATCCCAATAAACATCTAAATTTTGATGCATCGCTTTCACCGTCCTTTATCATAAAAGGCTAATACTCACTTTTCGAATGATTAAAAGTAAGATTAGCCTGATATCCTTATATTAACATAAATGGATTACTTTAACCAATTTTCTGGATCATGTTGTATGCGTACAAAGTTTTTCGGCAACACAATTTACAATGAATTTTTATGCAAACTCATGAATAATTCTCGTAACAAGAAAAATCTAAAATGTTATATTAGTTATTTTTCGATTTCAGAAAAGTTTAATTTTCCTTTAACTCAAGCTTATTTTACACCTTTTACACCATATTTTTCAAGATGTTTTTTGAAATTTTATCATACACTCTTTTTCCTTACATATTCCAGCATCCATAATTTACTACTCCTGTATCTGGAAGTTTGTTCAGAATCTCTTTAGGCACTCTACCTTTTCGTACACCTTCATGTGCTTCCTCTGATTCTAATCGAAGTAGCGTTCTAACAATGACTCTTATGTTCCTTTCATACGCTTTTTCATTAAGCTCTTTTTTCTCAAGCGTTAATTGCCATTCAAAATCAAAAACATCATCAAAACGTTCATTTTTCTTTTCGCTGATAATATGCGCTATTGCATTCCCACCTTTTTTCTTCCAAGTTCTGCCTTGGCGTTTCATCCTGTAGCTGAAAGGTCTATGAGTCGACTCACTCACTCCGATACCGTTCATATTCACCCCTAGCTCTCTTTCAGCGATTGGTTTAATAAACTTCCAATTTCGAGATAAATACCCTCTTAATCTATAGCAGTCTTCTAGCGCTTTTTGCCGTTGCTCATCATCTTTTATATTGTCCGCAATTAAAAGCATCTCTTTTATAATTGCGTTCCGCTCTGATTCATCCCATCGGTTTATCATGCGTTTTGCTCTAGGAATCATCTCTTTACAAAAAGACATTCGCTGGATCAATTTTTCATTTACATGATATTTATCTACAAAGTGTTCATGATTTTTACATCCTAAAGTTAATTCGTAAAAAACGTTGTAGGTATACCCAGATCCATTATCGCTATTTGTAATAATGATTGTATCCGTTAAGTCATAATTTGTACGTAAGTATTTAAACATGTCTTGATAAGCGGTCTTTCGATTAAAATCTGCACTCTGGTACATATTGACGCATTTATTCCTTGATCTGGTAATAGGTTGTGTACCTTCGTGAACCAGATATCTATGTAGGGTTTTTCTAGGAAAATTCCTATCTTGCATAAAAAGGTCTAAGCCATCCCCTTCAAGATAAAGTATCGGTACCTTTCTCTTTTGTTTATTACTTAGCAATTCTTCTTGTTCGGTTTTCTCATCTTCCAATTGTTCATGATATTCTTTATAGTTGCTAATTAATTTATCTGTTTTCAATACTAGATTCCGTATCGTGTTAAAACTGATTTTTAAAGGCGTTAAAATACTTATTGCCTCTTCACAAGCTCGATAAGGCATTTTTGTCGCAAGCTCAGCCACTCTAGCCATAACTAGTGGAGAATACTTTTTATGCTTAAACATCCCTAAATGATAATCAACAGGATAAAATCCTAGTTTATTAGCTAAGTCTATATATCTCCGTCTTATATAGGTTACTGATCCAAATAAAAAATGGACAGTACGTTCATCTTTGCGGTCAATTTTATAACCGTTTGATGTCATCTGCCCAACCATTTCATCATCTAGTCTTTCAATTGTTTGAGAGACCAAGTGACAGCAGTAATCATTCAACAATTTAGCCATTTCTTTTTCACGTTCGATTGTATCTAAGTTAGATGATAGCATATTGAATAATTGTTCTGTCACTTGTTTCTCGTTCATAAATCCCCCAACAATTCCACTTAATTCTCTTATCGTTTCATCTGATTGTATAGTTTTGCCACAATTTCCTCTAACATAGCTGAATCAGATCTTCTCTGATAATACTTTGTTAGTTCGGATAATTGTTCTCTGGCTCGAAGACTCAGGTTAAACGTATACCTTTTCTTCTCCGAATCTTCCATCTTTTCAAAAGCAATTTCTGCTGTATGTCCATGACGAATGACACGCTTTTCTTCCGTTTTTACATTTTTAGGTTGCGTTTCCGCTACCACCTCAATTTCTTTTGTTGTTTTGGGATTCAAAGCTTCTAGCCAATCATTACTCATTTCCCTTTTTACCATTTTTATCTCTCCTTTACACTTTTACCTCGAATATTTTATCAAATATTTTATATGTTGTATCATAAAATTCTTTTTTAGTCTGATAATTCTTTTCTTCCATTTTTGTAATCGGAATACCTGAAGTTTTAGTTGTAGCCAAGTCTACACGTTTTTCAAAATATCCATAAAACGAAGGATCCACCGCCATAATGCTTTCAATTTTTTCTCTAAAACTTTTATCGTCTGCTGACTGATTTGGAATTTTATTTCCAACTTTTATTACTTCTGCATTCACGAAGGATTCTCTAGTCGCTGGATTGATAATTGTCTTCTTCAAACGTTCAACATGTTCAACTTCCTTCTGAAGCTTTTTAATTGCATCTACATCAACATCAGTAATAGCTACTACTTTATCTGATATAACCAAGGCATTATCAACAAAAATATCAAAGCTGTTATGAGTGTCAATCAAAATATAATCATATTTTGATAACTCATCCTGATATTTAAAATACCAGTTCAGCATTGTCCATCTACCTTGTCCATCTTTCACTTCATTTGCCAATTCAGATAGAGTCGATGCACCTACGATTAAGTCGATATTTTCATCAACTTTAATCGGTTCTGGATTTTTGCCTTTATAAATTGATCTAACCGTATGTTTTTCTTCAATTGTTTCAATTTCTTCTTCTGAAAGGAATCTTGACGACATACTACAAGATTCGTCTTGATCTATGATACAGACCTTTGCTACTTTTTTCTCGGCTAGATAATAAGCTCCATTATAGCTGAGTGTTGTTTTACCCACTCCGCCTTTTCCTACATGATATGAAATGATATAAGACATGCCCATCTCCTCCTGCTTATTTAACTTTTTATTTAACATATTCATTACTATCTTACATAACTTATTATACAAAAAGTTACATAACTTTTCAACAATTATTTTAGAAAAAAACATCTATAAACCAACATTTAAATTATTTATTATTTAACTTTTGTGCATTTTGATTATTTAACATATTTGCATAGATATTATTTAACATTTTACATAATTTGTTAAATAAAAAATCATTTAAATGAGAAGAATAGAGTAGGGTGAGTTCTTATGTCTCACCCTCTCATTGCACCGTACGTACGGGTCTCGTATACGGCGCTACATCATTATAGACTCAAGCGTTGTTTCTCATAGTACTTTAGTGGTTGATTAGTGCGGGTTTATTCCCTATTTTCTCCTCTAGCACTTCTGGCGATAGGAGAAAGTTGACGACGCTCATCCCACTTTGTCTATATAATCCACTTGTTGCTCCTCCATCTCTGTGTAGAATTATCTGGATATAGCTCTCTCTATTTTTTTGCCTCCATTGACATACGTTTCAATTTGTTGGGCATATCCTCGAATCCAAACCATCCAGACTTTACTTCGAGCGATTTGCA
>DWVH01000073.1 GCA_019120335.1 Candidatus Enterococcus stercoripullorum
CATGGAGGATAAAATATGGATAAATTTAATAGATTAACATTAATAAATCAGTTTGAAATTTTAAAAGCTTTAAATCCGGGAGTTTTACAGTTGAATTGAAATATTTTCGCTCTATGCCTTGGTATAAAGCTATTTTTTTTGTCAAATTTTTTCAATTTTATACTCGTACTTTCTACGTACTTTATGGTAAAATAATGATATCTGATAATATTTACAATGTGTAAATATAGGCTGATAAAATCAATCAATAAATAATTACATTTGCAAAAACAATGCGTTTAATTATTGATTACAGAAAGGAATTGTGTTAATTTTTATAACAAAAACAACAGTTTCACGATAGCGTTGTAAAAAAAGTACGAATTTTGATTAATACAAAAAACTCTTCTAAAAGCTTATTTTTCAAGCATTAGGAGAGTTTTATACTTTTTAAAGTGTAAAACTCAGGATAGTACTATAAAATAATAATTATTTCAAGAGAAAAACATAATTTTTTTGAATAAATAATACGGAAAGCTATTTATTCTTGTAAATTCCAACGCATTAAGATGGTTTCGATTGCAGCATCTAAACTACGATCTGTTTGAATTTCATCTTCGTTCATAAAACTAACAAAAGCTTTGGGTCCATAATGTAACACTTCACCAATAGTCTTTTTACCAATTGCAAGCTGGGTAACATCATAATTTGTACCATCTATTTGTTTCGTTGTTTCTACGACTTGTACTTGAATATCTTTATTTTTCTTCAATGTCCATCCCTCTTTTCTTAACATATCTATTCTAATCAAACAATCTAGATACTGTCAATAAAAAATATGGCCAACCCTCACCCGAATTGGCCATCAAAATGCTTTAATTACATAATCGTATTCGTTATTACAACATCAACTAACTCATAATCATCGCTAGTCAATACTGCTTTCACCTTTTCAGTATCTTTAGTGGCTAATTGAATTTCCACAAAGATTCCTTTAGATAAACGATTAACAACTATAGTTTCAATATTTATTTGGGCATCTGCTAGTTCCTTAGCAATCACCGCTAAAATACCATGGTGTTCCTTAGTGATTTTTAGTGTAACTCTGACGCCACCATTTTCATAACCAGAAATCTTTAAAAAGGCATCAAAAATATCGTTATTCGTGATAATGCCCACCAATTGATTCTTTTCCATTACAGGTAAGACACCAATTGATTTTGTGCGCATCACTTTTATGGCATCTTCCAACAACGCATCAGCCTCAATTGTGGTAACATCGGTTAACATGACATCGCCAACCTTAGTTTTATTAATCAAATAATTCAGTTCAAATACACTTAAACTAGTTGCTTTTGAAGGCATCGACTCTTGAATAACCCCTTGCGTAATCAAGCCAACCAATTTATGATCTTCCATCACCGGTAAGCGATGAATATCGTACTTTTTCATCAAGTCAATCGCATCAAAAATAGGTGTTTGCGGTGTTACGGTAATTAACTTTTCCGTCATAAAATCTCTTACAGTCATGGTTTACCCCCCTAGATATGCTTTACGTACAGCTTCACTTGCCAATAGCTCTTTTCCTGTACCTTCTAATACAATTTTTCCAGTTTCTAATACGTAGCCGCGATTGGCGATTGATAATGCCATTTTTGCATTTTGCTCAATCAATAAGACTGTCGTACCTTGCGCTTGGATTTCTTGAATGATAGAAAAAATTTCCTTGATAAAAATCGGTGCAAGTCCCATTGAAGGTTCATCTAATAATAATAATTTTGGCTTAGACATCAAAGCTCGTCCCATTGCAAGCATCTGTTGTTCTCCACCGGATAAAGTCGCAGCATCTTGATTACGACGTTCCTTTAAAATTGGAAACTTCGCAAAAATCTGTTCAAAATCCTCTTTAAGTGTACTATCTTTTCGTAAAAAAGCACCCATATCTAAATTTTCTTGTACAGTTAAGCCACTAAAAACATGCCGCCCTTCAGGAACTTGTGATAAGCCATCAGCAACAATTTTTTGTGGCGCAGCTTTCTCAATATTTTTTCCCTCAAAAATAATATGACCATTTGAAGGACGAACTAGCCCAGATATTGTTCTTAAAATTGTAGTCTTACCTGCACCATTGGCACCAATCAGGGAAACAATTTCGCCTTGTTTGACTTCAAAACTGACATTATGGACAGCTTGAATCATGCCATAATGAACAGATAAATCTTGTACTTTCAGCATTACATTTCCCCTCCTAGATACGCTTCAATAACTTTTGGATTACTCTTTATTTCAGTTGGTGTCCCTTGTGCAATGACACGTCCATATTCCAACACATAAATTCGTTCGCAGACATCCATAACCAAACTCATATCATGTTCAATTAAGATAATAGTTAAACCAAATTCATATTGAATTTTTCTGATTAATTCGGTTAATTCAGCAGTTTCTTGTGGATTCATTCCAGCAGCCGGCTCATCTAAAAATAAAATCTTCGGCTCAGTGGCTAATGCTCGGACAATTTCCAAACGTCTTTGTTCACCATACGGCAAGTTTTTGGCTAATGTATTTACTTTTTGATCCAAATCAAAAATCGCTAATAATTCTTTGGCTTTTTGTCTCATCTCTTCATCATTTTTATAAAACTGTGGTAAACGAAGAATGCTTGAAAATACCCCTTTTGCATGTTTGGTATTCATCGCAATCAAAACATTATCCATTACTGTTAATTCTTTAAATAGCCGAATATTTTGAAAGGTACGTGATAAGCCTAAATCTGCAATCTTGTATGGTTTCATGCCATTTAAGCGATTTTCCTTACCTTCAACAGTGAATAAGACATCACCTTCAGAAGGTACATACACGCCAGTCAACAAATTGAATAAGGTCGTTTTGCCAGCCCCATTTGGACCAATTAAGCCAACTAGCTCATTTTCTTCTAAAGTTAAATTTACATGTGAGACAGCAGTAAGCCCACCAAAATTTTTAGTTAAATTTTTAACGACCAACAGAGGCATTGACATCGTCTCCTTTCTTCGTTAATTTATCAATGATACGTTTCACAGAAAATTCCCATGTACCTAATAAGCCACTTGGTTTAAAGATCATAATAATAATCAAAGTAAGTGCGTAAAGAATCATTCGTAAGTAGCCAAAATCTTGTAAATACATATTTAGAATACCTAGTACAACTGCCGAAAGCACTGCACCCGTTGTACTACCGATGCCACCAAATACAACAATAATCAAGATATCAATGGTCTTCATAAATTGATAATCTTTAGGGAAAACAGATTGTTGGTAACTTGCAAATAATGTTCCGGCAATACTTGCTAAAACTGCACCAATCACAAAAGCTAGCACTTTATATTTCGTCGTATTAATTCCCATCGCTTCAGCAGCAATTTCATCTTCACGTACCGATAATATGGCACGACCTGGCGCACTATTCATCAAGTTAGAGACTAAGATAATCGAAATTAAAGCAAAAACAAAAACGACTTCCCATGTTGTAACTTGTGGTAATCCGAAAATTCCTGAAGGTCCATTTGTGATATCTCTAAAGTTCACAATTAAAATACGTATAATTTCTGCAATCCCTAAAGTAGCAATGGCTAAATAGTCCCCTTTTAAGCGTAAAGTAGGTAGACCAACCACATATGCAACAATACCAGAAACAAGCATACCTACGAATAAGCCCATGATAAAACCACCATATGTTGGATTGCTAGAAGTAATGATAGCACAAGAGTATGCACCAATTGCCATAAAACCAGCATGTCCCAAAGAGAATTGTCCTGAAAAACCAATAATCAAATTTAACCCAACTGCAGCAATAATATTAATACCAATATTTACAATAATCGCATCGGTAAATAGCGTTACAAACCCGCCATTATATAAAGCAAGCAATACCCCATAAACAACCGCGGCAATAGCTACCCAGGCGATATTATATTTTATATTTTTCTTCATCTTGGGCACCTACACTTTCTCTTTCACATTTTTACCAAGGATACCAGCCGGACGTACGAAAAGAATAATTATTAAAATCAAGTACACCAAAGCATCCTTATAATCAGAAAATCCAAAAGCAGTGGAAATTGTTTCAATAAAGCCAATCACAAATCCACCTAAAGCCGCACCAGGAATAATTCCAATACCACCTAAAACCGCAGCAATAAACGCTTTAAGTCCTGGAGCAACCCCCATCATTGGATCAATTGAATTATAATACAAACCAATTAACATCCCACCGGCAGCAGCTAATGCAGAGCCAAGTGCAAAGGTAAAGGAAATTGTTCGGTTGACACTAATTCCCATTAATTGGGCAGCATCTGCATCCACACTCACCGCCCGCATTGCTTTACCCATCTTGGTCTTTTGAATAATTAATTGTAATAATACCATTAAAACAATTGATACAACTAAAATTAATACTTGAATATTACTTACTTCAATAAAGCCGAGATGATAGGTTTTTCGAGTAATATCTTGCGGAAATGGTCGTACATCTGGCGAAAAGAAATAAATCATAATATTTTGTAAAAAGAAGGATACTCCAATCGCCGTAATCAAAGCAGAAATACGTGTTGATTTTCTCAAAGGACGATAAGCTAAAAATTCAATGGTTACACCTAAAAAAGCACAGGC
>DWVH01000002.1 GCA_019120335.1 Candidatus Enterococcus stercoripullorum
GGGGCTGACCCATTAGTCTCTAATAAAAAATGAGTATATAAATAATCCGAACGTTCATTGTTGATTTTATGAGTAATCAAGTTGAACATTCGGATTTTCTTTGTCTTTTATTAATTATTTATTTCATCATAAGGATTTCTTTTTTTATTATCTTGCTAAAATACTTTTGGGTCAGCCCCTATTATAAATTAGTATAAGAAAAAATATTCAAGTTGGAGATGTTGTTACGATGAATGATGTTTTGCATGTTCGACAATACAAAATTATTTTGGCTGAAAGTGTTCCAGAATTAGCATTGGCTGAGTTGAGTGAATTTGGTACTTGGTTAAATCCTTTACCTAGACATTATGTACTCATTTTAAAATCAAATGACTTACCAATTGCTGATCCGGCTGTTTTTGAAAAAGAATTTAAAGAAAAAACCTCTCTTGGCGATAAGGATGTAACGATTGAAGCAACGTTTGGTCCGTTCACTTTGCAAAGAGCAGCGGATACAAAATGGTTCTAATATTGAAAGAAGGCATGAAAAATGTTTGAAACGATTGCAGGGATTGTATTATTGTTATTAGGATGTTATCAACTATATGCCACACGAAATGTATTTATTTACACGAAAAAGCATGGAAATAAAAGTATCTCAGCTTTCCTACCACTTGGTTTATACAGTGGTGCTTTGATGGGCTTTGTTTTTCTTGGCTTTGGTGTTGCGCTTACTTTCCATTTAATTAAAAAAAAGAAAAACATATCTTTACTGTTTGAAGTTGCAGTAGAGATATGTTTTTTTGTACAAATTTGAGAGTAAATGATAGGAAATAAACAAAAATAACCTTCATAGTTAAAATTGTTTATTCGCTTCAATCCTATCATATAAATGAATTAATACTGTCTCCAAAGTTGGTTCATCTATTTGTAAGCTGAGCACTTCATTATTTTGCATTAATTCATCTATTAAATCTACTAAGTTATCTTCTTTTGTTAATCTTACTTTATATTTATTATTATTTAGTCTATCTACCGAATAATGTTTCGATATAACCATCTGAGTTTCTTCACATATTTCAATGGTAATCTCTTGAGCTTGTCCAGAATCGTTAATTAAATTCTTTAAAGAACCATCATAGAATAGTTCACCTTTATTGATAATCAACACTCTATCAACAATTTTTTCTATATCCGATAAATCATGTGAAGTAATAAAAATTGTAGTTCCAAATTCTTTATTAATAGATTTTATAACTTTATGTATATTTTCTTTTGCTTTTATATCTAAACCAATAGTTGGTTCATCTAAAAAAACTAAAGACGGTCTATGAAGAAAAGTTGCTAGTAGTTCACACTTTGTTTTTTGACCTAGACTAAGATGCCTAACAGGTATTTTTTCGATACCATTCATATTTAATAATTCAGATAACTGATTAAATGTATCCCAAAATTGTTCTTTGGGTATGTTATAAATCTGTTTTAACATAAAATAAGTATCCATTGCAGGAAGATCCCACTCCAATTGTGATCTTTGTCCAAACATGACCCCAATATTTTTGACATAATGTTTTCTGTTTTTGTATGGTTCAACCCCGTCGACTTTGACGATTCCATTATCTGGTTTTAAAATCCCTGATAGAATTTTAATAGTTGTACTTTTTCCGGCACCATTTAATCCTAAATACCCTACTATTTCACCTTTTTCCAATTCAAAAGAAATATTTTTAAGTGCTTGTACTTTATCAACTTTCCCACTCTTTTTTCTAATAAATGTTTTATTTAGATTATTTACATAGATATGTCCCATAATTCATTTACCTTTCTAATTTCCTGAAGATGAGTATTTACGTTCTAGATGTTTGAATAATATTATCGATATAACATAAAATAATATTCCTACAATAGGACTGATGGCAAGTATTAAGGACACGCCTTCCGATTTCTTTAACGTGAAAATTACTGGATAATAAGAAATCAATGATACAGGTAAAATATAGGTAAAGAAGTTTTGAATCGCTTTTGGAAATGAATCCTTAGGGTACTGCATCATTGAAACACTTCCTTGAACAAAAATACTTGTAAACTCCATAAATTGATTAAATATAAAAGTTAAGGAGGCAACTAACACATATATTCCACCATACAAAAAACATCCACACACAGTAACAAAAGGTATATAAAAAACCAATAAGTACCAGTTATCAGGAGAAATATTGGTGACTATTCCAAAAATAAGAACGATTAATGCAATTGCTAATCGGCCAAACCTGATAGGCTGGAAATTAAAGGCTGAAATTTGTAAAATAGTCGAATAGGGACGTAATAAATATCTATCATATTCTCCTCCTCGAATAAGACTTTCCATATTTGTCTCAAATCCTCTGAAAAAAACTTCTGCAAAAGAAAATGAAAAATTAACAATTCCATATATTAAAAAAGTTTCTGATACTGACCATTTATTCAATGAACCAAAAGTATGAAATAGAGCAATCATCCCTAATAGTTCAAAAAACATAACGAGAATTTGATTTAAAATACCAACAATAAAATCTACTTTATACTGTAAATAGGCCTTAAATATTAATTTAACAATTGTAAAATATTTCATAATTTATAATTACCCTCCATTTAGCTCGATTTTTCCTTCAATATCTTTATAAATTATGTAATTAATTGTGTAAAAAATAATTATCCACATTATCTGTATAAAGATTCCAACGATTGCTGTATTCATATCGTATACTCCATTAAAAATTTGTGCAGGTAGGTCAACAATGTATTTAAATGGCTGAAGGTTCAAACCACCTAAAATCCATTTTGGAAAGAAGCTTAAGGGAATAACCATTCCAGAAAGTATATATGCGACAGAACCTATTGTACTTACAAAATTTGTAATAGAAGTAAAATAAAAAGCTAAACAATACATAGAAGTTGTTATAAGTGTACTTAGTTGAATAGCAAGGAAAATAGCGACAATAAAAAGTAAAAAATGCATTGTATTAGGTAAATTTAGCTCTAGGCCCATATTTGGAAAAAGAAGGGATAGTATCAAGGATAGCAAAAAAATCGGTATTCCACGTGAGAGCATTCCTACCAATTTCCAAGATAGTGTTTTTGAAAAAATAAGATTAAAAATACTTGTTGGCTTTATAAGGTCTAGCGCGATAGTTCCTTTTCTGATACTATCAAAATCTGCTCTATTAACCGTCCAAGGTACAATCCCAAATAATATTTGCGTTAACCAAATATACGTTGTTGTTTGAAATTCGTTCATTGGCGAGGATTGTACATTGCTACCAACAAATGCAATTAAGACATAATTTTTAAAAATTGCAAAAAATGTTTGAGTTACAATGCCCGAAATAATAGTAATCTTATACATTCTTGCAAGCTTAATTTGCTTTATAATTTGACTTATTAAAATCAAAAGTTTTTTCTCCTAACGTAATTTTTTACAAAACACATTTTTTCCATTTATCTAACATACTTTTATCATTAATTATAGAAATGAGGTAATTGACGTTCTTCAATCATATCAGAATACAATATTTATTTCTATCATATAATGCATATTTTCTTCAGCGGATAGAAGACATTGCTTTCAGATAAAATTTTATGAGATTTCTTGCTTTAAATATGAGTATGTAATTAATCATTTTTACAAACTCAGTCAAGATATTTTCAGTTAAATGTTATAGCTACTTTAAATTATTGTGATTTAGAGTAGTTTTTTTGTATCTAAAATAGCGAACAAATTTTCGTTTAAAATGTGACTTTTGCTATTATTAATGGTACAATGAAAGAAAAAATTGAAGGAAAAAGAAGAATGGTTCGTTTTTTACATTGTGCGGATTTGCATTTGGATCGTAGCTTTGAAGGGATGCCACAATTGAGTAAATGGCAGCAATCGTTACTTACAGTGAATCAAGAAGTGTGGCAAAGAATAGTTGATTTAGCGATTGAAAAGCAAGTGGATTTTGTCCTTTTAGCAGGAGATACGTTCCATCAGAATCAGCCAAGTTTATATATTCAAAATATTTTTTGTCAAGCGTTGCAACGACTTGAAAAAGAAGGAATTGAGGTCGTGATGTGTTTTGGCAATCATGATTATTACACCCCACAGCGTTATTGGTTTGACTTTCCGGAAAATGTTCATTTGTTTACCGAAGAAGCAGTCTCGACACTGACGTTGACAACTAAGTCAAATGAACGTGTGGCTTTTAGCGGATTTAGTTATTGTCAGCCGTGGATTGAAGCAAGAAAGGATATCGAGTTTCCGTATAAAGCGGTGGATTGTGATTATCATATTGGCCTTTATCACGGGCAACAGGCAGGCAAATATGCACCTTTTCAAATTTCGGAACTAGTAAGTAAGGGCTATGATTATTGGGCATTGGGGCATATTCATGTACCGACGATTTTAAATGAACAGCCGGCTATTGTGTATCCAGGTACGCCACAAGGACATACGAAAAAAGAAGTAGCTACAGGTGTGATGTTAGTCGAATTAACGCCTCAAAGTTGTCATTTCACGCCCTCTCATGTTGCAAGTCTTAGTTTTGGTCAAGTGGATTATCATATGCCTGTTCAAAGTCAACGTACCCAAGTGTTGGCTGATTTAATGGCAAAATTTTCAGCAGTATCACCAGGCTTTTATCAACTTCATTGGCAGCATTTATCAGAGCAACAGTTACTAGAATATTCAGCTGCCACTCGCTTGGAAATACTAGATTATTTAAATGCGCAATTACAGCGTGCCCAAAAAGATGTCTTTGTTTATGAAATAGTTATTGACCATGAAGAACAGGAGACGAGTCCTACTATTTTGCCTTCTATGCTTTCAAGTCAAGCATTTGCCTCAGAAGTCTTGGCGCAACAGTTAACGGAGGAATTAGCGAAAAACGGGCTATTAGGTTTTGTTTCTTTAGAGGAATTGATTCCAGAAGTGATGAGACAGGCACAAGAAAATTTAGGTTATGGCGCAGAAGAAAAGGAATAACAGATGAAACTATTAAAAGCAGAAATTACGGAATTTGGTAAATATCGTCAGTTTAGCTTTGACTTTACAGTGGGGAATCAGTTAATTTTTGGTGCAAATGAAGCTGGAAAATCTACTCTTTATCATTTCATCAAGGCGATGTTATTTGGTTTTCCTAAAAAACAAAAAAGAAAGCGCGATTATGAGACAAACCATGCCTATTATGGGGGTGCGTTGGAAATTGAAATTGATGGCGAAGTTTTGCGGATTGAGCGGATGAAACACCTCAATAAAGGAAAAGCAACGGTAATTATCGGGGACGAAATTTTTCCCGAAAGTTATCTACAGAAGCGTTTAGCCCCTTTAGATAGTCAATTATTTGAACAAGTCTTTACCTTTGATCAAGAACAGTTACAGCAAATCACCCAATTAGATGAAAAATACTTGCAGTCTGCTTTGTTATCATTAGGCATTACTGGTAGTCAGCAATTATTTCTACAGGCCGAGCAAGAAGAAAAAGAGCGGAATAAAATCTTTACTTCAAGAGGACGGGTCTTGCCATTGAACCAAAAATTGGCGGAGTATCAAGCGTTGCAGGCAAATATTTATACTTTAGCTGAGAAGCAAAAAGAGTTAGCCGCCCAGTCTCAGCAGCTACAGACGTTGAAAAATGCACAGAAAGATTTACAAAAACAATGGCTATCTTTGCAAAAACAAGCCCAACAAATCAAGCAACGGCAAACACATTTTTCACTATTTGAAGAATACCAATCTTTGCAGCAAAAGGATTTACAGTTAGCTGATGCTGCAGATGTCCAAGTGTTACAGCAATTTATGCAGCAAAGTCAACAGTTGAATCAAGATATTCAAGTCTTGGAAAGTCGATTGTCACAACTCGAGCAAAAGCAATTATCTAAACGCTATTTATTTTATTTAGATCATGAAGAACAAATCGACCATTTGTTGCAAAGTGAAGGGACGCTATATCAAGATATTCAGGAGCATAAACAAATCACGCAACACTTAGCGCAACTTCCTGATAACACAAAAGAACAAGAAACAGTCTCGCAAGAATTTGTTACTCAGTATACGCAAATCCAGTCCCAGCTAGCAACCTTGGCGAGCCAACTTACTCATGCACAACACAATCAACAAGTCGCTGAAGCAAAATTAAATCAGTTTGAGCAACAACATCCTGAATTATTTGCTCAAACAAAAGCGACAACCAGTCCTAAACCCCTGATTATTACGGGGATGGTGGGTGTATTGCTTAGTTTATTGCTTATGAAATTCTCGCCTTTATTTGGTGGCTTAGTCTTTGTATTGACGATTTTTTTGGTAGGACTTCTTTATGTACGGGGTTACCGTGCTTCAGATAATGAACCAATCAAGCAGCAGTGGCGCCTTTATTTACAAGATTTAGATGAGAAAAATCAAGCCTATCAAAATCTTTTGGAAGAACAAGGGACAATGCAAGAGAAGTTCCAAGCGCTACGCAGTCAATTACCGCTCGATTTACAGCATTTGGATTATGTTTCTTTCATTCAAGAGTTAGCCAAGCGGGATCAAGCAGCTCAGATTAGTAAAAATGCACAACAACAGCGACAAATGTTAAATGCTAAATTGGCGCAACTGAATCAAAATATGGCCCAATTTTGTGAAGCAGCGGACTTTTTGTATGAATGGTTGCCGATTGCAAATTTATCAATAGCCGAGCAGTTAGGGAAAATTCGCCAATTTAAAGAAGAAATGCAGAAGGAAAAAATAGCACGTGCGTCTCATCCAGTGACTCAAATCATGGAACAAATCAGTCAAAAACGGCAAACGCAGCAAGATTTGCTAAAACAAAACCAGACTTTATTGGCTAAATACCAAATCCAACAGGTATCTGATCTACCGTTATGGTTTAGGCAAATGCAAGAACGAGCAAGCCAAGTAAAACGCAAAACAGAATTAGCGCAAATGTTAAAAGAGTTGTATCCAGATTCTATGACAAAAGATCAATTAGTGAGTCAAGAGCAACAAATTTTAAGTCAAGAAACACAGCTACAAGTGCAAAAGGATCAAAATTTGACGCAAATCAAACAAATTGAAGTCAGTGTTGCTCAACAGATGAACGACTTAACCTTGCCAGAACTCTATCAAAAAGAAGCGCAATTAAAGTCGGAAATTCAAGAACTAATCTATGAATGGAGTGTGCACTTTGTCATTGAAAAGCAACTTCAATTCATGGCTGATCAACTTTCTGAATCACAGCTTCCTTATTTGTTCGAACAGGCAGGGCATTTTATGCAAATCTTAACCAATCAACGTTATGATAAAATTCAGATGAAAGAAAATGAGTTATTTGTCAACCAACAGTCCATCTATCAGCTTTCTACCGGGACTAAAGACCAATTGATTATGGCCTTGCGATTTGCTTATTTGGCGGTGCAACAAAAAAATATTAGTCCAGTGGTGATTGACGATGGGTGGCTACATTATGATAGTCAGCGCAAACGGTCTTTGGCGCAACTTTTAGCAGAATTTGCTAAAGATTATCAAGTGATTTGTTTATCTTCAGACCGAGAAATGGTAAGCTATTATCAAGAACTTCATCAAGTAGTCAAACCATTATCTTAAGAAAGAGGGAATATGCAGATGAAAAAAATCAAAGAATATCAAGTCGATGAAGAAATGCAACTCTTTGCTTTGATTAAAAATGCCGATGTACGGATGGCTAAAAATGGCAAGAAATTTATTGCTTTTACGTTCCAAGATACATCCGGCACGATTGATGGCAAGTTTTGGGATGCCTCTGAAGAAGAAATTACCCGTTTTGAAGCAGGAAGAGTGGTCTTTTTAAACGGCAAGCGCGAAATCTATAATGGCAATCCTCAGGTGAAAATTTTACATTTACGCTTGGCTAAGTTAGAAGAGCCTAGTGATCCTAATCTTTATATGGAACGCGCACCGATGAAAAGAGATGTAATGGAAGATTACATTGGTAAAACGATTTTTGAAATTTTAAATCCAAGTTGGAATCGGATTGTCCGCCATCTTTTAAGTAAGTATAAGAAAGCTTTCTTTGAATTTCCAGCTGCGAAGAAAAATCATCATGCTTTTTCAGGCGGACTCGCTTATCATACCGTAACGATGCTAAAAATTGGGCATTCACTCGTTGATATTTATCCTGAATTAAATGCTTCACTGCTATATGCCGGAATTATTTTGCATGATTTAGGTAAAGTATTGGAATTAAGTGGAGCGATGACGACAGAATATACGGTGGCTGGTAATTTGATTGGGCATTTGGTCTTAATCGATGAAGAAATCACCCAAGCATGTATAGAATTAAAACTAGATCCAAATAAAGAAGAGATTGTCCTTTTACGTCATATGGTTTTAAGTCATCACGGGTTATTAGAATATGGTTCTCCAGTGCGTCCAAGAATTATGGAAGCAGAAATTTTACATCAAATTGATAATATCGATGCTTCAATGCAAATGATGTTAACTTCGATTCGCCAAACAACACCAGGTGAATACACGGATCGGATTTTTGGCATGGATAATCGTAGTTTTTATGTACCAAACTTAAACTAATCATTAAGAAAAGCTTATTTTTGAAATTTTTATGAAATATGTTTTTAAAAGTCTATTATTTTGGTGAATTTGTGGTATAGTAAGACTTGTGAACTCGAAAAAGAATTTAGGAGTGTTAATTTAGTTATGAAGAAAAAAGCATTATTAGCTACTTTGGCGGCTGTTTCTGTTTTAGGCTTGGCAGCTTGTTCCAAAGAATCTGATCAAACTATCGCCTCAATGAAAGGCCAAACGATTACTGTTCAAGATTTCTACAATGAAATTAAATCAAATTCTACTAGCCAAAGCGTGGTTCGTAGCATGATTATTTATGATGTATTTGACAAAGCATATGGCGATAAAGTAACCGATAAACAAGTCGATGCAAAATACAAAGAACAAGCGAAACAATATGGTGATAGCTTTGAATCTCAATTAAAAGCTGCTGGCTATACAAAAGAAAGTTTCAAGAAAACTATTCGTCAACAATTAGCTTTAGACGCTGGTTTGAAAGCACATGTAAAATTAACTGATGCAGATTATAAGACTGCTTGGGATTCATTCCATCCAGAAGTCACTGCACAATTCATCCAAGTTTCAAGTGAAGATGAAGCGAAACAAGTGATTGAAGAAGCGAAGAAAGATGGCGCAGACTTTACAAAAATTGCGAAAGAAAAATCAATCGCAACAAGCAATAAAGGCAAAGATGTGAAATTTGATTCTACAAGTTCAGATGTACCTACAGAAGTGAAATCAGCTGCCTTTGCGTTAAAAGATGGCGAAATTTCAGCTGAACCAATCGCGGTGACTGATGCATCTACTTATCAAACTTCTTATTATGTCGTTAAAATGGTGAAAACCCAAGCAAAAGGGAACGACATGGATAAATACAAAAAGACTTTGAAGAAGATTGCTACTGATAATAAATTAAATGATTCTACCTTTGTGACAAAAACAATTGGTGAAGAATTGAAGAAAGCTAATGTGAAGATTAAAGATAAGACTTTCGCGGATGTATTATCTACTTACATTGATGCAACGAAGACAAGTTCATCATCAAAGACTAAATCTTCAAAATCAGAAACAAAAGAATCATCAAGTTCAAGTAAAGAAGAAACAAAAGAATCTTCTACTTCAACTTCAGAATCTAAATAATCGTTGATAAAAAGGCTACCTAGTGCTGTGATTGGCATTAGGGGGCTTTTTTTGTGATAAAAGAATTGAAATTTGCATTACAATGTAATACAATTGTTGTAGAGAACTTTAAGGAGGGGCATATTATGGGTGTAACGACGATTCGATTAAACGAGCAAGAAGAAAAAATGTTTCAAAGCTATGCGGAATTAACTGGATTACCTTTATCAACTCTTATGAAGCAAGCTTTAACAGAAAAGATTGAAGATTTCTTAGATTTACAGGCTGGTATTGAAGCTCTTCAAAATATAACTGGAGAATCGATTTCTCTTCAAGATATGATGAGAGATGAAGAATTATGAAATATCATGTTGAGTTCGAAAAGAAAGCTTATAAAGAATTTTTAAAACTGGATACACCAATTCGTAAGCAGATTTTACTGTGGTTGAACAAAAATATTGAAGGTTGTGAAAATCCTAGATGGACAGGCAAAGCATTAACCGCAGACAAATCTGGCTTATGGCGTTATAGAATTGGAAAATATCGTCTTATTTGTGATATTAGAGATAGTCAAGCGATTGTACTTGTAATTAAATCTGGTAAAAGAGAAAAAATCTATGAAATATAATATTTTCACTCATCTTGTGTAATGAATAAAACACAAGATGAGTTTTTTTGTGATAAAAGAATTGTATCAGGTGCAAGTTATATGAAATTCTTATAATGAGTTATAGTTTTTTAGTATATTCTTATGGCTTGATATAGATAGGGACTATTGTTTATAATTTAGGCACAAATTCAACAAAAGAGGTGTTTCAATGAAAAAGTGGTTAAAATATAGTATCGCATTTCTAGCAGTGGGGACGTTATTAGCAGGATGCGGACAAGAGAAAACAAATGAATCAAGTAAAAAGGCAGATGCGCCAAAAGTCGAACAAAAAATCGCCGTTAGTTTACCTTCTCAGTTATCAACCATCGATACGACACAAACAACAGATAAAGTCACATTTACCGTTGTGCAACATATTTTTGAAGGTCTTTATCGTTTGGATGATGATTCTAAGGTTGTTCCTGGCTTGGCAAAAAGTGTCGATATTAGTGAAGATGGCAAAACATATACTTTCCATCTTCGTGATGATGCCAAATGGAGCGATGGCACACCAATTACAGCCGGTGATTTCTTGTTTGCTTGGAAACGTTTGGTCAATCCAACAACTCAAGGGCCAAATGCGTATTGGTTAGATAATGTCATCAACAGTAAAGAAATCCGTAATGGCAAGAAAGATATTGATACAATTGGCTTAAAAGCAGTGGATGATCAAACCTTTGAAGTGCAATTGATTAATCCACAACCATCCTTCCTTTCTGTGATTTCAATTGGTTGGTTAGCACCTCAAAATGAAAAATATGTCACAGCAAAAGGCGATAAATATGCGGCAACCAGTGAAGATGCGATTTATTCTGGTCCATTCGTCTTAAAAAATTGGAAACAAACTTCAGATACTTGGGAGTTAGCACCAAATCCTTATTACTATGATAAGAAAAAAGTGAAATTAACCCAAGTTGATGGCTCAACGATTAAAGAAGATAATACGGGGATTAACCTTTACCAAACGGGTGATTTAGATTTAACCAAGATTTCTGGTCAGTTTGTCCAACAGTATAAAAATGACAAAGCAAAATATTCTGAACTTGAAGTGGTGAATTATTACTTAGACTTAAATAAAAAAGCCAATACGCCATTAGCCAATGTCGAATTACGTAAGGCGATTTCTCAAGCAGTGGATCGAGAAAGTTTAGCGAAAAAAGTTTTAAATGATGGTTCAAAAGCATTAAGTGGTCTTGTACCAGCGAACCTTTACCAAAACAAAAAAGGTGAGGATTTCAGAAAATACAGTGGCAATTATAATACGTACGATGTCAAAGTAGCCAAAGAACATTTTGAAAAAGCGAAGAAAGACTTAGGCGATGATATCAAGATTACTTTATTAGTCGCTGATACAGAAAATAGTAAGAAAATCGCGGAATTTGTGCAAAATCAATTAGAGTCTCATTTAAAAGGTTTGAAGATTGAAGTGACGCCACAACCAGCGAATAATGTGAGTCAGGCTCGTCGTGATAAGAATTATGAAATGACTTTATCTGGTTGGATTGCAGGAAGTAACGATTTGAATTCTTACTTTAACTTGTTCCAAAGCACTTCTGCATATAACTTTGGTAGCTACAATAATGCAAAATATGATGAATTATTAGAAAAAGCAAGTACGACTGATGCCAATGATGAAGCAGCTTTTTATCAAGATTATAAAGCGGCCGAAGAAATTCTCTTAACGCAAGATGCGGCTCAAGTACCATTAGTTCAAACAGCAGCTAACTATTTAATCAATCCTAAGGTAAAACATATCGTCTTCCACACATATGGCGATTACTATAATTTACGTGAAGCTTATGTCACGAAGTAGGTGAACAGTTTGCAAGAATTATTATCCGATTTTTTATCGTTTGTTAAAATTAATACACGCTCAGACGAAAAATCACAAACTATTCCAACAACACCGGGCCAAAAAGAATTAGCCTTGTTACTAAAGCGGAAATTGGAGGATTTAGGGTTAGATCAGGTGCAATTTTTGGATGATTGTGCCTTTACGATTGGTTGTTTAAAGGGGAATGTAGCCAATAAGGCGATTGGTTTTATCGCCCATGTGGATACGGCGGATTACAACGCGGAAAATATCCAGCCCCAAGTATTTGAAAATTATGATGGCAGTGATTTACTATTAAACGCCGAATACCAAATATATTTGCGTGTGGCAGATTCCCCTAATTTAAAAGATTATCTAGGAGAAACCTTGATTACAACAGATGGTTTGACACTTTTAGGGGCGGATGATAAAGCGGGAATCGCGGAAATTTTTGCCATGTTGCGTTTTTATGTGGCGCATCCTGAAGTGGTACGTCCAGATATCTGGGTCGCTTTTGGTCCAGATGAAGAAATTGGTCGTGGGGCAGATCGTTTCCCAGTCGATCAATTTCCAGTGGACTTTGCTTATACCATTGATAGTGGTCGGGTTGGACATTTCGAATATGAGACTTTTAATGCCGCCAAATTAGACTTAGAGATTAAAGGCATCAGTGTTCATCCTGGGACTGCCTACCAACAAATGGTCAATGCCTTAAAACTGGCGCTAGAAATTGATGCTGCCTTACCCCAAGAAGCGGTCCCTGAAAAGACACGTGGCTATGAAGGCTTTTATCTCTTACATGATTTAAATGGTACGATTGCACATGCGACGGCAAATTATATTATACGCGACCATGACCAACAAGCTTTTGCCAATAAGAAAGCCTACTTGGTGGAAGTGATTGAAAAGATTAATGCCCGTTATTCGTATGATCCAATCAGTTATCAGCTGACAGACCAATATTATAATATGCGTCCGATTGTGGAAAAATGTCCTGCGTCGATTGATTTGGCGATAGAGGCGATGAAAAATTTAGAGATAGAACCCATTATCGAACCTTTCCGCGGTGGGACGGATGGCTCTAAGATTTCTTATTTAGGAATCCCAACGCCGAATATCTTTACCGGTGGTGAGAATTTCCATGGACAGTATGAGTTTATTAGCTTACAAGCGATGGAAAAAGCTACCCAAACATTAATTGAAATTGTCCGACTTTACGGCAAAAAATAAAATGAAACAGGAACGCCCACTAGCTATTAGTCATTGAATAGTTAGTGGGCGTATTTTTATAATTTATTCTTTTACTTCAAGGTGTGATTGTAATTTTTCTAGCTGTTCTTTGATTCTAGCAAGACGAGGCTGAACTTGGAATTCAAAGGCAGCTAAATCTTTTTCAATCCCTTCTTTGAAAGCTGGGATGGTTTGGTCCATGGTTTCTTGTAAGAGGATTTGGTTTTCTTGCACCCGTTGATAACTTGTAGTCACCTCATTGATTTTAGCCATGGATTCATCCACGGTTTCTTTAATAGCTTCTCGATTTTCCTTACCACTTTTTTCCGTTGTTAGCAAAGTCACGATTCCGCCAACCGCTGAACCGAAAAGCAATCCCTTTAAAAATCCTTTCACTGCACTCATCCTTTCTTAGATAATTAATGCTAGCTGATCGACCCTTCCCACAACCTTATTTGACGGTGTTCGAAGGGGAGCTACTTCGCATCTAAGCCGGCCTGACTAGGAAAATCTTGATACATAGTGGATTTTCCTGTCATTCCGGACAAACTTAGCTTTCTCGGTATCAATCAACTAAATACTCGGAAAATTCACCCTCCTGCTTAAGAAAA
This sequence comes from Candidatus Enterococcus stercoripullorum, assembly GCA_019120335.1. GTDB lineage: Bacteria > Bacillota > Bacilli > Lactobacillales > Enterococcaceae > Enterococcus_E > Enterococcus_E stercoripullorum. The sequence continues at coordinate 13,962 of DWVH01000002.1, forward strand.
TCTCCTTTCATCCGATTTTCTTAGCAG
>DWVH01000019.1 GCA_019120335.1 Candidatus Enterococcus stercoripullorum
CGGTTGCTCCTTGTACGTTCTCTCTCACATCAACCATTCTTGATTGACTACTTGTAGAACCTTGAAGATTTTCCCTTACATCAACGGTACGGTTTGTTGCTCCGGTTGCTCCTTGTACATTTTCTCTCACAGATACCTCTCTATTGCTTGTATTTGTCCCTGTAAGCCCTTGTGTACGTTGTCTAACCATTTCGTCACGAGTCATAGCTTCCGGCGTGTATTTCGCTTCATTTCGCTTCTGATTGATAATTTCTTCAGCAGATGAAGTTCCTGTATTATGAAGTGCATTTCTTCTTTGCTCAACATCTTGTTGAACTTTTTGCTGAACAGCACTCATATTACCACCATTTTCCAAAGCTCTCATACGTTCTGAACTTGAAATAACTCTATCAGCACTTTCTATTTTTGCACCATCTTGACGATTAGAAAGTCGTGTAGGCATGGAAGTGTCGTATCTACCGTTATCTTGTGCTGTTGAAGCTTTTGCTCTACTATTCTTTTCGATTGCAGTTGCTGTACCATCTGTTAAGCCATCTTTAAATCCATCTAAACCACCTATAGCTACATTTCGCATATCCTTAAATGGTTTTGTTGCCTTTTCACCGACTTTTGATAATCCATCGGAAGCAAGTCCAGATAATCCACGTTCACGAGCATAACCAAACTTATTCCCAGTATACTTCGCTTTAGTTGCCAATGATTCACCAAAATTCTTTTCAGCTTGTCGATTATCTTGATTATCTGAAACTTGAGTGTCAGAACGCTTCGCCATTTTTGTTCTACCAAAACTAGTTCCTTTTCTAGCTACCAGAGTTCCTAAACCAAAGGCAGAAGCAAGCTGACCGTATCCTTCTTTCAAGCCAATATCTACGCCGAAGTAACGCATAATCGTGCTTGAACCTTTAATTAATACAATAACCGAAGCGATAAATGCAACTGTTTTTACGATTGGATTAATCGAAATTGTATTCATGTATGAAATAAATAGCCCAAACATCCCTAAACCGAACCCTTGAAATCCTATCGTTAAATAGCATTGTAAAATATCTGACAAGACCATTTTAGAACGTTGTCCTGTTTCTAGGTCAGTCGCAAAAACTACAACCCCAACTATACGTTTAAATGCCAATTCAATAACCGATGTAACAATAATGAAAAAGCTAAATGAATATGCAACCGATAAAGATATCATTGCAATCAATAATCCCCACATATTAGTAGGATAACGATAATATCCTGTTTTTAGACTGTCAGAAAAGATAGAGAAGAAGCCATCATCAAATTTTGTTGCGACTAAATTCCCATTTGGATCTGGTACTAAATCGTATCTAAAATTACTTGCTTCGGGATTTTGTTTTTGCATTGCGTCTATGTAATCAGACGTCAGAACTTGCCCTAAATTAGTTAACATCAGATTATCCTTACTCAAATTATTACGTTGATTCAAAGAAGCTATTTTATTATATGCCCCTTTAGTTTGGTTCACGTAAGCCAAATCGGTAATATTATTTTTCATCAATGACCATGCTATATCACCATTACCACCAGAAATACTAATAGAATCTTTATAGAATATTTCGGCAAATTTAATCCCACTAGTAATCATTGTTGGCATTAGTAAAATTAGGCATACAGAAATTACAACATTCATGCCAACAGATTTTAAATCAACTGTTCCTTTTCCTATAACCATTTTGTATCCAATAAAAATTAAAGATAATATCATCAATCCAACAACAATCGTGTCCAAAACTGATTGATAGACCTGATTCATACCTGTACTTTTAACAAAATTGAATAGAGTTAAAAAATCAGAAGTTAAACCTTGTATAGCAGTAGTTAAAAAATAAGCACCTTTAATAAGCAACCAACCCAATTGAATAAAAATCAACTGAACAATTCCGCCATCGAACTTTTTGAGATACGGTTTTAAGTTAGGATTCGTTAAAAATTCAGTCTGTTTTTGAGTATCCTCTTTAAAAAAAGAGGCAAAAACATCTTTTTCATGGAAAAACATTATAAATATTATCGCAAATAAAATAAACAAAGATAAATAAATGTATTTATTTGCCCCTTTTTTCCCTTCTATAGCCTTTTTAAACATAATCAATCTAATTCACCCTCCCCCCATTTAAAAAGCGTCAGGGCTAATTCTATAGCCTTATTTTTTGTTAGTAGAATATGAGTGATTAATTCATCACCATTAATTGAACGAACATCAATCAATTTTGTGCCAAAAACAATAACCTCTTTGATTACTAGGGTATCATTATTATCATCTTTGCACTCTGCAAAAAAAAGTGTTTTGTTGTCAATCATATTTATTCTCCCTTCAGCCAATTATACATAGTAATTTTAGGTAACTCTGTAATTCCGAATGCTTTTTTGAATTGAACTGTAGTCTCTTTATTTTCTAGAAGCTGATTTGCATATCTAATTTGAAGTCCATTCATAAAGAATTTTGCATAATCAAATAACCCTTCATCTGTTTTCGACTGGAAAACACATGCTTTATGTTGTGCAATAATACACCTAGCATTCAAATACTGAATATTTCCACATAGAAACTCAATGATTTCATTAATATCTTTTGTACCTACATTAGCATTTTTTAAATATTGGTACACTTGCAATATTTTTCGAGCATGTTCAGTATTTTTTTCGGAAAGAGCAATTATCTTGTCATGAATTTCTTTATATTTATATATATCCTCTTCTTCATTAATTGTATTATTAGATGTATTATTCTCTGTTAACTTTTCTTTGCTAGGGGTGTTAACTTTTCTTTGCGAGGTAGTTAACTTTTCTTTGCTAGGGGTGTTAACAATTCTTATAACTCTTTTATCTACCTCCTTCGAATTTTCTTTATATATAACTTCTCTCGAAATATAGCCATTTACTTCTAAAGATTTAAGCCATTTTTGAATAGATATCCTACTAACACCATATAAATCTTGAAAATACTGTGTTTTCGCCCAGCAAAATCCTTTTTCATTGCATAAAGCAGTGATTTCACCATATAAAAGTTTTGCACTTGGAATTAAGTCTCGATCATATCTAACGTTAGCAGGAATGATAGCATAGTAATTTCTTTGAATCTTTTGTTCATCACTCATATACTTTCTCCATATATTTTTTTGTGTTAGAATATGGACAAATAGATTTATCTATTTGTTCCATTTGAGTGTTTCCCCCAGTCTGCAAACTTTTGGGAACACTCTTTTTTTATTTTCCTCAAAGCATTTTTTATCCCTTTTTCAGCATATTCTTTTTGCATTGAATCAAAGGATAAATATATTTCTATTTCTGACATTATCAACCGTACTATTTCCTCATCTTTCAATACTTTCACCTCTTTTCATGCGTGCCAACATAAATTCATTAACTAACTTTTTCGAATAGAACTTTCTTGCACCTAATTCAGCAACGGGTAACCCCTCATTTCTCACAGCATTCTTTAAAAAATTTTCACTGACATTTAAATATTCCGCCATCTCCTTCTGATTCAAGTAATCTCTGGTTATACCGGCATTTTCTTCTGCCTTTTCTATTGCCTTAGTCGCAATCTGATAAAATTGCTTCAAAAACAACTCCTCTTGCTCTGGTGAAATCATTAATTTAACTGTTTCCATTCAAATCGCTCCTCAAAAATTGATTATTCTTTAACTTCTCTACCTATTTTCTATACATCATAGACACCCATAAAAAACGACATACATTAGCATACACTAACTAATATAAATATTTTTCTATGATTTTCTATGTTTTTATAGTACTATACTATCATAGAATATTCAAGTATAATTTATATAAATTCTATATTTTTCTATGAAAGGGTTGATAAGTTTGAAAATTGATAAAAAAGAAGCTGGAAAAAGAATCAAGACAATACGTACATCCTTATCACATACTATGGAGCAGTTTGCAATTCTAACTGATTCTTCTAATACAAGTGCTGTTAATAACTGGGAACGAGGATATAATTTACCAAATAAATTGAAGTTAAAAAAAATTGCTATATTGGGAAATACTTCGATTGACTGGATTAAATGGGGAACATTAGAAGAATATATAACTTCGTACCTCATAGACAAAGGATATGAATTATATATCAAAGATTTTCCAGATACATCTCACATTATTTTTGAAGATATTCAGGAAAAATATAGCGAAACTTTTTCATTAGACAAAGACTATGAATTGCTGAATCCTATAATAAAAAATATATTTACAAAGTATTACTCAAAAAATTTAAGCAATTATTTAGATAATATATTTGTTACTGAAATCACCCCTCTTATCAAAGAATATGCTGATAAAAAACACTCTATTTCTACGGAATTATTCTTTAAAAGGGCTTCTAGTAAAATTCAAGATTCAATAAATAGGAGTGATTGTAAATATGGTGAAAAAGAAAAAATTATTGATTATTCAAGACAAGTCTTAGATGAAATGGACTTAGCATATAAGGATATCTCAAGATACTCATCCATTGAAGATTTCTTCTATCAAAATACTAAAAACCAATTTGAAACAGAAAAATTAATTTATGAACTTAGCAAAAAGTATAACTTCCCATACGAGAAAAATAGTACAACTGCAAAATTCTTAACTAATAATCACGACAAATTCAAACATAATTGATTCTTCAAATAACTTCTCTACCTAATAATTCACGAAGTAAGGAGAGAATCATATGGCAACATTTTTTAGTTATAGATTAAAAAGCGGAGAAAAATACTGGGGATTTGAAACATATTTAGGAAAAGATCCTAAAACCGGAAAAGATATACGTACAAAGCGAAGAAGATTTAAAACAAAAGCTGAAGCTCAAATTGCACTCAATAAGCTATTAGTAGAATATAAAGAAGAGCAAGAATATAAAATTAATATTACAACTTTTCAAGAGTTATATGAATTATGGATTGATAACTATAGAACCAGAGTAAAACCATCCTCTGTCGCTGTAGCTCAACGTTTTTGTAAAAATCATATATTGCCTGTTTTTGGCAAATTGCGGTTAGATAAAATAAGTGTTAGTTACTGTCAAAAACAAGTTAATGAGTGGCATAAAAAGTTAAAACAATATAACTATTTAAGAAAAACCACCTCACAAATCTTTAAATTTGGAATAGCAATGGAAGTCTGTAAAGATAATCCAATGTCTAAAACGCTACTCCCAAGAAAAATAGAAGTAGAGCAATCCTTGAAGTTCTATACAAAAGAACAGCTACAAACTTTTCTACAGAATACGAAAGAGAATCACTCAACTAAGATATATACTTTCTTTCGCTTATTAGCTTATACTGGGATACGCAAAAGTGAAGCATTAGCACTACAGTGGGAAGATGTAGATTTTTTCAACAAAACGTTAACTATTGGTAAAACAATTGCACAAAATGAATTTAATCAAGTAGTCTTACAAGTTCCCAAAACCAAATCATCAACAAGAACAATTCAACTGGATGAGGCTACAATTAAACAGCTACTTATCTGGCAAAAAGAGCAATTAAAAATAATGATTTTTCATGGATATAACACTAACTCACCAAAGCAATTTATTTTTACAACAAATGAAAATAAACTCTATTATCCACAAGTAGCAAATGATTGGCTTGACTGGATTTACAAAAAAACACCTATGGAGACTCAAATTACTCCACATGGATTTAGACACACTCACTGTAGCCTGTTATTCGAGAGTGGTGCTTCAATAAAAGAAGTACAAGAGCGACTAGGGCATAAAGATATTAAAACTACAATGAATATCTATGCTCACGTTTCACCACAAACTACTAAAAAAACTGGAGATAGATTTGCGAAGTTTATGGAGCAATAAATCAGAACGTAGCCAATATCGTAGCCAACATGTTAAAGAAAAGAATAAATAAAGCTCGAAACGCTTATTTTAAAGCATTTCGAGCTTCTCATTAGTAATTACCCTACACTACCTTCCATTTCGTAGCTGATTAAACGATTAAGCTCAACGGCATATTCCATTGGTAGTTCTTTGGTAAATGGTTCCACAAATCCCATCACAATCATTTCTGTGGCTTCAGCTTCTGATAAACCGCGGCTCATCAAGTAGTAAAGTTGCTCTTCAGAAATTTTTGAGACTTTGGCTTCATGTTCTAGAGATACTTGACTATTATGAATTTCGTTAAATGGAATGGTATCTGACTTCGATAGTTCATCCATAATAATCGTATCACACTCGATATGTGAAATAGAGCCTTGAGAATTCTTGGCAAATTTCACTTGACCGCGATAGTTTACTTCCCCACCGTCTTTTGAAATGGATTTAGAAACGATAGAACTTGAAGTATTTGGCGCATTGTGAATCATCTTCGCACCAGTATCTTGAATTTGGTTCGCACCAGCAAAAGCAATTGATAACATCGTTCCGCGTGCACCTTGACCTTCAAGATAGACACTTGGATATTTCATCGTTGTTTTGGCACCAAGGTTACCATCAATCCATTCAACCGTCGCATTTTCTTCTGCACGCGCACGTTTGGTTACTAAGTTGTAGACATTATCGGACCAGTTTTGAATCGTTGTATACCGGCAATAAGCATCTTTTAACGTAAAGATTTCCACAATCGCCGCATGCAAACTATTACTTGAATAAGTTGGCGCCGTACATCCTTCTACATAATGCACACTTGCTCCTTCATCTACAATAATCAAAGTACGTTCAAATTGACCGGTATTTTCGGCGTTAATTCTAAAGTAAGTTTGTAGCGGAATCTCACATTTGACTCCTTTTGGCACATAGATAAAGGTACCCCCTGACCACACAGCTGAGTTTAAAGCCGCTAATTTATTATCAGTTGGAGGGACTAATTTTGCAAAATATTGCTTAAATAATTCCGGATATTCTTTCAAAGCGGAATCCGTATCGGTAAAAATAATCCCTAGTTTAGCAAATTCATCTTTCATATTATGATACACAACTTCTGACTCATACTGCGCAGATGCACCAGCTAAGTACGCACGTTCCGCTTCTGGAATCCCAATCTTTTCAAAAGTATCTTTAATTTTATCTGGCACATCATCCCATGAACGAGCTGGCTTATCACTTGGCTTTTGATAATATTTAATTTTATCAAACTCAATATCTGATAAGTCTGGGCCCCATTCTTGCATTTTCATTTTATGGAAGGTTTCTAATGATTTTAAGCGAAACTCTAACATCCAATCAGGTTCGCCTTTGACTCTTGAAATTTCACGAACGACTTCTTCTGTTAAGCCAGTTCCGGTACTATACACAGGTTCAACATCATCATGAAAACCAAATTTATATTCTTCTAACTCTGGTACGCCCACATTGATCACTCCTCATGTTTTATTTCTTCGGTAATTTTTGTTTCAGTTGGGTTGGCAATTGCTTTATCCAAGGCTTTCCAGGCTAAAGTGGCACATTTAATTCGAGCAGGGAATTTCGCCACACCAGAAAGCATACTTGCATCGCCTAATTCATCTTCTAAGGCAATTTCTTGACCTTGAACCAATTCAGAAAAAGCAGCAGATAATTCTTTGGCTTGCTCGAGGGTTTTACCAATCACTGCATCGGTCATCATGGAAGCAGAGGCCGTCGAAATCGAACAACCATGTCCATGAAAAGCAATATCTTGAATCAAACCTTGATCATCAATCGCTAATTCTAAATGAATCACATCGCCACAAGTTGGATTATTCAGCTCGATTTGTTGGCTAGATTGATCCAAAGTTCCGTGATGATGTGGATGACTAGAATGATCCAAAATAATTTGTCGATATAAGTTATCTAATTTAGATAGCGCCATTTGCAAAAAACTCCTTTGTTGCCAGAATCGCTGCCACTAATTGGTCGGCTTCTTCTTTAGTATTGTAAAAATAAAAACTTGCTCTAGCCGTTGCAAAACATCCTAGCTCTTTAATTAAAGGTTGTGCACAATGATGACCTGCTCTGACTGCAATCCCCTGCATATCTAAAGCAGAAGCGACATCATGTGGGTGCAGATGATCCAAATTAAAAGCAATCACCGCCGTATGTTCTGTTGGATTTTGCGGACCATAGATAGTTAGTCCTTCAATTTGTTGTAATTTTGGTAACAGCTCAGCGACAATGGCTTGTTCATAGTCATGAATAGTTTGCATGCCGATTTTTTCTAAATAATCAATTGCTGCTCCTAAGCCAATCGCGCCGGCAATATTAGGGGTGCCTGCTTCAAATTTCCATGGTAACTCAGTCCAAGTGCTTTCGTAAAGGTCAACAAAATCAATCATTTCGCCCCCAAAAGCAACGGGTTCCATTTTTTCAAGTAAGGTTTGTTTGCCATAAAGGACGCCAATGCCTGTTGGACCACACATTTTATGACCACTAAAACAATAGAAGTCACAATCCAAATCTTGGACATCCACCGGCATATGCGCCACTGCTTGAGCCCCATCAACAACCATAATCGCTTGGTGTTGGTGAGCAAGTTGCGCCATTTCCTTCACTGGATTCACTGTCCCTAAAACATTAGAAACTTGCGCCAAAGCAACAATAGCAGTTTTTTCATTAATGATTGTTTTCGCTGCTTGTACGTCTAAGTGTCCATCAGCGGTTAAGGGAATATAGCGTAATACAGCCTGCTTGCGTTTGGCCAACTGTTGCCAAGGGATCAAATTCGCATGGTGTTCCATTTTCGAAATGACAATCTCATCCCCTGCTTGGATGAATTCACCATAACTTTGCGCAACGATATTTAAACTATCGGTTGTGCCTTTGGTAAAAATAATTTCTTTATTGCTATTGGCATGGATAAATTGTTGGACTTTTTTCCGTGCTGCTTCAAATTCGGCCGTTGCACGTTCTGCTAAGGTATGCACTCCCCGATGAACATTGGCATTATCATGTAAATAATAATGATTTAATACATCTAAAACAGCTTGCGGTTTTTGTGTCGTTGCTGCATTATCTAAATAAATGAGCGGCTCATCATTGACCATTTGATCAAGCACTGGAAAATCCGCGCGTATCTTCTTGGCATCAAAAGTTTCTGGCATTAAGCATTCAACTTCCCTTCGATGACATCTACTAATTCTTGTTGCACCGTTTTAATTGGAATAGCTGTTAAGACGCCACCTAAGAAACCACGGATGACTAAACGTTCGGCATCTGCTTTCTTCAAGCCACGACTCATCAAATAATACATTTCTTCAGGATCCACACGACCGACACTAGCTGCATGTCCTGCGGTAACTTCATTTTCATCAATTAATAAAATAGGGTTCGCATCGCCACGAGCTTGGTCAGAAAGCATTAATACCCGGCTTTCTTGTTGGGCATCTGCTTGTTTAGCGCCCTTAATAATATGACCAATGCCGTTAAAAGTTAGGGTTCCTTTTTCACGAATAACGCCATGTTGTAAGATATGACCCACTGAATAAGAAGCTTTATTCGTCACTCGTGTATCGATAGCTTGGACTTGTTTACCTGCACTAATCGCTACAATTTTGACTTCAGCGTGTGAACCAACACCGACTAAGTCAGAATCAAAATCAGCGACAATATTGCCATCATTCATAACACCTAAAGCCCAATCAATTGAAGCATCACGCATTAAATAGCCACGACGATTCATATAAGCTGCGACATTTTCACCTAATTGGTCGATAGCAGAATATTTTACTTTCGCACCCTCTTTTGCAATCACTTCAACTACGATATTGCCGGCGATTTCTTTTGCAGCCTTCCCTTGAGAGATAAAACGTTCTAGATAATTCAATTCACTATTGGTATCTGCAACGATTAATAAATGTTTGTAAAAATGCGCTTTAGAGTCCCCATTATGATAAAAAATCGCTTCAAAAGGCTCTTCTACTACGACATTTTTCGGTACATATAAGAACATTCCACTATTTAAGAAAGCCATATGCGCAGCGGTTAGTTTATTTTCATCAAAAGGGACTGCTTTGGTCATTAGATATTGTTCTACCAATTCAGGCATTTCCTGTAAAGCTGTAAACAAATCGGTAAAGACTACCCCTTGTTCGATTAAATGTTGTGGTAATTGTTCAAAAACAGTTTGACTATCTTGTTGCACAAACATAGGATGATTATCGATTTGATCAAAACTTGCGACATTTTCGCTATATGTTTCTTGACCATTTAGCACATCTTCATCAATTGCTAATAATGGCCAACGATGAAATTTCGCACGTTCGATTTGTGGTAAAGCTAATTCATTGATTTTAGCTAAGGCTTGTTGGCGAAGAGCAAGCATAAAGGCTGGTTCTTCTTTTAAAGCAGAAAAGACGTTGACTGCTTCTTGATATTCCATCAGATCTTTTTTCATTGATCGATTCCCCCTTACGCTTCGTCTTCTTTGTATTCAATACCTAATTCTTTACTGATACCGGCATATCCTTCTGCTTCAAGACGTTTAGCTAAATCAGCATCGCCAGTTAAGACCACACGTCCATCCATCATGATATGCACGACATCTGGTGTAATATAGTTTAATAAACGTTGATAGTGGGTAATGATTAAAGCACCAAAGTCATCGCCACGCATCGCATTGACACCTTTAGCAACTACTTTTAAGGCATCAATATCCAAACCAGAGTCAATTTCATCTAAAATCGCAAAGCTTGGTTCTAACATTAATAATTGTAGAATTTCATTACGTTTCTTTTCCCCACCTGAGAAGCCTTCGTTTAAGTAACGTTCAGCCATTTCTTCAGGCATATTTAATAAGTCCATCTTTTCATCTAATTTTTTCAAGAATTCACGAACTGAAATCTTATCATCTTCCTCACGACGCGCATTGATTGCAGCACGCATGAACTCTGCATTGGTGATTCCTGGGATTTCACTTGGATATTGCATCGCTAAGAATAAACCTAAGCGCGCACGTTCATCCACTTCTAATTCTAAAATATTTTGGCCATCTAATAGAATTTCCCCTTGCGTCACTTCATAATTGGGATTTCCCATAATAGCAGCTGACAAGGTCGATTTCCCTGTTCCGTTTGGTCCCATAATGGCATGAATTTCACCTGTTTTTAACGTTAAGTTCACACCTTTTAAAATTTCCTTATCTTCAATTGAAACATGTAAGTCTTTAATTTCTAATGTTGTCATCTCATTGCCCCCTTTTATAATGTTCTTTTTTATTTTAGACTAATTGAGAATGATATTCAAATCAATTGCACTCATTTCGCAAAAAAATTTTTAGCTTTTTAGAATTAGTATAAAAAAAGAAAGTATTGTCTCTAGGTTTCCCCTAAAAACCAATACTTTCTTCTATTGATGAATTACATCGATTATGCTTCTTCGTTTAGTAAAGCTTTACGTGATAAATTAATACGACCTTTATCATCGATTTCTGTTACTTTAACAAGAATTTCATCGCCTAATTTCACGACATCTTCAACTTTATTGACACGTTCATTGGCTAATTGAGAGATGTGTACTAAACCATCTTTTCCTTTGATTAAGTTTACAAAAGCCCCGAATTTTTCAATACGAACAACTTTTCCAAGATAAACTTGGCCAACTTCTACTTCTTTTGTGATTTCTTCAATGATTTCAATCGCTTTAGCAATCATTTCGGCATCAGATGAAGCAATTGAGACATTCCCATCTTGGTCAATATCAATTTTTACGCCTGTTTGCTCGATAATATTATTGATAGTTTCGCCACCTTTACCGATGACATCTTTTATTTTAGCTGGATCGATTTGAATCATTTCAATCTTAGGTGCATATGGGCTCAATTCTTTACGAGGTTCACTGATTGTTGAAGTTAACTCAGCTAAGATTTCCATACGAGCTTTTTTCGCTTGTTCTAAAGCTTCTGTTAAGATTTGTTCAGTAATCCCTTGAATCTTAATATCCATTTGCAAAGCGGTAATCCCGTCTTTTGTACCAGCTACCTTGAAGTCCATGTCTCCTAGGTGGTCTTCTAAGCCTTGGATATCTGTTAAAATTGTATAATTTTCTCCATCAGAAACTAACCCCATTGCAATACCCGCTACTGGCGCTTTGATTGGCACCCCAGCATCCATTAAAGCTAGTGTACCAGCACAAATACTTGCTTGAGAAGATGAACCGTTAGACTCTAATACTTCCGCAACTAAACGAATAGTGTAAGGGAAGTCTTTTTCACTAGGAATGACTTGCGCTAAAGCACGTTCGCCTAAAGCACCATGTCCGATTTCACGACGACCAGGAGAACCTGCACGACCAACAGACCCAACTGAAAATTGTGGGAAGTTATAGTGGTGGATGAAACGTTTAGACTCTTGAACACCTAAACCATCGATTACTTGATGTTCCCCTAATGGCGCTAAAGTACAAGCTGATAAGGCCTGAGTTTGTCCGCGAGTAAATAATCCTGAACCATGCACGCGTGGTAATAATGCTACTTCAGAAGATAATGGACGAATTTCATCTAGCTTACGACCATCTGGACGAATCTTATCAATCGTAATTAGTTCACGAACTACATCTTTTTCTAGGTCTTCCGTGATTTGTTTCACTTCTTTTAATAATTGACTTGCTTCTTCTTCGTCTTCAATATCAGCGGCGATGGCTTCATATTCGGCAATAATCATCGCTTTTACGTTTTCGATTTCTTCTTCACGCGCTAATTTTTCTTCTGTTAAAACGGCTTTTTTCATTGTTTGGTAGTTTGCATCATAAATGGCTTTTTTCAATTCTGGATCAAGTTGCAATAACACAACTTCCATCTTTTCTTTACCAACTTGGCTCACTACTTCTTCTTGGAACGCCACCATTTCTTTGATAGCTTCAAAACCAAATAATAATGCACCTAACATATCTTCTTCAGATACTTCTTTAGCGCCTGACTCTACCATGTTAATCGCTTTTTTCGTGCCGGCAACTGTCAAATCGATATCTGATTGCTCTTGTTGTTCAATAGTAGGATTTAATACATATTCGCCATTGACACGACCCACTTGAACACCGGCAATCGGCCCATCAAATGGAATATCTGAGATAGAAAGTGCTAAAGAGGAACCTAACATTGCGGCCATTGCTGGTGAGCAGTCTTGTTCCACACTCATGACGATATTTGTTACTTGCACTTCATTTCTAAAACCTTCCGCAAACATTGGACGGATAGGGCGGTCAATCAAACGAGCAGTTAAAGTAGCTTCTGTAGATGGACGACCTTCACGTTTGATAAAGCCACCTGGGACTTTACCAACTGCGTACATTTTTTCTTCATAATTAATGGTTAATGGGAAGAAGTCAGCATCTTTGGCTTCTTTTGAGGCAACTGCTGCACTTAAAACAACAGTATCTCCATAACGGACTAAAACAGCAGCATTGGCTTGTTTCGCTAATTGACCGATTTCAACTGATAGCGGGCGGCCTCCCCAAGTGGTTGAAAATACTTGTTTTGTCATAATTTTTCCTTTCTTACCGGGGGACTTGCTACTAAACAAAGGAAAACGCACAAAAATTTGTTCCCTTTCCTTTGGTTAGTAGTAAGACAAAGAAACCCCAGCGATTAAATTTTCAATCAATTTTATTCGTGGACAAAGTTTTCCACTGGATAGCTTTGTTTACGGATTTAGGCAACGAATCACTAGTACATAAGGTATTTTCGGCACCTTATCCACTGTGTTTTATCATTGCTTCACTACCCTTTACAAAAAAAGTGAGATTCAGTGTGAACCTCACTTTTTCTTCTGAGTCGATTAACGACGTAATCCTAATGATTGGATTAATTCGCGGTAACGTTGCACATCTTTTTGACGTAAGTATGCTAATAAGTTACGACGGTGACCAACTTTTTTCATTAGTCCACGATATGAATGGTGGTCTTTTTTGTGTTGGCGAGCATGTTCATTTAGGTGGTTGATTTCTTCTGTTAATACAGCGATTTGTACTTCTGGAGAACCAGTGTCACCTTCATGACGTGCATATTTTTTCATGATTTCATTTTTTAATTCTTTTGAAATTGCCATTTCATTACACCTATCTTTCTAATATATTGCTCCGAAAACTGAGTAAAGCGTTGGTGATTCGCAAAACCAAGTAATGGAGGTGTTTTTACACACAAATTTACTTTACTTGATTTATGCGTAAAATGCAAGAACTTTTCATGAAAAATACGCTTTTTTCAAAATTAATCAACTTCTATCAAGACTTATTGGTAAATAACAGACAGCTTTATTGCCTTTTTATTAAAGATTTTGCGTTTTCTGAAAACACAAGGAAAATTACTTGCAATTTCATTCAAAATCTCCTAAAATGTTTCAACATAAAGAGAAAGATTTTAGTTCTCTTTACTTTAATTATGATGTTGACTTTTTGAAAATAAAAAATATCTAGGAGGTAGAGTCATGCATTCAATTACTATTCAAGATTTCCAAGCAATTGTAGGAAATGAAGATGTTGTCGTATTAGACATTCGCGACAAAGCGGCAATTGCTGAATTTAGCTTACCAAATACTGTTGCCATGCCTACAACAAGTTTACCTAACCGATTAAATGAATTAAACACTGAAACACAATATTACGTACTTAGCCATTCAGGTCGCCGTTCAGAGATTATCGCTGAATTTTTACGTAACAATGGTTTCAAAGCAACACACATTATCGGTGGCGTTAAAGCATTCAAAAAAGCTGCCTAAAACTCACATTGCAAAAAGAGGTCCTGCGAAATATCGCAAGACCTCTTTTTATCTTTCTTCTGAGTTTTCAATTTCTTCATACAATCGTGAACGTGCTTGATACCATTGAAAGATATTGCTAATCACTACTTTTAATACAGCATAGGTTGGAATCCCTAAAACCACGCCGGCTAGACCAAATAATTTTCCTGACGTCAGCAATACAAAAAGAATCGTAATTGGGTGAACGGCTAATTGACTACCTAAAACTAATGGCGAAATAAAACGTCCTTCAATCGTCTGCTCAATCACAAACACAACTAAGACCTTGACTAATAAAATAGGACCGCCTACAATTCCTAAAATAATCGCAGGTACCATTGCTAAAAAGGAGCCTAAATAGGGAATCAAATTTAAAAAGCCAGCAATCACGCCTAAAGTAATCGCATAATCTAAGCCAATAACAGAAAAGCCAATGACAAACATCACTGCCACAGCAAAAGCCACCGTTAATTGTCCACGAATATAAGAAGCGATTTGATCATTCGCTTCACTTAAGATTTTTAACGTAGGTTGGCGTAATTTGGTTGGTAAAAATTGTACGATATAAGGCCCTAAATTCTTGCCATCGCGCAATAAATAAAACAAAATAAACGGCATAGTGATTAACGAGATGACAATCGTTGCCAAAGTGCCAAAGAAATTGCCGATATTTTTAATCGTGACAGTCGATAAGTTTTTGACCAAATCGGTAATATTTTCAAGTAATTTTTGCCCTGAATCTTGAAACTCGGTCGTTAATTTATTTAAAGTTGGATCATTGAAAAATTTCATTCCTTCATTTTGAATGGTTTCTATATATCCCGGTAGATGATTGATAAAACTCATCGTCTGAGATTGGATGCTAGGAATAATTACAACTATTCCCCAGACAATCAAAGCACCCACTACAATAAACAAACCGATAATACTATAGACGCGCTTCACTCCTTTATTTTCTAACAAGTCTACGAGCGGATTCATCAAATAATAAAGAATACCAGCCATAATAATCGGTAATCCCACAACAGCTAAAAATTGCCAAACTGGCTCAAATAAATATGAAACCTTGGTAAATGTAAATACTACTAATAAAAATAATAAGATGTTCAGCAATACAGCTGTCATCTGATTATTTAGAAACCATCGCCAAAACCAAGAAATCTTCCCCTGATACTTTGATTCCTGCATGCTCTTTTCCCCCTATTCTTCGTAGGTAATCATCATTCCTTCAGATAATTTTGGGAATACATATGGTTTAACATAAATCATACTTGAAATCATGTTATCTTCGTCTACAGGATTAAAGGAGATATTGACATGACTCAATTCGTGCATGTTATGTTCCACTGCTTTTCCCACTTTTTCTACATAATACACTTGATTGCCAAATTTTAACTCCATCCCAGGAACGATTTTTGCTTCTTCATCGATGAATTCTTGAATCACTGCGTAATCTTTTAAGACCGATGTGGCTGTTTTGCCAAATAAAATTAAAATGTTTTCGGTGGTTGTTGCTACCATTTCACCTATCGAAATAATCTTTGCTTGTGCCATTAAACATTCCCTCTGTTCACTAATTTTTCTTTATTATATCATATTTCATTTCATATGAGTAAATTCATGTTTTTTATGGTACAATATTTTTATAAAAGTTATTGGAGGTCTGATTATGCAAGAAAAGATTTTTTTAGGTACATATACTAAAAAGAAAAGTCAAGGTATCTATACCGTGGAACTAGATACAGACAAGAAAGAACTAACAAATTTAACTTTGTTTACTGAAGAAAGTGGTCCTACATTTGTTGCTTTAAGTGAAAAAGGAAATTTATATAATGTGACTAGTGTAGATGGCAATGGGGGTGTCGCTAGTTATTCAAAAGATGGCAAACTATTGAATACGGTTACTTCTCCAGGAGCTTCTCCTTGCTATGTATCAGTGGATGAAGATCGTCAATTAGTCTTTAGCGCAAATTACCATAAAGGTCAAGTGGCTGTTTATAAAATTGAAGCAGATGGTAGCTTAACGTTAACCGATAAAGTAACCCATATAGATCCGACTGGTAGCCACGAAAACCAAGATAAACCACATGCGCACTATGCTGATTTAACACCTGACCATCGCTTAGTTGCTTGTGATTTAGGAACTGATACTGTTTATACTTATGATTTAAGTGCTGATGGCAAATTAAGTTTAGCGAGTAAATTAAAAGTAGCCGATAAAACTGGCCCTAGACATCTCACTTTCCATCCAACACTAGATATCGCTTATTTATTTGGTGAATTAAATAGTACAATTAGTGTCCTAGCTTATAATCGCGCCGATGGACATTTTGAAGTATTGTCCACTTACCCAACATTACCTGCTGATTACGAAGGTTTTAACAGTGGTTCTGCTGTTAAAGTAACGAAAGACGGCAAATTCTTATATGGTTCCAACCGTGGCGATAACTCAATTGTTGTCTTTGCGATTGCTGAAGATGGACGTAGCTTAACCTTTATTGAACGTGTAGATACTTATGGTGACTTCCCTCGCGACTTTTCTTTAAATCCAAGTGAAGAATTTTTAGTTTGTGCACACCAAAATTCTGATAATCTTACTTTATATCAACGTGATGCCCAAACCGGAAAATTAACCTTACTGCAAAAAGATTTCTTTGCACCAGAAGCAGTTTGTGTCAAATTTGTATAGAGAGGATGAAGCTGAATGTTTTCAAAAACACCCGTAGAATTATTAGTGAAAGATGCCTCAAATATCTATAATAAATGTCAATCTTTACTAGAACTCGTTCAAAGTCGACGCTATGATGAAAATCTCGTTATCTTGACTACCGCTGAAGTCTATGCGATTGCTGAAAAGCTATATCTTCGCTGCGATACCTTTACCGACTTACAAACAGAAGAAATTAGTAACTATATCAATGCATTTGATGATTTTTATTTCCAATTGAAGCAAATTCTATTCCATGATAAGGATGATTATGCATTATTAGCCAGTCATCTAGAACGCATGAATGTATGCTTTGAAAAACTTTATAAACTATATGATTTATTCTAAGGTGGAAAAACAGATGACATTACAAGAAGTTCTTGGTAGATTACGTAAAGACTTAGATATGCCTAAATTTTATGCTCCTTTAAAAGACAAAGAGTATACCGAAGAGGAATATCAAAAACTAAAAGAAGATTTACTTGATTATTATCGCAATTATGTCGATAATTTTGAACATTAATCCTAGGACCCGCAAGTGACGTCATGCTTGCGGGTTTTCTCATTTCAGTCTTTGTATTAAGCTAGTTATTCAACTATTCATACTCATTTACCAACAATTTCCCCCATTTATTTGAGCTTTTCCATTAAAATTGAATTAAAATTATAATAAAATCATTCATTTTCACAATATTTCATGATATATTTCAGTAAATATTAGAAAGGTGGAGAAAGTCCTTGATAGAATTTTTAAAAGATTTATCCTTATTAAAGCGTATAGCAATTGGTATTATTCTTGGTATTATTTGTGGCACCTGCTTGCCTCATTGGACCTTTATCAACATTTTCGGGAGCCTATTTGTCGGTGCCTTGAAAGCCATCGCCCCTATTTTGGTATTTGTACTGATTTTGGCCTCCATCTCCCAACACAATAGCGACAATAAAAGCTATCTCAAACCTGTTATTACACTTTATCTAACAGCAACCCTATTCGCTTCAGTTGTGGCAGTATTCGCAAGCTTTCTATTTCCAGTTAAGATTGCTTTACAACAGACAAGTACGCAACAAGCTGCCCCACAGTCGATTAATGAAGTGTTAAATACAATTCTAACCAATATCGTTCAAAACCCACTACAAGCCATGATTGAAGGAAACTATTTAGCCGTTCTTTTCTGGTCAGCATTAATCGGGTTTGCTTTAAGATTAGCAAGTCCAGCTGTGAAAAAAGCCACCCAAGAAATTGCCCAAGCGATCACTTTAGTTGTCCAATTAATTATTGCCTTTGCCCCGCTTGGCATTTTCGGCTTAGTATTTCAATCGGTTGCAACCACTGGACTAAAAGGACTTTTACAATATGGACAATTATTATTATTACTCGTTGGTTCAATGTTCTTTGTCGCCCTAGTCGTCTACCCAATTATGGTATTTTTCCTAATCAGAGAAAATCCCTATCCCTTGGTTTTCTACTGCTTAAAAAACAGTGCGATTCCAGCCTTCTTTACCCGCAGTTCCGCAGCCAATATTCCAATTAATATGTTGCTTGCCAAAAACATGGGGCTTACCGAATCAGCCTATTCCATTTCTTTACCATTAGGGGCTACTATCAATATGGGTGGAGCAGCCATTACTATCTCAACGATGACACTTGCTGCAGTCCACACATTAGATATGCAAGTTTCGCCAGTACTAACTTTAATTTTGTGTATCCTTTCTGCTTTAAGTGCCTGTGGTGCCAGTGGAATTGCCGGAGGATCATTATTATTGATTCCTTTAGCATGTAGTTTATTCGGCATTTCCAATGATATCGCCATTCAAGTCGTTGGTGTTGGTTTTATTATTGGAGTGGTACAAGATGCAATTGAAACAGCTGTCAATTCCTCTAGTGACATTCTCTTTACCGCCGCTGCTGAATTTAGAGATTTACGAATCAACAATCAAAGCATTCACTTAAAAGAACGTTTAAGTAAGTAATCCTCAAAAAGCCCATCTGATTGCGACTTCTCGCATCAGACGGGCTTTTTTGGACATAAAAAACCACTAGGTTGGTTAGGCCTAGCGGAAAAAGGAGTAATTACTCAACTAAGGAGTAAAATGAAAAATAAAAAGGTTATTGTTGGTTATGTGATTATTATATACTAGGTAAAACAATTTATCCTAAAAACTGACTAATATTTAGATTAGATTTTTCTCCTTTTTTGTAAGTGCTTTTATCATTAACGTTTCATCAAAAGCATCGTCATCCGTTGAATCGCAAAAGCAATGGTATCTGTTGCTTCATCTTGGTGCTGCTCTGCTTGATTAAAGGCCTCTACATCTACCTCACCTTCAAGGCTGGCAATCATATCTAGGCAACCTTGCACATATTTTTGATAAGCAGCTACTAACTTTTTATGCAAACCAATTACCCTAGCTGGTGCTTTCAAGCCTTGTAATTTAGCTAAGTATGTTTTATATGTTTCAGTTCCTTCATTAAAAGTAGCTAGAATCTCCGCTAATTGTTCAGAAGATAAAGCAGCAAATTGATTGTCTTCTATTGCTTTTTTCACTTCTTCAAATTTTGGATTCATCTTTTCTCCGACAGCTTCTGTATCTTGAATAATTTGATTAATCATTTGAATATAATATCCTAAATCGACACGCATAGATAAATTCTCTCCTTTTCGTAATGAGTCTATTTTAACATATTTTTGAGATAAAAAAAACGCCACTAGCTAGATATCCTAACTAGTAGCGCAATTGTTTGATTAGTCTTTACCCATTGCACGTTGAATAGCTTTAACAATTTCAACAACTGGAATAATCGCAAATGAAGTACCTAGAACGATTCCCCATTGATATAAATCAAGGTGTGAAACTCTAAAGATATCATTCAATCCTGGTACAACAATAATGACCATCATTAAAGCAAATGACAATAGTAACGCCCAGTTAAAGACGCGGTTTTTAAAGGCACCCACTTTAAATAGTGATTGATGGACTGATTTCACGTTAAATGCGTGGAATAGTTGCATTAATCCTAATGTTGCAAAGGCCATGGTTAACGCATCGGCATGTTGCAATTGACTTAAAGCCGCCGCAGACATACCTGGTGTGTTCGCTGCAGTATGATCCGGCCATTGAATTGCTGCCCAGTATACGAATAATACAGAAGCCGCTTCTAAAATACCTTGGTAAATGATACTACTCAATACCCCACCAGAGAAGAAGTTTGAATTCTTACCACGTGGTTTGTGTTGCATCAATCCTTGTTCCGCTGGTTCCATACCTAAAGCAATGGCTGGGAAAGTATCTGTTACTAAGTTAATCCATAATAGATGAATTGGTAATAACGTATCCCATCCCCAAAGTGTCGCTAAGAATAGGGTTAAAACTTCCCCTAAGTTCGCAGCCAATAGATATTGAATGGCTTTTTGAATGTTAGAGAATACTTTACGTCCTTCTTCAACAGCCACAACAATTGTCGCAAAGTTATCATCAGCAAGGACCATATCAGAAGCCCCTTTAGAAACTTCCGTACCAGTAATTCCCATACCAACACCGATATCTGCTTGTTTCAAGGCAGGCGCATCGTTTACCCCATCACCAGTCATTGCAACGACTTTACCTGCTTTTTGCCATGCTTTCACGATACGGACTTTATGTTCAGGAGATACACGTGCATAAACAGAATATTGGGTAACTTTTTGAGCAAATTCATCATCAGACATTTGGTTTAATTCAGCCCCAGTTAATACAGCAGCATCGTCTTTTTCTTTAATAATACCAAGACGTGCGGCAATTGCTTCAGCTGTATCACGGTGGTCACCAGTAATCATAATTGGACGAATACCTGCTTCTTTTGCCACTTTAACAGCATGAGCAGCTTCAGCACGTTCAGGGTCAATCATTCCCACTAAACCAGCGAATACTAAATCATTTTCAAGTATTTCGCTGACTAATTCTGGCATTTTATCTACAATCTTATAAGCCATTGCCAAGACACGTAAAGCTTGTTGGGCCATGTCCTTATTATTGGCTAAAATATTGTCTTTATCTGCTTTTTGTAATGGACGTACTTGACCATTCATTAAAATTTGTGTTGTACGAGTTAATAAGACATCAGGTGCACCTTTGACAGCAACTAAGTATTTGCCATCTGCTAATTGGTGAACAGTAGACATCAATTTACGATCAGAGTCAAATGGTAGATCAGCCACACGAGGTTCAGCCACTAATGCAGCCTTCACATCAAAGCCTTGATCTAACCCAAATTGAATTAAGGCAGTTTCCGTTGGATCCCCGATTAAAGTGCCTTCTTGAGAAAATTTAGTGTCATTGGCAAAGTTCATTACTTTAATCGCCATATGATCATTGGCAAATTCATCGCTCACTGCAAATTGTTGGTTATCCACATATAATTTTTCAACCGTCATTTGGTTAAGGGTTAGTGTCCCTGTTTTATCAGAAGCGATAATATCAGTAGCCCCTAATGTTTCTACGGCAGGTAATTTACGAATCATAGAGTTACGTTTGGCCATGACTTGTGTACCAAGCGCTAGGATAATCGTAACAATGGCTGGTAAACCTTCAGGAATCGCTGCAACGGCAAGTGAGATAGAAGTTAATAACATATCTGCCCATGAAGTATTGTTGAAGAAAATACCAACAAAGAACATAATTACAGCAATCACGACAATTGCAGCTGTTAAGAACTTGCCTAATTCGTTTAAGTTACGTTTTAATGGTGTTTCTGTTTCATCGGCTTGGGCTAACATTCCGGCAATCTTACCAACTTCGGTATCCATACCAGTGTTAACAACAATCCCTTTACCACGACCATAAGTGACATTACTATTTGAATAAGCCATATTCACACGGTCACCGATACCCACTTCAGAATCTTCTAAAACGATTAATTCTTTTTCAACTGGCACTGATTCGCCGGTTAAAGCTGCTTCTTCAATCTTCAATGAACTTACTTCAACCAAGCGCATATCTGCAGGAACAATATCCCCTGCTTCTAGTAATACTAAATCACCTGGTACTAATTCATCACTTTTGACTGTCATCGGATGACCATCACGAACGATATTCGCATTTGGTGTAGACATTTGTTTTAAAGCTTCAATGGCTTGTTCGGCTTTGGCTTCTTGCACCACACCCATGATGGCGTTAATGATAACCACCGCTAAGATAATTAATGAGTCCACTACTTCATGTGAAACAACGGCAGAAATAATTGCAGCTACTAATAAAACAGCAATCATCAAGTCTTTAAATTGCTCGATGAATTTTTGTAGCATACTTTTTTTCTTACCTTCTTCTAGTTCATTAGGGCCAAATTTTGCTAAACGCGCCTTTGCCTCACTAGAAGTTAAGCCATCAAGAGTTGTATCTAACGCTTGTGTGACCTCATCGACACTTTTTGCATAAAAAGCTTCATGCAATTGTGCTTGTTTTTGTTGTTCTGACATATGTTCCTCCTTCAAAATTCTCGCTAACCAATTACTTGAACTGGCCGCTAAATTCCACAAGTCTATTTCTTGATAAAAAAAATAGACCTGTGTATGCAAAAAAATACATACATAAGTCTCACTAATTAAGGCAACACCAGAAATTTCTTTCTTGCTGGTGATGTTGCCACAGTATTCCTACTGCCAGTTACTCCCTCATGAATTATTACATTGTCATTATACTAAACAATTCCAAACCTGACAACAACCAACACTCACAGAAAACGTTAACAAATGAAACAAAAAATAAGGTTGTGAGAAGGGTCGTTCAGCTACAAGCAAAAGGTTATCAATCAACTTGGTCAAATACGAGAAAATTCATGTATTACCTACTGCTAAGAAAATCGGATGAAAGGAGATTTTCTTAAGCAGGAGGGTGAATTTTCCGAGTATTTAGTTGATTGATACCGAGAAAGCTAAGGTTGTCCGGAATGACAGGAAAATCCGCTAGTTTTAAAGATTTTCCTAGGCAGTCCGGCTTAGATGCAATGTAGCTACCCTTCGAACACCGTCTAATAAGGTTGTAAATCGACTTGGGCAGCTACGAGCGGATAAGTTTGTCCAACACGTCGGGAAAGTTCCAAAAGTTAAGACTTTCCCAGACGGGGTGGCTTATACGCCGAAGTAGCTAG
>DWVH01000020.1 GCA_019120335.1 Candidatus Enterococcus stercoripullorum
GCGACTTTCATATCATAACAAACGTTCAATTCATTGTCAAGCTTAATTTTTAAAAACTTTAAAACGCATTGAAAGTTTATTTTATTTAGTCGTTTGATTTCAGCGACTTTGTTAGAATATCACGATTCAAATTGAACGTCAAGCAATTTTTCTAAAAAAATACTATAAAAACGTTTTCGAGCAAAAGATAAGCCCAAACACCTTAATAGAACAAAAGGTATTCAGGCTTTTTTAACTAAAATTGTTTCAAGTTTTGATACAAAGCGGCCACTGGCAGTCCGACAATTGCATAATAATCTCCTTCAATAGATTGAATAAACTTACTTGCCAACCCCTGAACAGCATAGGCCCCAGCTTTATCTTTATATTCATCATCTAATAGATATTGTGCGATTTCTTCCTCTGTCAATGGATAGAATGTCACGGCTGCTTTGCTAATAAAGTTTACTACCTTATCTTTTGATTGAATGCTGACTGCTGTGTAGACTTCATGTGTTTGTCCGCTAAGCATTTTCAACATGAGTTTGGCATCATTTTTATCTTGAGGCTTACCTAAAATTTGATTTTGGCAGATAACTGAAGTATCGCTGCCAATAACCATAGCTTCAGGATAGTCTTTTAAAATAATTGCCGCTTTTTGAGACGCCATCCGTTGTACGTAATCAACTGGTTGTTCACTAGGATAAGGTGTTTCATCAATATCTGCAGGTACAGCTTGAAAGTTCTCTACTACTCTTGCTAGTAATTCTTTTCTTCTAGGTGATTGTGAAGCGAGTATATATTGCATTTTATTTCCCTTCTAATGTGGATCTTGAATTCGTTTAAACATCTTTTCTAAATCTTTATTGGTAAAATGAATGAGTACTGGGCGCCCATGTGGACAATTATATGGGTTTTCGCATTTAGCTAAATCAGTAAGTAAGGTTCTGGCTTGAATATCACTTAAATGATGGTTGGCTTTAATCGAACGTTTACAGCTCATCATAATCGCCGTTGCTGCTCTAAAATCTTTCACTGTCACCGAACCGTTAATCAATACCATATCTATCATTTCACGAATAATGGTTTCTTCTTGCCCTTTAGGATACCAAGTAGGATGTGCCCGCACGATAAAACTATTTTGTCCAAAGTCTTCCAATTGAATGCCGACGCTGACTAGCACATCTTTTTTCTCTTTTAATTTTAGATAATCACTATTTGGATAGTCCAAAACAATCGGAATGAGTAATTCTTGCAAATGTTCATCCACTTCACCAATTTTTTCCCGATAATATTCGTATTTGATTCTCTCTTGGGCCGCATGTTGGTCGATAATGTATAACCCGTGGTCTGACTGGGCAAAAAGGTACGTCCCATGCATTTGACCAAAATATTCTAAATACGGAAAGGCTTCGTGCTCACTTTGCGTTTCATTTTGTTTTAACAAGGCATAAACTTGTTTGGCATCTAAATCCTCATGGAGATACTCTGTTGGCTCAAACGGATCACTTTCTGGCAGTTCACGTACCAAGTTATCCACATTTTTAGTTTCGAATATTTGTTCGTCAAGTGTTTCTTCTTGACTATCGAATGTTGAATTTTCGAGATTTCTAACAAGATTGTCAAAATCATCTGTTCTTTTTCCACATTCATCCACAAGATTGTCCACAGAATTATCCACATTTCCACTCGTGCTTGCTGTGTTTTCCTCAGGAGTGGGAGCTGGTTTCAAGTAAAATTGATTCGTCTGGCTATCAAACTGTAACCGACCACTTTTTTTCCCCACAGCAGGCGACAAATCTAGATTTAATTGCGTTGGCTTAACTTGTTCTTTAGGATTGACTTTCTGTTTGAAATCAAGGTTCGCACCAACATTAGGAATCAAGACTTGTTCGCGCAACTTATCATTGATTGCTTTACTAACCAATGAAAAGAGCTCTTCTTCTTTAGAGAGGCGGACTTCTTGCTTGGTTGGATGAACATTCACATCCACTAATAATGGATCTGTTTGAATCTCGATGACCGCAATTGGAAAACGTCCAATCATCAACTTCGATCCATAGCCATTCGTAATCGCCTTATTTAACCCATGATTTTTGATGTAACGACCATTAATTAAGGTGGTGATATAACTTCTACCTGCACGTGTTAACTCAGGCAAAGATACGTAGCCACTAATCTTAAAATCTAGGTTTTCTGCTTGAATCGCTAACATTTTCTTGGCATTTTGCAGCCCATAAATACCGGCAATAGTCTGCTTTAAGTCGCCACTGCCATTGGTTTTTGTGAGCTGATGACCATCATGAACCAAAGAAAAGGCAATATCCGGATGACTTAAAGCTAGACGATTCACCACATCAGTAATATTGGCTAATTCTGTCTGCAAAGATTTCACATACTTCAAGCGAGCGGGAGTATTATAGAATAAATCCGACACCTTAATATTGGTTCCTTTACGCAAAGAACCTGGCTTTTCAACAACCACTTTGCCACCATCTAATTCGAGATAACTCCCCTCAGCAGCATTTTCTTGCGCACTTTCGATGACCACTTTAGACACCGAAGCAATACTAGGTAACGCCTCGCCGCGAAAACCTAATGTACGGATACGAAACAAATCATCACGACTATGAATTTTACTTGTAGCATGTCGCTTAAAGGCATTGACCATATCATCTGGCGCAATCCCCTCACCATCATCAATAATTTGAATTGTTTTCAGACCCGCCTCTTCAATAAAAATTTCAATCTTATGACTATGTGCATCAATCGCATTTTCCAATAATTCTTTAACAACCGATGCTGGACGTTCCACAACTTCTCCAGCCGCGATTTGGTTGGCTAACTGTTCTGAAAGTTCTTGGATTTTTCCCATGTTCTCACCTCAATTCACAAAACTTACTTCATTATTCCTTTTCCAATTCACGTTTTAATTCATTTATCGTAAAGAAGACATCCATTGGCTTTAAGTTTGCCAGATCCATCGACTTAATCGCTGCCAGTACTTTTTCTTCAGCCGGCGTCATTTCACTAAATAATGATAATTGCTCTACAGCCGGTGTACTTGGATTTGCCTTGACCGTAACTGCCACATTGATTTCTTCTTCCTTGCTTTGGCTAACGACTTGTGCGACTTGTTTTTCTTCTTGATTTTCTAATTTGGTTAAAATCTGATCTGCACGTGCAATTAAGCTTTCTGGCAAGCCTGCTAACTTACCAACGTGTATGCCATAACTTTTATCAGCCGGACCTTTCATCATCTTATGAAGGAATATGACTTCACCATCTTTTTCCGTTGCGCCAACATGAATATTCACCAAACCAGGCAATTGGCTTTCTAAGGCAGTTAATTCATGATAATGGGTTGAAAAGAGTGTCTTTGCTTGGACATGATTTTGCAAATATTCAATAATCGCCTGTGCCAAAGCCATCCCGTCAAAAGTAGCAGTTCCGCGGCCCAATTCATCAAATAAAACTAGGCTATTAACACTTGCATGACGCAATGCTTGATTGGCTTCCATCATTTCCACCATAAATGTACTCTGACCGGCAATTAAATCATCACTAGCCCCAATACGCGTGAAAATACGATCAAAAATAGGCAATGTCGCTTCCTTAGCCGGTACAAAACACCCCATCTGCGTCATGACCACACTCAAGGCAAGTTGACGCATATACGTACTCTTACCAGACATATTTGGCCCTGTAATTAGCAACATGGTCGTCTCTTTTGGCATTTCAATCGAGTTGGGAATATAGGTTTGAGCACCTAATACTTTTTCAACGACTGGGTGCCGACCATCAATAATTTTCAACTCATGGTCTTGACTAAGCACTGGACGCACGTAGCCATATCGTTCACTAACAATTGCAAAGGCTAGCAAGCAGTCTAACGTAGCCACGGCTTTTGCTAAAGTTTGTAATTCGCTAATTTTGCCTTTTACTTGCTCGCGAATCCCAATAAATAACTGATATTCTAGCTCAGTAGATTTTTCTTGCGCCCCTAAGATTAATTCTTCTAACTTTTTCAATTCAGGCGTAATAAAACGTTCAGCATTCGCCAAAGTTTGCTTACGATCAAAACGCGAAGTATCCAAATGAGCAAGATTGGCCTTGGTAATTTCAATATAGTATCCAAAGACACGATTATAGCCAATTTTTAGATTTTTCACGCCGGTTAATTCGCGTTCTTTTGCTTCTAATTCGGCTAACCATTGTTTGCCATTTTTCATCGCCAAACGGTATTCGTCTAGCTGTTCATTATAGCCAGTCTTGATGAGATTGCCTTCGTTTAATTGCAAAGGCGCCTCTTCATCAATCGCTTGCTCAATCAAGTCCACCAGATCATTCATCGGATTTAAATCATGTAAAAGCATTTGCCACTGACCTTGATCAATACCCGTTAAAATCTGTCTAAGATAAGGGATTTGTTCCAGTGATTGTTTTAATTGTAATAAATCACGCGCATTGACACTTCCAAAAGATACCTTTCCTGCCAAGCGTTCTAAATCATATACTTTTGCTAAACCTTGAATGATATCTTCACGTTCAAAAAAGGAAGTAATCAACGAAGCCACCATTTCCTGACGACCTAAGATTTGCTTTTCTTGAATTAATGGACGATCTAGCCACTGTTTTAAAAGACGCGCACCCATGGCTGTCTTCGTTTCATCCAACAACCATATTAAAGTGCCTTGCTTTTTGCCCGTACGAATCGCTTGACTTAATTCCAAATTAAACTTCGAATAATAATCCATTTTCAGATAATGGTCGACTTGATAACTTTGCGCTTGTTGAATGTGATTTAAGCTGCGTTTTTGTGTTTCTGACAAATAGGCTAATAAATGATTGGTTACCGTTTTTTCGATATCTGACTGTAGTTGATTCGTTAAAAAGCTTAATTCTGCATTTTCCTGTGCCTCTAATTGAAAAGAAACCACTAAAGAAAGGCGTTGTTTTAATGTTTGCGTCAATTTTTCAGGAATTTCTGTCGTATAAACAATTTCTTTTGTCTGTAAAATCGAAGCTTCATTTAACACACTTTCTTCATCGGCAAGCACTGTAGCTTTTAATTCACCTGTAGACAAATCGACATAACTGAAACCAAATTGGCCCGCTTGGTAACTTAAAGCCGTTAAAAAATTATTTTCTTTCGCAGCTAGTGACTTACCATCCATCACAGTACCTGGAGTAACTAATTGCACCACTTCTCTTTTCACCATGCCTTTAGTTAGCTTAGGATCTTCTACTTGTTCACAAATCGCCACTTTATAGCCTTGCTCTACCAAAGTATCAATATAGCCACTCGCTGCATGATAAGGAACGCCACACATTGGAATTGGATCTTCGGCATTTTTATTACGACTGGTTAAGGTTAACTCTAAAATTTGAGCCGCTTTTTTAGCATCCTCATAAAACATTTCATAAAAATCACCTAAACGATAGAACAAAAACGCATCTGGATATTGCGCCTTGATTTGAAAATATTGTTCCATCATCGGGGTATGTTTTGTCTTTTGTGGCATCACTGTTTTCCTTCCTGTTCAAGTTGTTGATTCACTTTATATTGAATTTTATTCGTCAAATATTGTAATAAATCATCGGCCTCAATTAACTTTTCACGATAACTGACGACTAACGGATGATTTTTATAACGTTCATTGGCCTCGTCTAGACGTTTGAGCGCTTCTTGTTTAGCATTTTCTTTCCCATAATGCTCAAACTGAACGACTTGTTTTTGTAAGTTTTTTATTTCTTCTTCCAAATCCTTTAATCCTTGATGTTGATTCACTTTTGCTTGAATTTGTTTAAAATTACGAATTGTTTCATTTTCTTGTAGCAATTGTTTAATCTGTTCAAGGGTTTGTTGAATTTGTTGTTCTTCCTCTAGATATGTCATCGTTTCATCCTATCTAATCATTTTCGCTAAATGGGCGGTCTTCACTGATTTGAATCGGAAAAATCCGTGTTGCTTTGCCTGTCTTATCATCCACATCAATGACACAAGCAGATAAAATAAAACGTCCTTTTTCTATCACTTCAAAACGTTGAGGCAAACTAGTTAAGAATTTTTCGATAACCGCTTCTTTTTTCATTCCTAAAATACCATCATAAGGACCAGTCATGCCGACATCGGTTAAATAAGCGGTTCCTTTAGGTAAAATCCGCGCATCATTGGTTTGCACATGGGTATGCGTCCCGACTACAGCTGATACTCTGCCATCTAAAAACCATCCCATCGCTTGTTTTTCGCTCGTTGTCT
The DNA here is from genome assembly GCA_019120335.1 of Candidatus Enterococcus stercoripullorum. Taxonomy (GTDB): domain Bacteria; phylum Bacillota; class Bacilli; order Lactobacillales; family Enterococcaceae; genus Enterococcus_E; species Enterococcus_E stercoripullorum. The sequence goes on from DWVH01000020.1 coordinate 6,242, forward strand.
CTGCATGAAAATCGACAAAAATATAAGGAGTACGATTTTGAATTTGGGCTAATAATTCTTCTATTTTACGGAAAGGATCATCTAAATCCACCATAAACGAGCGTCCTTGTAAATTCACTACCGCTAATTCTTGTTGGTTAACCTTCACAAAGACCACACCAACACCCGGCACACCCGTTGGAAAATTCGCTGGTCGCACCATCCTCTTAGCATCCTCGATAAATTCGAAAATCCCTCGGTTATCCCAAGCATGGTTACCTAGCGTAATCACATCCGCCCCATCTTGTAAAAATTTCTTATAGATTTTTTCGGTAATTCCGCGACCACTGGCTGCATTTTCTCCATTCACAATTGTTACTTGTGGACGATATTTTTTCTTTAATCTAGGTAAATACTCACTAACCGTATTGCGTCCTAAAGATCCCACAACATCCCCAATAAATAATAACCTCAAAATTTTTCCTCTTCTCTAATTAATCTCATTTCTTTATTATAAGCTAGGAAAGAAAATTAAGCAAAATTTCCCATATAAAAAGAGGCATCCACCTTCTGACGCCTCCATTTTTTGAATATTTTTATGCAGTAATTAACCCTAATTTATTTAATGCGTGGTAAATGCCATCTGAATTATGATCTTGCGTCACTAAATCTGCATGTTTTTGCACTTCCTCATTGGCATTTCCCATCGCCACGCCAACACCTGCCATCGATAGCATTTCACGATCATTCATGCCATCCCCAAAACAAATAATATCTTCTTGTTGGATCTCTAACTCATTTGCCACTTGCAAAATCGTAGCTGCTTTGGAAATGCCTTGCGTTAAAACATCTACACAATTTGGATGCCAGCGAACAAAGCGTAGATCTTGATACTTTTCATCAAAACGACCTTCATGTTTTGCTGAATAAAAAGCCAATCCCGCATAAACATCTTCTTTGGCAAATTGTGGATCTAAGTTTGGTAAAGTTGATCCAAATGACTCCATCGCATCGGTCATTTTAGGCAAATCTAAAGAAGTAATCCGCTTTGTTTCGTCTAAACCTACCAATGCCACATCAATTCCTAAAGGCACAACCTCTTCTTTCAATTCTTTTAACGAATCCATAGGTAACAGTTGTTTGTGAATTTGCTTGTGGTCCTTAAAGGCCGCTGCACCATTACATAAGATATAATTTTCAAAAGAAAGTGCATCAATAACCGGTTTTGCCAACACCCGTGAGCGTCCAGTAGCAAGCGTCACATAATGGCCTTGAGCCCGCAAGCTTTCTATCGCCATCCGTGTACTAGGCAACACTTGCAAATTCTTATCTAATATTGTCCCATCGATATCAAATGCAATTAATTTTCGGTTCATCATCCTATACTCTCCCTAACTTGTACTTGTGAGTTTACTTTACTAAAAAATCCCTTTTCTAGCAACTATGACTACTTCGTTTATCCTTCAAATGAATATGCACCTTCTTCTCAGAGCTCAGCCACACTTCTAACATTTAACAAATTAGTTATTTTTTCACATTTCCAACTCATTATGAAATAAGAATAGAATAACGAATAAAAAAATACCAACGTTTAAAAGCCTCTACTAGTTTAAAATATCCAATCAGCGAGGCTTTTAAACAAACTTTATGCAGATTTTCTCACTCTTCTTAGACTTTTTTCAGAATGATTAGCTTCCGAAATAAAAAGTAGTATATTTTTTCCGCATCAATTCAAAAGATACGACTATATCATAAACGATCGCACGACTATAAGACGAAAAATCTCAGCCGCAAAAAAAAAACGAATATTTATCCTAGGCATGATTGACCAACGATAAATATCCGTTTATTAATTCATATTAATCAACATATTTAGATTTCGAACTATTCAACCAAGCATAAATCAAGCCTATCACTAAGCCTCCGCCGATATAGTTTCCGATTAATGCACAAACCAAATTATGGATAACATGCGCAGCGTCCATTCCCGGAATATTGCCGCCAGATGCAAAATAAGCTAATGAAAATGCTGGGAAGTTAGCGATGACGTGTTCATATCCTAAGAACGCAAAGATAAAGATAATAAAGATAATAGCCGGAACTTTACCCGCATCATCTTTCATTCGTAAACTAACAATTACCGAAGTATTTACGACGATATTGGCAAACATCGCTTCTGCTAAAATTTGAATAGTTGGTTTTGCTAATTTGGCCGCCACTCCTGCATACATATAGTTATCAGGTGCCAAATTTTGATAGGGGCCAGTTAGTGACACAAAATAGGCAAAAATAATCCCACCTACTAAGTTAAAAAAGATACAAGTAAATAATAATTTCACAGCCTTAGCAACGGTCATTTTTTTACGATATACCCCTACTGTTGCATATAACATATTAGAAGTACCTAGTTCAGCATTCATATACAATATCATAACCAGTGACCAACTAAACATGAAAGCAAATAAAAATTTTCCTAAACCATGTACTAATTCGTCACCTTTAATCGCAACGGCAAACGCGATTGCTGTTCCTAATGTCAAGAATAAACACGCCAACATCGCGCGTACTGCATAGCGTAGATAGCTACTTTCAATTAGGTCTAGTTTCTTTTCAATGGAAGAATCAATCTTCTCAAATAATGGTGATACTGGATTCATTGTCTCTCTCCTTCAATTTTCATGTGACGCCTTCTATCAACATCATTCTTATTCTAATGATGCAACTATCATTTGTAAAGGATATTTAATGAAAAAGTTCACGTTTTTTCAGAAATATTTTCACTATCTATTTTTTGTCTTACTTTATAGTAGGATGACTTTTACTTTTAGCTTTCTTTTTAATCGCAAACATGCAATTTCAGTTGACAAACGCTTGATGAATCAGCTATAATGTGCTTTGTGTAAAATAATGCAGCAGAAAGATAATAGACCATCCCTAGTTTATCGCTTAACCATAAGTTCAATTGAGTAACCGCGGCTGCAAAGGTGAAGATTGAAGAATAAACTACATGAAATATGAATTTTTCAAACGGATTATTTTACTCCAACGATATACTATATTTCATACATTGGAGGAATTTTTAAATGTCTCGTTACACAGGACCATCATGGAAAATCTCACGCCGTTTAGGTATCTCATTATCAGGTACAGGTAAAGAATTAGCACGTCGCCCATACGCACCAGGTCAACATGGACCATCAAGCCGTGGCGCTCGTTCTGAATACGGTCAACAAATGGCTGAAAAACAAAAATTACGTCACATGTACGGAATGAATGAACGTCAATTCCGTAACTTATTCGTGAAAGCTAGCAAAATCCGCGAAGGTAAACACGGGGTTAACTTCATGATCTTACTAGAACAACGCTTAGATAACGTTGTTTACCGCTTAGGTCTTGCAACTACTCGTCGTCAAGCACGTCAATTAGTTAACCACGGCCACATCTTAGTAGATGGCAAACGCGTTGATATCCCTTCATACCATGTTGAAGTTGGTCAAGTCATCAGCGTTCGTGAAAAATCTCAAAACGTATCAGTAATTAAAGATGCTGTTGAAGCTACTGTTGGACGTCCAGCATTTGTAAGCTTTGACGAAGAAAAATTAGCTGGTTCATTAACTCGTTTACCAGAACGTGACGAATTATACCCAGAAATCGACGAATCACTAGTTGTCGAATTCTACAACAAAAAACTTTAAGATTTTCTATCAAGTTTACAAAAAGTCATTCAGTTTTTACTGGATGGCTTTTTTGTTCGAAAAAAATAGGAATAGACAAACAAATCTCGCCTACAGATTCATTTGTCTATTTCCTTATCTTGCATCTAAATCTACATATTCGATATCTTCCGTTACTTCCATATAAGCAGGACGGATAATCTTTTGTGTATTCACTAGCTCTTCAATTCGATGCGCTGACCAACCGACAATTCGCGCAATCGCAAAAATCGGCGTATAAAGTTCCTGCGGCAAGCCAAGCATATCGTATACAAAGCCACTAAAGAAGTCGATATTCGCACTGACTCCTTTATAAATTTTACGTTTTTCAGAAATCACTTCTGGTGCAATCCGTTCCACCATTGAATAGAGCTCAAACTCCTTCGATGCTGCACTCCCTTTTTCTTCAGCTAATTTGGATACATAACGTTTGAAGATGGATGCCCGGGGATCATTATTTGAATAGATTGCATGCCCCATCCCATAAATCAACCCTTTATGATCGAAAGCTTGTTTATTCAAGACTGCCGTTAAATAATTACGAACATCTTCTTCGGTATAATCTTTGGGTAAATGTTCTTTCATATCTGCCATCATCTGCGTTACCTTGATATTGGCACCCCCATGTTTTGGTCCCTTTAATGAACCTAAAGCCGCCGCAATCGTTGAATACGTATCAGTCCCACTAGAAGTAACCACCCGTGTTGTAAAAGTAGAATTATTCCCGCCTCCGTGTTCCATATGCAAGACCAGAGCCATATCTAAAGTCTGCGCTTCTTGCTTGGTATATTTTTGGTCAGGTCGTAACATTTTCAAAATGACTTCCGCTGTACTCAAATCACCTTTTGGATTATGAATATACATACTTTCACCTTGGTCGTAGTGATTGTACGCATGATAAGCATAAATCGCAATCATCGGAAAAACACTAATCAACATCAAGGATTGATCTAAGACATTTTCAATTGAGATATCATCCGCCTTTTGATCATAGCTAGCCAAAGTTAAAATACTACGCGCCAAGGAATTCATAATATTGGCAGAGGGAGCCTTCATGATGACATCTCGTACAAAATTTGTAGGCAAAGTTCGCCGAGCATTCAATTCTGCTTTAAACTGCTTCAACTCCGATGCGCTTGGAAGGTTACCAAAAAGTAATAAATATGCAACTTCTTCAAATCCATACCGATTCTGTGAAACAAAACCTTCTACCAGTTCATTGATATCTATTCCACGATAACGCAGCTCACCACGCTCAGAAACCACTTCTCCATTGACTTTCTTATCCGGATAAATTGTAGAAATCGTCGTTAAGCCTGCTAAGACACCTTTCCCATTTTCGTCACGCAAGCCTCTTTTTACTTGATACCTTGTATAAAGTTGCATTTCTATCTTATCATTTTCCTGACATAACAATGATAGTTTTGTCACATATTCTTCTTTATTTTTGGCATTCGTCATCACTAAATCCCTTCTTCCTTCGTAATATTCGGATAATTCTATTTGAATATCATTATAACACGATAATGAAAAAATGAAATAATTTTAATAAAAAAGTTTACAAAGTTTTCTGAAAATCGTATAATTATGCTAGTTATAACGTATTTTTATCACAGAAAGGACGAGCGCTATGACCTTTAAAAGCCAATTAATCGTAAATCAACAACCTTTCCATTATATTGACTTAGTTAAAATTGCCGAACATTATCAAGAAAATATCCACAAACTTCCATATGCTATACGTATCTTATTAGAAAGTGTCGCACGCCATCAAAACGAAGAAATCACCGAAGAAGCGTTAAAATATTTGATTCACTATGATGCGAAAAATCCTACAGGGGTGATTCCTTTTAAAGTAGAGCGGGTCGTTTTGCAAGATTTTACTGGCGTACCTGCAGTTGTCGACCTTGCAGCAATGCGTGATGCGATGGTCAAATTAGGCGGTTCAGCCAAAGAAATCAACCCTGAAATCCCTGTTACCTTAGTTGTCGATCACTCTGTTCAAGTCGATGCTTTTGGTAATCCGCAAGCCATCACCTTAAATACTGAGCGCGAATTTGAACGCAATATGGAACGTTATCAATTTTTAAAATGGGCGCAAGGATCTTTTGAAAACTTTGATGTCGTCCCTCCTGAAACTGGGATTATTCATCAGGTCAATATTGAATCACTATCCCCTGTTGTCATCGAAAAAGAAGGTCTGCTATTCCCAGATACCCTTCAAGGAACCGACTCACATACCACGATGATTAATGGTTTAGGTGTGCTCGGCTGGGGAGTCGGTGGAATTGAAGCTGAGGCCGCCATTTTAGGAGAAGCTTCTTACTTCCCTACGCCTGAAGTCATTGGCGTTCGTTTTACCGGTCAACTCGCGACGGGCACAACCGCCACTGACCTAGCCCTTTTTGTCACTGAAACTTTACGTAATGAAAAAGTCGTTGGGAAATTTGTCGAATATTTCGGACCAAGCTACCATCAATTAAGCCTTGCTGACCGTGCCACTTTAGCAAATATGGCACCTGAATACGGAGCAACTTGCGGCTACTGTCCAATTGACCAAGAAACTTTAGACTATTTAGCTTTAACCGGCAGAACGCCTGAATTGATTGCCCAAGTAGAAGCCTATGCCAAAGCTAACCAACTATTCTATGATGAAGAGCAAGAAGCAACTTATACCAAGGTTATCGAAATTGATTTAAGTCAAATCGAACCTTCTCTTGCTGGGCCAAAACGTCCACAAGATCGTATCAGCCTATCCCAAGTCGCCCAAAATTTCACTCAATCTGTCACTGCGCCAAGTGGTCCTAAAGGCTTTGGTTTACCTGAAGAAGAATTAACCAAACAAACCACGATTCATTGGCAAGATGGCACGACGGATACCTTAAAGACCGGTGATTTATTACTAGCGGCGATTACTAGCTGTACCAACACAAGTAATCCATCCGTTTTAATGACTGCTGGACTATTAGCTAAAAAAGCTGTTGAAAAAGGATTAACTGGCCCTAAATATGTCAAAACTTCTCTCGCACCTGGCTCTAAAGTAGTAACAAGCTATCTAAAGGCAAGTGGTTTACTTCCCTATTTTGAACAATTAGGATTCTATCTCGTAGGCTATGGATGCACTACTTGTATCGGAAATTCTGGTCCATTAGATGAAGAAGTTACCCAGGCAGTGACAGATAGCCAACTCCTAGCAAGTGCCGTACTTTCTGGTAACCGCAACTTTGAAGGGCGGATTCATCCATTAATTAAAGCCAACTATCTCGCTTCTCCACCACTAGTTGTCGCTTATGCTATTTGTGGAACGGTGCGCAAAGATTTAACCAAAGAAAGCCTAGGTACTGATAAAGAAGGCAAGCCAGTCTACTTAAAAGACATTTGGCCAAGTAGCGAAGAAGTCGAAAGCTATATTCAAAAATACGTCTCAAAAGAAGCCTTTAAAGCGGCCTATGCACACTTATTTGATGCCAATGAACGTTGGAATGAAATCCAAACGACAAGCAGTGATTGTTATGCCTGGGATGAAAATTCGACCTACATCGCCAATCCACCATTCTTTGAAGATTTAAGTGCTGAATTACCTAGTCATGCTGCTTTAGAAAATCTCAGAGTATTAGCCAAATTAGGCGATTCCGTCACAACCGACCATATTTCGCCAGCCGGTAGCATCGGGTTAGATTCGACAGCTGGAAAATATTTAAGTAGCCGAAATGTAAAATACCGCGATTTTAACTCCTTTGGTTCAAGACGTGGTCACCATGAAGTAATGATGCGCGGAACTTTGGCTAATATTCGCTTGCAAAACCAACTTGTACCAGAAATTAGTGGGGGTTTCACACGTTTCTTACCTACTGATGAAGTGATGAGTATGTATGATGCGGCGATGAACTATCAAAAACAAAACATTGGGACGATTATCTTAGCGGGGAAAGATTACGGCATGGGCTCTTCACGTGACTGGGCTGCCAAAGGAACACAATTACTTGGAGTGAAAGCGGTCATTGCTGAAAGTTTTGAACGAATTCATCGCTCGAACCTTGTCATGATGGGCTTAATCCCACTTGAATACACCAATCAAGAAACCGCTCAAAGTCTTGGCTTAACCGGCGAAGAAGTCTTTTGTATTGATTTTCCTGAAAAGCCACAAATCAATCAAGCTATTACTGTGACTGCCCAAAATAAAGACGGAAAAACCATTACCTTTACCACAAAATTGCGGTTTGATTCCCCAGCTGATTTGCGTTACTACCAAAACGGCGGTATCTTACCAATGATTATTAGAAAACAAGCAACGAAATAAGAAAAGAGGTCAGAAGATGAGTTATTTATCAATCAAAGACGGACAACTACAAGTACCCAATCAATTAACTGTCCCTTTTATTCAAGGAGATGGCATCGGTCCAGAAATTTGGCAAGCTTCCAAAAAAGTCATTGATACTGCCATTTATAAAGCCTATCACGGACAAAAAACCATTCAGTGGCAAGAAATTTATGCTGGACAAACGGCTTTTGAAAAATTTGGCACCTATCTTCCTGATGAAACTTTAGCAACGATTAAAGAAGCTAAACTCGCTTTAAAAGGACCCTTAATGACACCTATTGGAGAGGGATTTCGCTCATTAAACGTGACCTTGCGCCAAACGCTTGATTTATTTGCTTGTGTGCGTCCTGTTCGCTATTTTTCCGGCGTTCCTAGTCCTTTAAAACATCCTGAAAAAACAGATATGGTCATCTTCCGCGAAAATACTGAAGATGTCTATGCAGGAATCGAGTTTCTCGCTGGTCAAGCAGAAACGACACAACTAATCGAAGTGTTAAAAACACAATTTGGTGTCCAAAAAATTCGTTTCCCACAAACTTCATCGATTGGAATCAAACCCGTATCCAAAGAAGGAAGCCAACGTCTAATTGCCGCTGCGATTGACTATGCATTAGCGAATAAGCGAAAATCTGTCACCTTAGTGCATAAAGGTAATATCATGAAGTTTACCGAGGGACATTTCAAAAAGTGGGGCTATGATTTAGCAGAGGAAAAATATACCGATGTATGCTTTACCATGCAGACATTTGAAAAATTAACAAAAACGCAAGGCAAAGAAGCCGCTCAAAAGGCCCTTAATGATGCCCAAAAAGCTGGCAAATTGATCATTAAAGATGTGATTGCAGATAATTTCTTACAACAAATCTTACTTTATCCAGAAAAATATGATGTGATTGCGACGTGTAACTTAAATGGTGATTATATTTCTGACGCCTTAGCTGCTCAAGTTGGCGGTATCGGCATCGCACCTGGTGGAAATATCAATTATCACACCGGACACGCAATTTTTGAAGCTACTCATGGCACGGCACCCGATATCGCCGGTCAAGGAAAAGCCAATCCATGTTCGCTACTCTTATCTGCTTGCATGATGCTTGATTATGTCGGTTGGCAGGCAGCGAGTCATCGCATTATTTGCGCGATTGAACATGCCATTCGCAATAAAACAGTCACCAGTGATTTTGCCCAAGCGATGAAAGAGGTCACGCTACTTTCCACTCAAGAATTTGGTGACTTACTCGTTGACTTAATGGAATAATCAATCAATAAACTAGCTACAAAGAAAAGTAGCTAGTTTTTATTTCTCATCAAACTTAAAACATGATAGAATACAAATAAACAACAAATGCAGGAGGTGTGCTATGGATTTTCGTGAATTAGATGCTTTAAAATGCAAAATGGATCAATTTCGTCCACTGACAAAAGGGCAAGTTGAAGCAATTGAACGCGAAAAAAAGATTGAACACGTTTGGTCTTCTAATGCACTCGAAGGTGGTACCTTAGACAAATATGAGACAGCAGCCATCTTAGAAACAGGTGCTACGATACATGCTACACCTGTCAAAGAAATTTTAGAAACGCTTGATTTAGGAAAAGCTTTTGATTTTGTTTACGAACTAGCCTTAGGACAGGTGCCCTTAAACGAAGAAATCATCCAAAAAATCAATCAACTCGTAACTATCAAATCCGCGGATAAAGTTGAATTAGCAGGAATGTAACGACTTAATGCAGCTTATCCGTATGGTGTAGTCGGTGTTCATTACACAGATCCTTACCTGATTCGTCAAGAGATGGCCAACTTAATCTATTGGGCACAAGAAATCGCACCTACCTTGCATCCAGTTGAATATGCAGCCTTACTTCATCAAAAATTTGTGAGTATCCATCCATTCACTGATGGTAATGGTCGGACAACCAGACTTTTAATGGAATTTGCGCTGACAAGCAATGGTTTTCCAATCACAAATATTCAGCCAGACAAAAAATCTAGACAAATTTATATGGAAACTCTCGCCAACACACAACGAACAGGAGATACTGAACCATTTGTGGCATTAGTGGCAAATTATGTGAAAGAAGAGCTAGAAATGCGCATTCGAATTTTGGAATTAAACGAAAAAAATATCCGCGAAGCAAAAAGCAAAACAACCAGCTAGGTGTAAAACACATACAACTAGCTGGCTTTTCTTATTGTTCTTGTTTGCGTTTAGCTACCAATTCCAAAATTTGTGTCTGACTAATCGGTGTAAAATCTAACATATCCGCTCCTACGTTCACAGCATTCGGACCTAGCGTTTTAGCAAAGTACGCTGAATGATTGTTATGCACATGACCGTAAATTAAGATACTGTCACGAAAATAACCTTCCCACTCTAAAATCGGGTAATGAAACAGGACGTATTGTCGCTTGTTTTCTTTAAAGGTATGATAGTCCTTCACCCATTCAAAAAGCGTGGTGTCGAATTCTGGCTGATATAAATATTTCTCATGATTTCCGCGAATCAGATACTTTCTACCTCTCAAGCGCCGCAATAATTCATTGGCTTCTTGCGCACTTCCTTTATATAAAAAATCACCAACAATAAAAACCTCATCTTTTGGCCGCACGACACGATTCCAACGTCTAATCATCGTTTCATGCATCTCGGTTAAATTTGCAAAAGGTCTATTGCTCATTTCAATAATTGATTCATGGCAAAAATGTAAATCCGCAATAAAAAACTTCATCCCTATCCCTCCACATTTAGCTTACATCTGACTCAAAACCTTTTGAAAAGCGATTTGATTTCTTTGGTCATACGGTGGACAATAAATCGCAAATTCAATCGTTTGAAAAGCTTTAGAAAAATCGTGAATCGCACGTATCATCCCTTTTGCAACAATTTCTGAAGGATTTCCAAAGGCGCCACATCCAAAGGCACCTAGTATCATGACTTCTACATTTTGCGTTTGGGCTACAGCTAAAATTTTGCGACAACGATTTTCATGAATTTGCGCCAATTCATCTGGTAAAATCATCTGACTGCTATGATTCAGATTCGGTGCTGCACACGTAATGACATCCACTTTTTGCCAGTAATGTTCGGGCAAAGTGGTCGGAAAAGCTGTATCTGACTTAAAAATCACAACATCAGGTGTATAAATCAAGTCATCATTATAGGTAAAATCCATCTGTCCGCTTCGTAATTGTTGACGATGGGGATGGTAAAACGCTCGCAGCATCCCTTGGTCGGTCAAATTAGCATAAAGCGTACTTGTCCGACATAGACATTCCTCTTGCGCATTACTGCCACCGACAACACCGCCCCCTGGATTCGTCGCTGAAGCAAAATTTAGTACGGCCACTTTCTTATCAGGATATTGCATCGCCGCTTGGAAAGTCCGTTTATCCGATAGTACGATTAATGCATCTTGGATATACCGTGGCTGCTGATTATTGGCTAACACTTGATTGGCTGGTACAAAAAATTGTTTGCTAAGACTTTCTTGAACAGCTTGACGTAAAAATGGATTTTGTTGATAAAAATGATAGGTATCTTCAAAAATTTCAATACGTTTGTTGGTTGCTTCAAACTGATTCATAGACGCTCTTTCCTTTCCTAATTCGATCGCTCATTTAGTCGATATTCATGCCAAGTATCAGCTATTTTTTCAAAAGAGGTATACTGTTTACTCTGCGTGTCATAGACTAAAACGGGCACTTTGCCACTCTTATTCACATAACCATCGATAAAATAATGACTGGCTTGGTCGAAATATACCCGACCCAGATATCCCTCATCGCCTGCAACGAAGGACGAACGAAAATGACCGCAAATAATCGTCTTGTAAAATTTTCCCGTCGTAAATGGATACTTGCAAGTAAAAATTTCTGACGCAGTTGCTGATTTCCAGTATTCACCGGCTTCTTCATCCACTCCCGCATGAACAAAAATTTGCGTTGGCGTTTCGACATAACGTGGAAACTGATATTTACGTTTTAACCAGGTCAATAATTTTTGATGCTCAGGAGCGTTTAAAAGATTTTCCCGTAATTTTTCTTCAATCGCTTGTAAACGTACATGGATATTAGGTGCATCACCTTGACTATTTAAGATAGCTTGAAAGTCACGCTCTGTAAAAAAGCTTTCAATCGTCTCTATCCCCATATTCATCGCATATCCGATATAGGCACTTTCCGGTTCAAATAGCCAGTCACAAAACCATTCATCATGATTGCCTAACAGCACCGTTACTTGGTCAGGATGACGCGTTTCAAAGTCCATAATTGTTTGCAGCACCTGACAAGAATGCCGTCCACGATCCACATAATCCCCTAAAAAAATCACCCTATCTTCTGGCTTGAGAGTTATCAATGTCAATGCTTCCTTTAACGGTGATAAACAACCATGAATATCACTTAATGCATAAATTTTTCCCATCACGCTCACCTCAACACTTATTATATCATTTTCTTTCAGTAATTTTGAAAGTGCTGACAGAAGTTTAATATTACTTATAGAATTTCACGTGAAAATTTGTTTAAATAGAGGTATAGTATGTAAACTAGAGTGGTGACTATGAAATGGTGGCGTAAGGGATTATATGTAGCAACGAATATTCTGTTATTGGGAATGCTAGCTGGATGTCGACAAACAAAAACGAGTCAGACAGATAGCACGAATACTCAGGTAAACCAAACCACTACAAGCTCAACTAAAGAAAAAAAGGCGCAATTACAAAATATGAATCTAAAAGAAATTAAAGCTGGAAATTTTCAAAGCTTAAATGGAAAGTGGCAAGAAGTGGCGATGAATACCAATTACCATAACCAATTTGGCAATATTTGGATACGCCCTTCTGGAAATACCACAATCGAAATAGCAGATTCAAGCATTGGTACCCTAGGAATGAAATTAGAAAAAGAGCAACTGACTTATAATGAACAACAATTTCCCGTTACATATCAAGAACAAGACGGTAAATTACACGTCCAAGCTGGTGAGGCAGTGTTGTGGGATATTGATTTTTGTCCAAGAAATGTGCCGATAATGCCAGATGACCCTGACTTTCCACTACCTAAAACAATTGACCCGACTCATGAGCATATTATGATTCGGACAAGCGCCGGACCATCGATTAGTGTGCTAGAACGTATAGATAATCAAAAAGACTTGGATAAAATACAAAATCTAGAAAATGCCGGATTCCCGATGAATGTCTCTGAGATTATTGATGGGGATTTTTCGACAATTGTTGGGACTTGGAAAAATGAACTTGGAGAAACGATTGAAATTACCAAGGATAAAATGGTGTTTAGTGATATAGCCGGTGGTAGCCAACATGCGCCAGGTACGGTTACAGCAGCCGATTTAAAAGTTGATATCCCTAAATTTAACGATGAAAAAGGCAAGCCTGTCTTAGAGCCTTATATCATGGGTGAATATCTACCAAAATACATCCAACAATTAGAAGTCGAACAAGGACAAAGCTATGACCGTAAATGGGGCTTCGTGTCTCCTGCCTCGCAAGCACCCCTTTATATCGCCTTCTTTCCAGTAGGCTTTGTGACTGTTGATGGACAAACGGTGAAAGAAGAAGCCATCACCTCCTTCTTCACGCAATCAAGCATCAATCTAGATTATGCAGCGTTACATGGTGAAGTTTATCATCGCATTACTAAATAAAACAACAATCAGCTAGGTAGGCTCAATTACGCTTACCTAGCTGATTTGCTGATTTAAACGATAAATCAATGAATTTTCACTTAATTGTCTTGAAATTCAATCATTAAATTTGGCTGTAACTCCACATAAGGAATACAATGCTCAAAAGTCGTTGCCAAGTCATAAATCGATAAATTTCCGGATAATCCCGTGTATAATTTTAACAGCTCCACCAAAGCCCCTACTTGATGATTGCCGTCTAGTATCGCTGGATAACAAGCCGCTACCAACGGACGATTCAAGATAGTGACTTTAGAAAATTCTGCCTGCCCACTCTCTAGTTGCAAGCTTAATATTGATTGTTGGCTTACTTTAAAGATAATTCTCATCGCATTTCCTCCCACAAACGTTTCGCATCTTTATCCTCTAACAATGCTAATAATAAATCTGCCTTGGCTTGAGCAAAAGTGGCTAGTTTTGGTTCTAAAGTTTGAATACGTGCCACACAATGCTTTAATTTTTCTTGTAACAATCCAAAGTCAATTTGAAAAGGTTGAAATCCTTGCTCAAACAGAAAATCAATATTTTTCGCATAAGAATCATTACCCAAAATGCCGAGTTGATGAGATTGTTTGATTTGATCTTTAAAATCTAAAATGATTTCTTGCCACTCAGCAGTCCCTTGGAATCGTTGCATGGCTTGTTCCATTTGCTCTTTCCAATCAGGAATCCGCAAGCAGCGCCCAAAATCCATATTGTAAGGTTGAACACTTTCAAAACCAACTAAGAAAACAAAATTCGTACTATTACCTTTTCGATCTTCATTTCCTAGCAACAAATCAAAGGCGGCTTGTTTCACAATAAACGCCTTGGCTGCCTGCTCTGACAAACCGAACCGTGTGAAAAATGCAATCATACTTGACAAGATAGCTTGATTGTCACTTTTATTTTTAATCGCTTGCTCAAATTCATCATAGCTGACTAAATATTTCTCAAAAGCCATGGCACTACGGTCGGTCAGCACACTTTCTAAACAGCCGGCACGGACATAATTAGGGGCAGAAGTGCCAGTTATAGGTTGGGTATTGACTTTAGGAATGACTTTTTCAAAACGATAAGTCAAACAAGGAAACGCCTCATCTTCAACCATACTTTCAATCAAACACGACACAATTGATTCCACCACCGAAGAATAACTCACATCGTATTCGGCTTGTAAATAAAAATTATCCCCATGTCGTTTAGAGATCGTGTCTAGTTTTAAGAAGCGTGAATCCACTTGCCCTTGATTCAAAATAAATACAGGTCCTTTTAATTGTGCACCTTTAAATAAAGGATTGCCAAACGATTGGGGATGTTTCTCTCCAGGGACCAAGTGTAACGTATCTCCTTGGTATTTTCCTTGCATCACATAAGACAACAAATTATCCATACCGCACCTCACAAATTATAAATTTTTATCACGAATCATTTGTATTGCTTGTTCTACTGTTATTTCATCTAACAAAGACAAGAATATCGGTTGGGCTAACTCTTCAAAATAGGCTGGAACAACAGCGGTGAAATAATCAAGAGTTGCTAGTGGGGCCATATTGAATACATCATAGTCAACGAGCGAAGTACAGCATAAATCATAGCTGCCATCTTCTGTAACGGTAAAACGTGGGGTATAGAAGTAACTATATGGATATATTTCTCCTTGTTTTCCATCATTTGTTGGCATCCAGACCATCGCATTGATATAGTTTAATAAGCGATAAAGACTGGCTAAATGATTTTTTCGTTCTCTTATCCATTTAGTGGCAGTAGCGGCATAGTGTACTTTAACCTCCATACAATTATTGTGAAAATAAAAATCAACTCCAAGCAATTTGCCTGGGCAACTTTCACAATCAAGTAAACTTACAACTAAACAAGCGCCACTTTCACTCACAATCGTTTCAAACGGTAATTGACGTCCTTTCAAATATCGCTTCACACTTTTTTGTACAGACAATGGATTGGTACTCATATCTTTTCCTCCTAAGCTTTGATTTGCATCGCCTCTCCCTTGCCATCTTCGCAAGGGAGAGGACTAGATTGAGTTAATCTTTAAAAACAAAAAGATCTAATTCTGATTTTAAGGCTAAGTATCTTTGTGTACTTTGAACGGTTTCATCCAAAGCAAAAGTAATACTTTCAAAATCATTTTTAAAGGCTTTGACCACTTGAAAAACTTCTTTAGCAAATCGTTGCGCATCCACGATTCTGTATTTTGAAATATCTAGTACCAAATGCTTGACTTCTTTTTGTTTGGCGAGTACAAACAGGCGATCAAAATAATCATAATAGACCTCTTCAACTTTAGCATTTTTTTGTTGTATCACAGTTGGAAATACGACTTGGTTTTCTTGTAATTGTTCATGTTGTACTTGAGTATTTCCAGAACTAGACATTCTCAAATAGCGATACATTTTGCCAAGTTTCATATTTTTCTTTGCTTCATGAGTCGCAGAATAAGGAGAAAGGGTAATTAAAGCGGAGTGAAAGCGTTGTTCATCATAAATATCACGATAAGCTTTTACTCTATCCAATTCATATTCACGATAATTGAGTTGGATATGGTTCATATTAGCAATTGCACTCATACATACAAAAGTCATCTCTACCTCTTCTTTTTTGCGTTTGTTTGTTGGTAGCATTACTGTATAATCCATCAATCATCAGCTCCTCTGTAAGATTACTGTAAGATGAGTGGTTATCTCTCACTTACAAGACTAATCTTACATTAGAGAAATGCCTTATTCGGTCATTTAGCTATGATTTGCTAAAGTTTTTCGTTTTTTATCTTCCATTCAACGCATAAACAAAAGCCAGATAATTTGCAAAATCGCCAATACGTTTTCGATGAGATTGAACATCTTCTTTTGTTCTTTTTTCAATTTTTTGTTGTAAAAATAATTGCTCCGTCCAACGCTCAGATTGCCAACCTGATTGCTCAAATAAACGCTCCAAACTTAAAAAACAGCCAATCAAATTATTGTGCAAACTCGTTCTTGAAGCATCTTGACTTTGCTTTTCCTCCATTGACAAGAAATGCCATTGCGAGCGAATTCGACTATATTCAATCGCATAATGAACACAATCTTGCCACAGCCATTGAAAATCCTCATCTTGCATGTCCGCTTGTGTCAAAATTTCTTGATGAATACTTGTCATCATTTCAAAATCCATACTCTCATTTAAAGTAAGATAATGTTTAAACGTTTGTTGCATCATATTCCTCCATTCTTAACACCATTATAGTAAAAAATAGCCTAATTGATACCTCTAGACTATTTTTCAAATATCCTTATGCTAATAATCCTAAAATTTCATTGATTTGCTCTTCTGTCAAATCACAAGCTTCACCCTCACTATCACAAGCACAAATGACTGCATTACCTGCGATAACATCATCTGTGGGTAAATAATGACGATAAATTTGAGTAGCTACATGATTGATTGGCAAGCCATCTAATTTACCAGACTCATTAATATACATCACCTTTTCAAATTTATCATCAAGCGTCACACACTCAAGATAATCACCTTCAACAATACGAAGTTTTTCTTTATACCCTTCTTTAATTTCACATACTTTCGGTTGTTCGCCTACATCAATCAGAATTACTTTTGCCATGATTTTTACAACTTCCTTTCCATGAAATGTTATGACATACGCTCATATACAACTGTAGGACCACCCATTCCAGAGGCTCGCACAGCAATATGTTCAGTATTTGCATGAATTGATTCTGGTAACGAATCATCTGGTCTAAGTTTTTCAATTTCTACTTCTTTAGGATAGAAGAGTATATTCCAAGCCATTCCACCATCCGCGCTAGCAATATTTAATACACCATCTGTAACATTCAAATGAATAGGTAAATTGGTACTATTCCCGGTAGATAAGCCGTTAGCATCTAGATTAAACAATAAACCAGCCATTTTCCCAGAAATTTGCGTGGTAGTAACATTTAGATTACTTTCTCTAACATTTGTTTCCCACACATAACCTTCTCCATTATGATAATTGATTGCTATCGCCACTGGTTGCCATTCGCTTTGGATACTTTGAAAATTAAACGCTCGAATTTCTTCAAAATTCATTTTATTTGATTTCGCTTTTTGCTCAGCAATTTGTCTTTGGCGTTCTTCCTCTACCTTACGTGCAACTTCCTCTTCAGCTTTACGTGCTTCTTCTGCCTTACGTTGCTCCTCAGCTTTAATTTGTTCTAACTTATTGTTATAGCCATCAATAATTTCTTTGATTTTTACCACGTAGTCATCATATTCGGTAGTAGCTTTCTGTGTTTCTTTTTTAGAATTGGAAGTTTTATCTTTATTTACATCAGCTTTTGTATCGTTTTTTTCTTCATTAGAAGTCACTTTTTCTGTTTCGGTGCTATATACGATACCTTTTTGCCCTTCAACAGTCTTTAATAAAGTGTTCAAGTTGTTCACTTTACCTTGTAAAACATCTTTATTCGTTTCTTTACTACTGTCACAGGTATTTTCCTTTAATACCTTATCATTTTTATCTTTAAAGTAGGTTACTAACTGATTGATAGAACTATTGTATTCCTTGATGACACGTTCATCTTTTTCTTTGCCTTTTTGATAGTTGGCTAGTTCACTTTTCATTTTCTTTAAATCTTCTAACTTCTTAGTATCATCTTTTTCATTACTAGCTTGTTTATACGCCTTTTGAATGATAGCGATTTGTTTTGTTACAGAGGATTCGTATTGAGTATGTTCATAATATTGATACGCTCCACCCCCTACTAACAAAGTTACTCCTAAAATAATTGGCACTACATATCTTTTTTTCATCTCTACTCCTAATCTTTCACTCAAATTAGATAAAAGCAAAATGACAAGTTGCACATCTTGCTTTTATCTTTCAAATCAATTCAGCACTAACAATTAAACAGACTAACTAAGCTTGCTTAATAGTTCAAAACGATTTATCGCTGATTTTACATGCTCAAAATAGCTGTCTGACCACTGCCAATCTATCTCTGAATGATAATCCGTTAAAATGCTATCCTCACCTTTTTCCAAATCAAATACTTCGCTATTTTCATTGACAAAACTACCTCTAATACCTAACCAATCAACCAATTCAGAAAAATCGGCAAAGGAGTTTAAAAAGGCAGAAGTTTTTTCTAAATTAAACGCATTTTGCAAGCGACATTTTTCAACCTTTTTACCATTTTCATAATATACTTTTAGGTCTAATAAGGTTGAATCAATACGATCACCAAATACAGAAGCTCTAGACATATTGATGCCATTTTTTTCTTTTGGGAAATGAAAAATCGGATATTTGCGGTATTTTTCATATTCATCAATCATTGATTTTTCAAAACCATATTTTTTATAAAGTCTTTTTATAGAAATTAGCCCGTCTGCTGTACACTCTATATCTTTATGTTTTTTTACGCTATAAGCATCTGGATCAATATACACTATAAAAGCCATCGCCCATAAATCCTCATCAGTTACACCTGGTATTGATTTTAAGGCAAAAATTTCTTTTAAGTTTCTGACATTCCATTGATGAACTTCTTCGTATGATTTCAAACTTACAGAGTGAACTTTAGTAGGAAGTTCTTTTTTAAAGTAATATTTGACGATTTTATCAACTACATAAGTATCTTTATTATTCTTATATAGTTCTGTATTTAGAAAGTCCTTAAATTTTATCATAATATTCCCTCCTGAAAATCCAAGTTTCTAGTGATTGATGTTTAGTGATTTGGCATATTTGGAAATTTTTCATTAAATAAAATAAATTCTTCTATTATTCCTCCCTCCAAACCATTTTCTAAAAACGAACTGTATTCAGATTTTCTCCCCTTTCTTCAATTTTGATTTTACATTTTTTGATGTTTTAATTATCAAAGAACTTTATGTAATCACCTTACACACTTATTTATACCAAACCAAAATGCCCCTATACGTCATTTCGGTTCAATGAAGAGGTTGTTTTCGTTATCAAAAAAACTTTTTTGCACTTTATTTATCTCTACTTTCAAATCATCCAGTAAATTTTGAATTTTATTTTTCATTTGTTTTCGTCCTCTTTCAGGAATCACAAATGCTTGCACAATATCTGGACTTAATAGTAGACAGCGTAGCATCCCTTCTTTGGTGGCGCGTATTTCAACATCATAATACTCTTTTTCCTTTGTATATAAACGAACTTCACTATTAAAAAGACGAATTAAACGGGTCAAATCTTCCTTTTTAATGCGCAAAATATACTTTTCCACTTTTCCGCCCATCATTAATGGATAATAGTCACTACGATTAGCTTTAAGATTGTCAAAATTCGAATGATCGATTGTATAGGCAGTTTTAGTTATCTGAATATTTTTCATCAATTCGACACGGTAATTATATTTTTTATTCGAATCCGAAAATTTGACTTCTACATAATAATAGCCATCTTTTAAATAGACTGCTTGGGGTTGCGCTTGAGTGATTTCTCGTTGGTTCTTCAGGATTAACCGCGTTTCTTCCCCATAAAATTCATACCCACAAAATGTGAAATCTATGGCTCTTTTACTTTCCATCGCCAAACGGATTTGTGCTAGATTTTTAATTAAACTTGTTTTAACTGCGCTTTCAGTAAATAACGTTTGCACAGAATGAGGTTTAATCTCTACTAGTTCATCGTTCAATGCTAATTTTAATTTCAAAATCAAATCATCTTTTTGCTTCTTTGTAAATAATGGGGATGCAGCTAGTAAATCAATAAAAATCTGTAGCTCTTCATCTAAAATAGTCGGCTGATAGTAAAGATCTGTTCTTATTTCTTCTAAATTATCGCCTTTTGTAGAATGAATCGTGCGTAAATATTTATTATTTCGACTTACATAATCTTCATATTGCAAAAGATTATCCAATGTTACCCGAACCATTTTTTGACTAATTTGGCTATTACTCCGAGAAACCCCTTCGTAAATCGCTTTCTTTTTTGCAGGTTTGCCTATAGAAGAATTATTTTTTAAATATTTTTTTATCTCATTTGAAACAATTAAATCAATCGCTTTTGGTCTGGTTGTATCTTTTCCCATGCCATTTCTCCAATTAATTATTTCAAAGCGCTTTGATACTTATATTGTACTAATTTTCAATGCCCAAAACGGTCATTAAAAGCCTAAAATCGAAAAAAATTTTCGATTTTAGGCTGTTAATGATATCTTTTATATAATTTTTCGACAGCTTCTGATAAATCGTCTAACAACTCTTGATCTCTACATTCAATTAACTCTGCCACTTGATAATGTTGTAATAACCAATAACGTAATCCCCGCCTTGAAGATCGAACATATACTTCCACTTCTGTATCGTTAAAAGTTCCTGGAATGATTTCAATTTCATGAGAGAAGCTGTCAACTAATCTGGAAAAATACTCTCTTTGTACCTTTAAGCGATAACGATTCGCTTCACCGCCCATCATATAATGATGATTTAAGATATATTTTCCACGATTGATTCTAGCTACCGGGTCTTTTCCCTTATCCTGAACGTCTCTAGAGGCAATTAACTCTATATTGTCCATCAAATCCACACTATGCGTATAGATTTCATTCATATCTTTATGGCGACCGAATACAAAGTAGCGATGATCATTTAATAATAAGAAATATGGCTTGATTATTTTACGTCCCATCTCCCGCAAAACAATATGCTTTCCATCAGACTCATATACATGCCAGTCATACGCAATATACTGTCTTTTATCAATTGCCTCTTGAATTTTCATCACATTTTCCAGTACATTATGCGTCAAGAAAAATCGTTGTTCACCAAAACTATCATTCACATAAGGTGTTAATTTCACTACATTACGATTTGAAAGGGCTTGGAGTCTTTTGGCTAAACTACCAGCCTGCTCTTTACGGAATATTTTTGAATGCATCACACAATCAATGAGATACTTTAACTCCACATCACTGATACTATTTTTATAATAATATCTTTGTCGCTTTTTTGCTCCGATTATACCAATTATTTGTTGAGAGTTTGGTAAAAGAGCTTCACTTTCTAATAAATGTTTCATGGAGCGAATCACTCGTTTATAAGTAATCTCTTCACCATACTTAGCGCTTAAATATTCAGTTATTTCCTTACAGTTAAGCGTTTTTTCTTGAAGTTCTTTTTTTGTATCCATACTAGTAATTGCGCTCGTGTATTGCTTTAATATCTCTAATATTTCTTGAGTTAGAATCATCTAGTCTCACTCTCCCGGCCAAAATAGCTTTTCTAGTCCTTTTATCGTTACTTCACTTTGCCAATCAGTCGGAATCACTTTAAACTGACCTTCCTCATAACACAATAAATCACCATTACCAATCAATTGCCAACCTTGTTCGGGCACATAAACATTCGAAAAAGTATCAATTCCGATAATATTTCCTAATTTAATGGCTTTTTGCGGTGTATGACCGACTACTTGCTTAGGATATTTAGGGTTGATATGCAAGGTTGTTTCCATAAAATCAGACCAAATTGGCGAACCATATGGAAAACGTCCACGCCGGATATACCCTACATGCGTCTGATATTCGTATAATTTCGCTTTATGTTCTTCCTCGGTCATCGTCTCAAAGTTCCAATCCTCTACCTCAAAATCTTCATTAAAGCCTGCATGACTCACAAGATAATCATCTAACTGAAAAGCAACCTGCAACCCTAAATCATAAAGTCGTTTTTTGACTGCTAGGATTAATTCAGGATTTTCTGAAGTATAATGATTGCGTCGATCAATCATATAGGGCGCATCGTGATTACCCACTAAATTGACAACTTCAGTCCCTTGTTTCAGATGCTCTTCCTTAAATTTTTGTAATAAATCCAAAGCCGATAAAAATAATTTCGAGTTGTTCTTTTGACCATAGGCATCAACATAATCACCGGTAAAAATCACGCGTTCAATCTTTTCTTGCGCCACCACTTTTGCCACCTTAGGCAAAATCAGCGCCTGTTGTAAATGTAAATCACCAACAAATAAAGTTTTCATCACTTACCACTTCCTTTTTTTCTATCATATATTTTTTGCTGCTTGGAGCTGATCGACCCGGCTCACATCCTTGATTTTAATTTAGAACGATTCTTATTTGTTGGCAACTGGTTTACAAATAAATTAGATTTTTTTATAATAATCTCAACCAAATGAGAATGATTATCAATTGCAAAAACATTCACAAATAAACAATATAAACCTACCTTATGCGAAAGGAAGAGATATAATGCAACCTACCTATGATTGTGTAATTATCGGTGGTGGTCCAGCTGGTCTCTACGCTAGTTTTTATGCTGGTTTGCGTGATATGAAAGTTGCCTTAGTCGAAGCTTTAGATCACCTAGGGGGCAAGTTGATCTTCTATCCAGAAAAAATGGTTTGGGATGTAGGGGCACTTCCTCCAAGTAAAGGCAAGCAAATTCAAAAACATTTAATCGAGCAAGCCAAAACTTTCCAACCCGATATCTACTTAAATACAAAAATAAACAAAATCGAAAAAGTTGAGGATACTTTTCTTTTATATAGCAATCAAGCCACTCCTTTAAAAGCAAAATCAATATTACTTGCGAGTGGCGGTGGTATCTATACACCAAAGAAATTAACGATTCCACTAACAAAAGCAATCCAAGATAAAATTTTTTATCACTTTCCAGATCCAAATCTAATCAAAGGAAAAGAATTATTAGTTTCTGGAGGCGGGAATAGTGCTGTGGACTACGCAATCGAAGCGCATGAATTTGGTGCAAAGGTCACAGTTTCCTATCGTGGAGAAAAGCTAAAAGGACACGAAAGCCAGGTTCGCAAACTAACGGAACTTGGAATCCCTGTATATTATTGCGACACAATTGAAGAAATCCGTCAACAAGGTCAAAAACTCCAAGTGAAGTGCGCCGTTCACACTCTTTCTGCGGATTATTTACTCATTCAGCACGGCTATGAACATGATGATAGTCTGTTTAAAAATTGTTCTTTTGACTTAAAGTGGCATAACGAGTATGCACTTGACTGCCAGCAACCAAGCATTACTAGTGAAATGGGCATTTTTGCGACAGGCGATATCCAATATTATCCTGGTAAAGTGAACTTACTCGCCGGTGCATTTAATGACAGCGTACATGCGGTGAATCAAATCAAACAATATCTCGATGATTCAGCCGCAAATTTTGAAATGGTTTCTTCCCATAATGAGAAATTCCATACCCGTAATCAAGCGCTTTTTACCAATAAGGAGGCGATATAGATGGAAAAGTCTATCCATCGCTTCGTTTTTTGGACACTGGGAATTGTTTTTCTAGCTCTGATTATTTTATCTATTGGCATTGCACTCACCCAAGGACAAGCCGATATCAAAGTCAGTGACGTCTATCAAATCTTATTATATAAGCTTTCCAACGGTCATCTAGGAAATGTCACACAACTTTCATTGGCTGATCAAAATATTGTTTGGTTTGTCCGAGCACCGAGAACACTTTTAGCGATTTTTGTTGGTATGGGACTTACAATTAGTGGTACGGTCATGCAAGCTGTCGTCCAAAATCCACTGGCTGATCCATATATTTTAGGTATCTCTTCTGGTTCATCATTGGGAGCTACCTTTGCCATTTTGGTCGGATTCGGTGGTGGGGCTTTGGTCTTTCAATTCGGCTTAGCATTTGGCGCCTTTATCGGAGCTATTTTCGCCAGTATCTTTGTCCTACTCTTGGCAAGTGTTGGCTCAAAAATGACTTCAACGAAATTAGTGCTTTCAGGGATGATTATTAGCTCCTTATGTAGTGCTTTGTCAAATCTCATTATCTATCTTGCTAATAACGCAGAAGGCATGAAAACCGTCACCTTTTGGACAATGGGAAGTTTAGCTAGTGCAAGTTGGCAAAAATTACCTTTAGTCAGTCTGATTGTCTGCGGGTTAACGTTTTTTTTCATCTTACAAGCACGGATTTTAAATGCGATGTTACTTGGCGATGAAGTTGCGACTACCTTAGGGATTAAGCTGAGTTTTTACCGCAAAGTCTACATGATTCTTGCGGCACTTTTAACTAGCATTATTGTCGCAAACTCGGGAATGATTGGTTTTGTGGGACTAATTATCCCACATATTGTCCGCGGAATGACTGGTTCGGACCATCGCCTATTGATGCCATTATCTGCTTTATCTGGTAGCTTATTTATGATTTGGGCAGATGTTTTAGCACGTTCTATCTTAAGTGGCGTCGAATTACCCATCGGCATCATCACCGCCATTATTGGTTCACCGCTTTTCATTTACATTATTTTGAAGAAACAGTACAACTTTGGAGGGTAGCTTATGAAATTATCTATTGAACACTTAGATTTAAGCATCAAGCAACGCACTCTCCTAGAAGACATTTCTTTAAAGACTAAAGACGGCCAATTTGTCGGTTTAATCGGAGCGAATGGTAGCGGAAAATCTACCTTACTGAAAACCATCTATAAAACACTCAAACCAGATAGCGGGGAAATTTATTTAGATGAACTCAATATTTTGCATAGTTCTGAAAAAAAGGTTGCCCAAAATTTAAGTGTGGTGAGCCAATTCAACGAACTTAGTTTTGATTTAACGGTCAAACAAATGGTGTTCTTAGGTCGGACACCGCATAAACGCTTATTAGAACAAGAAAATAAACAAGATTTACAAATTGTAGAGCACGCTTTAAAAACGACTAATTTGTTAGACTATCAAGATCGTAGTTTTCTTTCACTATCCGGTGGTGAAAAACAGCGAGTGATTCTTGCCAGAGCCATCGCGCAAGAGCCACAATTTATGATTTTAGACGAACCTTGTAACCATTTGGATATTCGTTATCAGTTAGAAATCATGGAAATTGTCAAAAATCTAGGCATTGGGATTTTAGCTGCATTACACAGTTTGGAAGATGCCTGCCGTTATTGCGATGAACTCTATGTCTTAAAACATGGAAAAGTGCTCGTACAAGGTAAACCAGAAGACATCTTGACCGAAGACTTAATTGAGGAAGTTTACGGTGTCAAATGCAAAATCTATCAAAACCCAATTACCCAACAATTAGGATTTTATTATTATAAATAAAGGTTGTAAGGCAGCTCGGTAAGACATGAAGAAATTCGTGTGCTTACCTCCCGAATGAGAAAATCGGATGAAAGAAGATTTTCTCATTCGGGAGGGCGAATTTCACAATGTCTAGCTGCCGAACACCGTCAAATAAGGTTGTGAGAAGAGTTTATCAGCTACAAGCAGCTAAGTTTGTCAGGAATGGCAAGAAAATCCATTCTGTTTAAAGATTTTCCTAGACAGTTCTGCTTAGATGCAATGTAGCTACTCTTCGAACACCGTCAATAAGGTTGTATGGAAGGAGAACAACATGAAAAAATTAACCTTACTTGCGCTAACTACAGCGACATTTTTACTAGCTGCTTGCGGCAATACACAATCAAAACAAGAACCAAAATCAGAGGCACACTATCCTCTTACTATTGAAAATGTCACCAAAGCAGAAGGTGGTAGCAAATGGACAAAAAAAGATGAAACCTATCAAAGCAAACCGAAAAAAGTCTTGGCTAACACACGACCAGCTGCCGAACTTTTGCTACATCTTGGACTCAAAGATAATATTGCCGGCGTTGGTGCCACTTTTGGGGTAGCCGATGAAAGTGTCGCCAAAGAATTTAAAGAACTCAAAGACCTAGGAAACAGCTATATCAGCAAAGAAACCGCGCTAAGTGTTGATCCAGATTTAATCTATGGGCGTGGTGGGCTATTTGATAACCAAGACTGGGGTGTCGGTACGGTCGATTCACTAAATGAAATGGGCATTCCAACTTATGTCTTAGAATCATCTATCACCGGTGCGACTTTTGATTCTATTTATTCAGATATCGAAAATCTTGGTAAAATCTTTAATGTAGAAGACAAAGCCAAATCTTTCAGCAAAGAAATTAAAGCCCGTCAAGCAAAACTAGAAGCTAAAGTAAAAGACCAAAAAACGCAAACCTTTGCTTACCTACACATGTCTGATCCTAGTCAAGTGGTCGTTTATGCCGCTCATGACGAAGCGTTCTTTAA
>DWVH01000021.1 GCA_019120335.1 Candidatus Enterococcus stercoripullorum
TGAAATCCCCGGAGTATAACGAGCCGTTGCGAATAAGGCTGCGAAAATAGGCATTTGAATTAAAATTGGTAAACATCCTGCACCAAAACCTCCAAACATGCTCGTACCATTTTCAGAATAAATTCGTTGCATATCACGTTGGGCTTTTTGTTGTTGCTCAATCGTCGTTGCTTCTTTCATTTTTGCTTGGATAATATCAAGCTGAGGTTTCAAGAATTGCATTTTTTCAGATTGAACCATCATTTTATGTGATTGATAAATATTTAAAGGTAAAATAATCAACCGAACGATGATAGTGATGAAGATAATGGCCCAACCATAGTTCCAATGCCAATTATCAACCATATATTGGATGCAGTTACCTAATGGGACAACTAAAAAGCGATAAATCCAACCATTAGGATCTGGGTTTCCGTGTTTGTCCATTTTCACACATCCTGATAAGAAAAAGACGAGTGAAAGTAAACTCGCACTATAAAGGTATTTTTTTAATTTCATTTGTTTCTTCCTTTGCATTTAATTTACACAAGAAATACTATACTAAATTTAAGCTTGAATTTCAATGTACACACGAAAAATTCATTAATATATTACGTTGAAGGACGTGTAATCGGGCATTCCCATATCTTTTTCAATTGTAAATTTTTTCACTTTGCCAAACGGTGCTGGCGATGCTTTTACACGTTCGATGAAGATGGACATAATTGAATATTCACCAACTGCTTCAATTGTAACGGAACCATCCATCTCATTTTTAACCGTGCCGTTAATTCCCATTTCATCTGCTAAAATTTTAGTCATGTAGCGAAATCCTACCCCTTGAACCACGCCGGCGACATTCATTCGATATTTTACGACTGCTTGTGACATGTAAACACCTTCTTTATATTATTCAACTTTATTATATCAAAAAAATGCTAGAAAACTATGGTATAATATGGAGCAGAACTTAGATTATTTGAGGTGGAAAATGAAAGAAATATTATCATCTAAAAACGAATTAATAAAAAAAGTAGCTAAATTACATCGACGCAAAGATCGAATGAAAGAAAAACTATATATTATGGAGGGATTCCATTTAATTGAGGAAGCTTATCGTCAAGGGGCACAAATGGAATATCTATTTGTAACAAAAAAAGCCTATCAACAATATTTTGATTTTTTTAAAGCTTTAAGCGATCAAATGATTTTGGTCAGTGATGAAGTAATGGCTAAAATATCTGATTTACCTACACCTCAAGGAATTCTTGCTGTATTAAAAATCATTGAACCACAATTGGAAATCAAAAAGGGTAAATGGCTTTTGCTTGACTGTGTACAAGATCCTGGAAATGTTGGCACGATGATTCGTACCGCTGATGCCGCTGGTTTTGACGGGGTTGTTTTAGGTTCTGGCTGTGCAGATATTTATGCGACAAAAACTTTACGAAGTATGCAAGGGAGTCAGTTTCATTTAAAAGTGTTACAAGATGATTTATTTACGGTCATTGAGCAAATGAAGGCTGCCAATATCAAGGTATATGTCACTGAATTAAATCCTCAAGCACATCTGTATCAAGATTTACCTTATCATGAAAATGTTGCGATAATAATGGGAAATGAAGGACAAGGTGTGAGCCAAGAAATTATCAAAATCGCGGATGAAAGTGTTTATATTCCAATTTATGGGCAAGCGGAGTCTTTAAATGTAGGTGTGGCTGCAGGGATTATGATGTATAGTCTCATTCATAAAAAGTAAAAGAAATATTAAGAACGTTGAAAACCATTTTCATTTAAACGGAGGAGTGATATACTGACTTCAGATTTTAATTGAAGGTGGCAAAGTTGAATGACAAATAAATGGAAGTATGATTTGGAATATATGTCTTATGTTGGTGATTTATTAGCTACTGATGAAGTACAAAGATTGGCTGAATTTACGCAACATTTTCATTCTACAAGATTAGATCATTCAATTAGTGTGTCCTACTATAGCTATAAAATCACGAAGAAACTTGGCTGGAATGCAAAAGCAACGGCCAGAGCGGGTGTATTACATGATTTATTCTTTTATGATTGGCGCACCACTAAGTTCGATGAAGGAACGCATGCTTATATGCATCCTAGAATAGCTGTTAAGAATGCAGAAAAAATTACCGAATTATCTGATTTAGAAAAAGATATTATTATTAAACATATGTGGGGCGCAACGATTGCACCTCCGCGATATAAAGAAGGTTACGTTGTTACGATGGTTGATAAGTATTGTGCGATTAAAGAAGCGTTACAGCCTTTGCTTGAAAAGATCAACCTCCGTACAAAACGTCAACGAGTAAGTGCATGAGTCTTTAAATCAATCATGATTTTATAATGAACATTCTCGCTGTTGGTATTTATCATTAGCGTGAATGTTCTTTTTGCTTTTCAAATACCAAGAGATGAATTGAAGGACGAAAAATAGGACGTTTTATGTCGGTTTGCTAGAGTTTTTTGAATGTTCCAAGTATAATAGAATTTGGATAGGTAGAATACGGGGGAGATTGCGGTGAAAAAATGGTTCATCCTATTATTCGGTTTGTTTATCTTGTCAGGGTGTAGTCATCATAAACCGACTATATCTGAAGAGCAAGCAGCACAAGTCTTCGTGAAAAGTGTTATCTACAATAAAAAGCAGAAAGATTTTATCGAAAATTTTGTGGATGGTCGTGCGATACTCAAGGAGATGGAGCATTCAAAAGATGGTGAATTTTCTAAAGAACTTATTACCCAGATGACTGAAGCTTCTGCGATGTCTAATCAGCAAGCGCAACAGTTAGCTGATGCATTAACGAATACTTTAAAACAAGAAACGAATTATAAAGTAAAATCTGTGAAAAAGCAAAAAAAGCATCACTATCTGGTTACCTACGAAATTTATGGTATTAATTTTGTAACAGCCCTTAGTAATGCCTTGCAGGAAAGTTACGGAAAAATCGCGAACGACGCATCCTTTTTTGGCGATGATGAAAAAATAAATGAGTTATTTTTTGAACAGTTACTACATCAAATCATGCAAGTTGGCAAGGTGAAAAAACCTACGATCGTTCAGTTGCAGATTGTGCAAAAAGAAAAAATGTGGGAAATCCCAAATTCACAGGTAGAAAATATTCATGCTTTAATTTCAGCATTTTGGATAGGGATTACTGATGAAGAAGTAATGAAGGAATCTTTACGTCAAGCGATTTAAGACGAATAATAATTAATAGGTGAGTATCTAACGAATCAAAAGTTCGATACTCACCTATTTGTTTCATTTACTTTAGAATATTTTACTGAAAAAATCCTTGATATTTCGATAAATAATCACAAAGAAGTTTGCTTTTTGGACTGATTCTGTAGTGATGATTGGCCCGGTAACAGAAGGATTTTTTGCGTTAGGTAGATAACCATAAGGATCTTGTGGGTTAGAAATGGTTAAGTTCCCCACTTTTCGGTTGATTTTAATTGGTGCTTCTATCACTTTGTCAGATAGTGTCACTTCATAACTGAGTTGGTTTCTGTCAAAATTAACAGGTAACCATAATGTGTAACTCTTTTGGTTGGTCACAGCAGCATGGAATGTTTTTCCGTTTTTTAC
Organism: Candidatus Enterococcus stercoripullorum; assembly: GCA_019120335.1. Taxonomy (GTDB): domain Bacteria; phylum Bacillota; class Bacilli; order Lactobacillales; family Enterococcaceae; genus Enterococcus_E; species Enterococcus_E stercoripullorum. The sequence goes on from DWVH01000021.1 coordinate 3,596, forward strand.
ATCTACTTGTGTTAAATTAGGAATACCCTCTTCGGCTTTTAACACTTCAACGGCTTGCCATTGATTGAGCGCATAATCCATTAGTTTGTTCGTTTCGACAAACCTCGCACTAGGATCATTCTCTTGATTATTAGCATGTAGAACTACTGTGATTACACGACGATTATTTTGCTCGATTACGCCAACGAAGCACGCCCCTGCTAAATCTGTCGTCCCTGTTTTTAATCCAAGGACCCCAGGTTTTCCCATAGCAAGTCCAGGTAATAGCTGATTCCAGTTGGTCATTAAACTTGGTTGTTGACTGCTTACACCAAATGTTTCTTGTACAGTACTAGTAATATTGAGTACTTCGGGATAATCTTTGATGAATTGAGAAGCGATGATTGCAACGTCTTGGGCAGACATTTCATTTTCTTCATCAGACGCACTTCCAGGATAGCTAAAATCACCTAAATAACTATTATTTAATCCTGAAACCGAGATGATTTTCGCATCATGAATATCCAAACTTTCAGCTTTCTGCCGCATCATGTCAACAAAATCTTTTTGGTTACCGGCAACTTTTTCTCCAAGTGCCATAACAGCAGCATTAGCCGATTGAATGAGACTCGCATGAATTAATTCCTCTACTGTATAGCTCGCATTAGCCACTAAAGGCACATTAGATAAGTCCGGCTGCACGCTAAGGCTAGCTAATTCTGGGGAAATGGTCACTTGATCTTGTAGGCTGAGTTTACCAGCTTTAATTTGATCATAAACGACATAGATACTTAACACTTTGGTAATAGAAGCAATGGGTAGTGGTGTGGTACTATCTTGCGCATAGAAGATTTTTCCTGTATCAGCATCCACAGCAATTGCCGCTTTGGCATCGATGGAAAAGGTATCTTGGTTTTCATCAGCCCAAAGAGGAACTGCAGAAATCAAACATAAAAAAAGTGTGAGTACGATGAAATAAAGTGGTTTGATAACTTTTTTCAAAGGTGATCCTCCTTAATTTTTCTAAAATTGAGTGTATCAAACAAAATGCTTTTAATCAAGAGAATCAAATAACTAGAAAACAATCATTCTTGTGTTATAATTTAACTATAAATTTTTTTAGGAGGGAAATATGGATATCAACCAACTGCCTGAGATATGGCAAGCAAGATGGCAATCTGAAAAATTTCAATCACCAACCAAAATTCAGGAGAAAGTATTCAATCCCATCAAAGAAGGAAAATCTATCGTGGGTGTTTCACCAACCGGTTCTGGTAAAACCATCGCCTACCTTTTGCCTAGTCTTTTGAAAGTAGTTCCTAATCAAGGGGTTCAGCTGGTCGTTATAACCGCAACGCAAGAACTAGCCATGCAAGTCACAGATGTCGCTCGATTATGGGCGAAAGATTTAGGTTTAAAAGTTCAAAGCTTAATCGGTGGTGCAAACATCAAACGCCAAATTGAAAAATTAAAACAACGACCAGAAGTGGTAATTGGTACTGCTGGTAGAATCGCAGAACTAAATCAACAGAAAAAGTTAAAATTACATCAGGTGAAAACCCTAGTCCTTGATGAAGCAGATCAATTATTAAAAAGTAACCAAGAAAGTAAATTACTATCACCCATTTTAAAAGCGATGGATAACAATGTCCAAGTATTGGCTTTTTCAGCTAGTGGTAGCCATTTACCGGAATTATTTTTACAAAACTATCAATTATCACTTACCTTAGTAGATGTGACAGCTGAAGATACTTCGAAAGGAACAATCGAACACGGATATATTGTTTGGCCTAAAAGAGACCGTTTAGATTTTTTACGACGACTGGGGAACATTGAAGATATCAATGCACTTGTCTTTTTCAATCGTTTGAGTGAATTAGGTGCGATGGAAGATAAATTGATTTATCATCGCATACCTGTGGCTTCCTTAGCTTCAGATCAGAGCGCCCAGTTACGTAAAATTGCTTTACATGCTTTTAGACAACATCAAGCAAAATTACTTCTATGTACGGATGTTGCTACGCGAGGCCTAGATATTGATGATTTGTCCTTGGTCGTCAATATGGAGTTTATTCATGATGAAAAAACATACCTGCATCGAAGTGGAAGAGTTGGAAGAATGGGGAAAGCTGGTTTTGTAGTAACACTTCTTGAAGAGCGTGAAGTGAAGGAATTCAATAAGTTTTTAGCGAAACAGCAATTATCTGCAAAGGAATATTATTTATATGCAGGTAAGATTACGACTTCTCGTAAATAAGTACAAAAAACAGGTAGCTTCTGATTGGACTTGGAAGCTACCTGTTTTGCGATGGTAAACGTCCACGGGCGGAATTGAACCGCCGACCTTACGCTTAGGAGGCGTGCGCTCTATCCTACTGAGCTACGCGGACTCATTTTTACTAATCGTTATTTTACAATCATTAAGTTAAATTTGCAAGCGACATTTTAGAAAAAATGTATTAATTATATGATATTATAACGAAACCTAATTATCTAGAATCGAATAAACAACAGACGTTGAGTGGTGAAATCAACAAAAAAATTCGGTATAAAATTGAAAAATACCTGAGTGAACTTGAAAAAATATAAATTATTTCAAAAAAATCCTATCATTTTGTGCTATAGTGTGTTACTATATAGAGGTAGTTTTTGTAACGGTGATTTATGGTAGTTCGTTTCAATATAAATAAACATCTTCCACAAGTTTCCCAAAACAATGAATTGCAATATTAATTTATGTGTGTGATACACAAGGAGGATTTTATTTATGCAAACAGGTACAGTGAAATGGTTTAATGCTGAAAAAGGATTTGGCTTCATTACAGGTGAAGATGGCAAGGATGTATTCGTACATTTTTCAGCTATCCAAAGTGATGGCTACAAAACTTTAGAAGAAGGTCAAAGTGTTACTTTTGATGTTGAAGAAGGACAACGTGGACCTCAAGCGACAAATGTTGTAAAAGCTTAATCGTTAATAAAAATGTTCAAGATCTACTGGCTTTTGTTAGTAGGTCTTTTTTTATTTTGTTTTTATTGTAAAAATTCGTTATACTGTTTCTTGGGAAATATAAAGTGAATGGAAAGAAGGTGCTGAAGTGTCAACGATTTACGCTATTGTTGATTTAGAAACTACTGGTACAGATGTTTTAAAAGATCAAATGATTCAATTTGCATGTACCCTAGTTCAGGATAATCAGATTTTACATACTTTTTCAACCGATATTAATCCTGGTTTTGCGGTTCCCAAAAATATTCAGCATTTAACCGGGTTAACCAATCGTCGTCTAGTAAAAGCACCTTATTTTGAAGATGTTGCCTTGATAATTGCCAATATTTTGCAAGATACAGTATTTGTTGCACACAATGTCCACTTTGATTATCAGTTTTTGTCAAATACATTTGTGAAATATGGATTTGAACCGTTAACGATACCGGCAATTGATACGGTGGATTTAGCACAAATCTTTTTACCTATGCAGTCTAGTTATCGTTTGAATGATTTAGTGACAAACCTAGGTATCAGTCATGAAAATCCTCATCAAGCAGATAGTGATGCAGAGGTAACGGCAGAATTATTTTTATATTTAGTGCAAATTATAGAAGATTTACCTATCAAAACTTTGACACAGATTTGTCAAAGATGTGATTTGCTAAGTATGCAGACGGGGGATTTTATAAAAAAATGTCAGGAATTAAGACAGATACAAGGGAAATTAGCTACTAAGATAGACGATTTAGAATTAGTAGAAGATATTTGGGTGAAAAAATCTCGTATCCACGCTCTAAAAATTCAACATTTAGTGAGTTATCCAAAAACCAAGAAGGCTAAAGAAAAAATTCTGGGTAAAAGCTTAAGTAATGAACAAGCTAAATTAATGAATCTTATCTATCAAAACCGCTATTCCTTAAAAAAAGAGCAATTAACAGAAGAAGTTACCATTGATGTGAATCAAGAGTTGTTGCATCCAGAAAATATGGTCTTACCACTTAGTTATTTTGCTCCAGAAGATTTGCCAGTTCTTCTAGGTTATGAATCGGATGTATGGTGGCAAAATTGGCAAAACGTGATAAGCAAATCTGATTCTCATACGTTAATAGCTGTGCATTATTATCCGGATGAACAATATATTGATTTGCATCAATTTGCACAGTCATTAAGACAAATACCTAATCAAAAATTCACCTCTATTTTACAAATGATGATACTAGTATGGCTAACGCAGACAGATACCGGATCGTTGGTTGAATTAGGACTTTATCAACAATCACATAGCTTTTTTAAACAAGTGAATTGTCAATCAGCAAACTTTAATTCTGATTCTTATTATTTAAAGCGACGTAATATTGAGATGCAACGCGCACAGGTCGTTTTATTTCGCCAAAATGATGTTTTACTTGCTGACTTTGATGAGGTGTTTCAAGATTTTGCTTATCGTCAAGTGATATTTGAAGAGGCGCAATATTTGTTGCCATTACAAAAATTCAATCACCAACGTGTAGATATCCAAAACTTGCAAAAATTAATCAATCAAGTATTAAAAGCAGAAAACCATCCAGAAATTGCCAGCATCTTATCACTGATAAATGACTTTCAACGGCAAGTGTTTGATCAATGGGTGTCATTTGTGTCAGTCAAACGATTTAATGAAAGTGAATTTGCTGCCTTGCCCCAAAGTTTTCAGCGCCAATTAAAGCAATTACTGAATTATTATGAAGAATTTATTTCGTACGTTTCATCTTCAAATATTAGAGAAATTGCTCCTGTTGTTTTGAACATCGTACAACAATTTCAGTTGTTACTTGCGTGGTTTCGCGATTTTCAAGAAACAACAGTGCATAGTTGGTTTTTAGAAAAAAATCATTTGCTTTTTATTCGTTATGACTTCACCAATACGATAGATACGCTTTCAACAAATGCAGTCAAAATCTTTATTGGAAATCATTTAAGCTTGCCATATCAAAAAAAATATTTTGCAGAAAAATTGGCTTTAAACAATCACAAAATAAAGCAACTAAAAGAAAAAGAGAGAATATTTTTGCCGCGTATTGAAATAGTTCAAAAAGGTATTTCAATTCCAGAAGTAACAAATGAAGAATTTGGTCAGTATATTGTTAAAATCCTCGTGCACGAAATTTTGAATCAACAAGGTTCGACACTAGTACTTTTCAATTCTAAAGAGATCTTGCGTTATGTGTATGAGAAGACTAGTGAACTGATGAATCAAGCGGGTATAGAGTTGTTTGCGCTAGGACAGAATACCAGTTTGTCAAAAATAAAGAAACGTTATGAAGCAAGTGATAATCAATTGGTATTTTTGTTAAATTCATATTTAGATGATTCATTTTTAGCTGATTTTCATTTTAAGCGTGTGGTGTTGACCCGTTTACCTTTCCATAATCCTAGTGAGCCTTTAACTCTTGCTTATCAAAAGTATTTGGAAAAACTAGATATCGATGCGTTTCAACGTGAGGCATTACCAACAGCGGGAATTCGTTTAGCGAGATGTTTGGATTTAGTAGCAAATCAATCTGATGCAAAACTACTCATTTTAGATAAACGACTCATTTCGACTACTTATGGGAAGAAGTTACAAAAAATTTTACCGAAACCTTGTGAGTACGAGGGAAAGACTTAAAAATTTGTAAATTCCTATTTTTTTGTAAAACTTATGCAAAGAATCTGCTATAATGAAAACATTAGAATTAAAAGCTAGATTAGGGGTGGGCAAAATTTGCATGCTGAAGATGCACGTGAAAAACGTATAAATCAAATATTGATAATAGGTATATATATTATGCTGGGTGTTATCTTATTTACGAGCATATTTTACTTGAAAGCAACCAAATCCTATCGACACGCCAGAAGTGAAGCAATACAAATTGCAACACAGTATGGTAGATTAGATCAAGTAGATGACTTTTATTGGTTTAATCGCCAAAATACTTATTTCTCAGTGGGTGGAAAAGACGCAAAGGGTGAAGCAAGATATGTCATTATTGCGCAAAAAGGCGGCAAAGTACAAGTGGTGAATCAAAAAGATGGATATAATGAAGATGAAATTCGTCAAGTCTTTGCAAAAGTCCATCCAAATCAGACCATATTAAAAGCCACCCTTGGTTTATACAAAAAACATATTGTCTGGGAAATCGTTTCAAAACAGAATCAGTATTATTTGTTTGACTTTAAATCTGGTCAAGCAATTGAAAATACTTAAGGTTTATGAATTGTTGGATAAAAAATATAAAAAGGATGAGGAAAATGAAATTATCTACAAAGGTCCAAAATTTAGCGCCGTCAGTAACTTTGCAAGCGGCGGCAAGAGCAAAAGAATTAAAAGCACAAGGTCTAGATGTTCTAAGTTTAACAGTTGGTCAGCCTGATTTTGTCACACCTAAAAATATTGAAGAGGCTGCCATTGCTGCGATTCAATCAGGTGAGGCTAGTTTTTACACACAATCTGCAGGTATTCCTGAACTCCGTCAAGCTATCGTCGCTTACATGAAGGATAATTATGGGTTAGATTATTCGGTCAATCAAACAATTGTAACCGATGGCGCAAAGTTTGCATTATACTTACTTTTCCAAACGATTTTGGATGAAGGGGATGAAGTCATTATTCCGGTTCCTTATTGGGTAAGTTACGCAGAACAAGTGCGTTTGGCTTCTGGTGTCCCTGTTTTTGCCAAGACGGATGAAGAAAAAGGCTTTAAAGTTACCGTTGAGCACTTGGATGAAGTCTTGACGAAACGTACAAAAGCGATTATCATTAATTCGCCTTCTAATCCAACGGGAATGATTTATTCAAAAGAAGAATTATTAACGATTGGACAATGGGCGGTTAAAAATAAAGTATTAATTGTTGCAGACGATATCTATGGCCGCTTGATTTATGGTGATAATCAATTCACTTCCATGGCGATGCTAACACCAGAAATCCGTCAAAATACTATTGTGATTAATGGGGTATCTAAAACATATGCTATGACGGGTTGGCGCATTGGTTTTGCTGTAGGGGATGAAGAAATCATACAAGGAATGATTCGCCTAGCTAGTCAATCAACAAGTAATCCAACAGCGGTTAGTCAATATGCGGCTGTTGAGGCTTTAACTGGAAGTCAAGTGTCCGTAGAGGAAATGCGTTTAGTTTTTGAAGAAAGATTAAACCGTTTATATCCATTATTGTGTGAAATTCCAGGCTTTAAGGTCCAAAAACCACAAGCAGCCTTTTATTTCTTTATTAATATAAGTGAAACTTTAAAAAATTGTGGGTATCAAGAAGCTACCAGTTTTGTAGAAGATTTATTAAACGAAGCACATGTTGCTGTTGTGACGGGTGCGGGATTTGGAATGGACCAATATATTCGTATCAGTTATGCAACAGACTGGGCTACTTTAGAAAAAAGTTCACAACGTATCAAAGCATTTGTCGAAAGTAAAATGCAATAGATGCGTTAATATATAATTGTTAGTATAGATTGGAGAGACTCTCGTGAAACAAATTCAAATTGTTGATTCAAAAGAGCACGTTGGGGAAGTTGTCAAGATTGGTGCTTGGGTAGCAAATAAACGCTCAAGTGGTAAAATTGCTTTCTTACAACTAAGAGACGGAACTGCTTATTTTCAAGGAGTAGTAGTTAAAAGTGAAGTGCCTGAAGAAGTATTTCAATTAGCAAAAGGACTAAATCAGGAAACTTCTGTCTGGGTTACTGGTGAGATTAGAGAAGATTCTCGTTCAAAATTTGGTTATGAAATAGGGATTACAGATATTGAAGTGATTGGAGAAAGCCATGAATATCCAATTACACCGAAAGAACACGGAACAGACTTTTTAATGGATCATCGTCATTTATGGTTGCGTTCTTCAAGACAACATGCCATTATGCAAATTCGTAATGAAATTATTCGAGCTTCTTATGAATTCTTCAATAATCATGGTTTTGTAAAAGTAGATCCACCAATTCTAACCGGATCCGCTCCAGAAGGGACTACGGATTTATTTGAAACAAACTACTTTGATCATAAAGCCTATCTATCTCAATCAGGTCAGCTATATATGGAAGCTGCAGCAATGGCAATGGGCAAAGTCTTCTCATTTGGCCCAACTTTCCGTGCTGAGAAATCAAAAACACGTCGTCATTTGATTGAATTCTGGATGATTGAACCAGAAATGGCCTTTATGCATCAAGAAGAAAGTTTAGAGATTCAAGAACAATATGTTGCATACTTAGTACAAAATGTTTTAGATCATTGTGATTATGCTTTACATGTTTTAGGTCGTGATCGTAGCGTATTAGAAAAATATACCAAACTACCATATGCACGTATTAGCTATGATGAAGCGATTGAACGATTACAAGCAAATGGTTTTGATGACATTAAGTGGGGGGATGATTTTGGTTCACCACATGAAACCTTTATCGCAAATTCATTCGAACAACCAGTGTTTATCATGAACTATCCTAAAGCCATTAAACCATTCTATATGAAACCACATCCAACAAGAGATGATGTTGTTGTATGTGCCGATTTAATTGCGCCAGAAGGTTACGGTGAAATTATTGGTGGTTCTGAAAGAGCAACGGATTACGATTACTTGTTAGAGCAAATTCGTCAAGCTGGCTTAAATGAAGAAGAATATTCATGGTATCTAGATTTACGTAAATATGGAACAGTTCCACATTCTGGTTTTGGTTTAGGTTTAGAACGTACAGTTACTTGGATTGCAGGGATTGACCATGTGCGTGAAGCTATTCCATTCCCACGTTTATTAAATCGTATTTATCCATAAGACAGCAGTTACCGACTTACCAGATGTAGGTCGGTTTTTTTGGAATAAAAGCGGAAAGATTAAAACTTTCTAAATAATGATTGCCTTTTCTTTATTCATTCGCTACAATAGTCTGGTACGAATAAAGTGGAGTTTTGACATGACTTATACAAAAAAATTAAAGCAATATTTAGAAGAAAAAAATCTTTGGGAAGTTTTTTCTTACCTATTCTTTGGCGGTTGTACTTTTGTTGTTAATTTTATTGCCTACTTCTTGTTCAAAGATTTATTACATCTTAACTATATTTTGGCTAATTTAATTGCTTGGATACTTTCAGTACTTTTTGCCTATATTACTAATAAGCTATATGTTTTTGAATCTAGAGGGAAAGCCTTTAAGCAAAATTTAAAAGAATTATTTTTATTTTTTGCTGCACGTATTTTAACATTGGGCTTTGATATGGGTTCGTTATCTTTTTGTTTGGAAATATTAAAGACAAGTGATTTCATTGCAAAATTTGTTTCCCAGTTTATTGTGATTTTATCGAATTATATCTTTAGTAAATTGATTATTTTTAAAAAATCAAAATAGGTTTTAAAATCAAAATGTATCGTGTATAATAAAGCAAGTTAAGTATATTAAGGAGGCGTAGATTTGAATTCAACAAATCAACAAAAAAAGCCGACGACCACCAATCCGTCTACGAGTCAGGATAATCGTTCACAGATGAGTAGAACTTCTGCAACTGCTCGTGCAAAACAGAAAAAGGAACGCCGAATTAGTCGACGAAATACGGAAGACCGCATTGTGAATAAAATAGTTACGATTGTTGTCGTTGTATTAGTTTTGATTATTTCTATTTTAGGCTTTACAGTCTTTCGCTATGTCCAATCGAGCCTTAATCCGCTAGATCCACAAAGCAATGAAAAGATAGAGATCACAATTCCAACAGGCTCTTCCAATAAACAAATTGGTGAAATTTTAGAAAAAGGGCACATTATCAAGAGCGGTTTAGTATTTAACTACTATACAAAGTTTAATAATTTAACTGGTTTTCAAGCCGGAACGTATAAATTAAGTCCAAGTATGACGCTTGATGGGATTAGTAAGAAGTTGCAAGGTGGCAATGGTTTAAGTGTGGCTGATGCGAAGTTGACCATTCCAGAAGGTTTTACTATTGAACAAATAGCAGATAAGTTGGCTGATAAAACGAAATTAGGTAAAAAAGACTTTCTTGCTTTGATGAAAGATGATCAATTCTTCCAAGAGATGCAAGCTAAATATCCTAAGTTATTAGAGTCTGCGGCAAGTGCTACCGATGTTCGATATCGTTTAGAGGGTTATTTATTCCCAGCAACTTATGATTATCTCAATAAAATGACCTTGAAAGATTTAGTGGGGCAAATGATCGCCAAGACGGATGCGGTAATGCAAAATTATTATGATACTATTGCGGCAAAAAATATGACGGTTCAACAAGTGCTAACATTAGCTTCTTTAGTCGAAAAAGAAGGTGTCAGCGATACGGATCGCAAAAATATTGCACAGGTATTTTATAATCGTCTAGCGCAAAATATGCCATTACAATCTGATATTTCTGTGCTATATGCATTGAATGAAACGAAAGAAACTGTTACAATTAAGGACACTCAAATAGATTCACCTTATAATTTATATTTGAATACAGGATATGGACCTGGACCGTTTAATAACCCAGGAGAAAAGGCAATCCAAGCAGTCTTAAATCCAATTCAAAATGATTATCTATATTTTGTTGCTGATGTGAAAACAGGACAAGTATATTTTGCTAAAACATTAGAAGAACACAATGCTTTAGTTGAAAAATATGTGAATCAATAACAATGATGTACAATAAAGGAGAATAATAGATGGTAGAAAAAGTATATCCAATGACACAAGAAGGGAAAGAAAAATTAGAACGTGAATTAGAAGAATTAAAAACAGTTAAACGCGGTGAAATTATTGAGCGTATTAAAATCGCGCGTAGTTTTGGTGACTTATCTGAAAACTCAGAGTATGAATCTGCAAAAGATGAACAAGCTTTTGTAGAAGGTCGAATTACTACTTTAGAAAACATGATTCGTTTTGCACAGATTATAGATAACGACAATGTTGCTCAAGATGAAGTTTCAATTGGTAAAACGGTTGTCTTTAAAGAGTTGCCTGATGGAGAAGAAGAAGAGTATACCATTGTTGGAAGTGCTGAATCTGATCCTTTTGCTGGTAAAATTTCCAATGATTCACCTATTGCTCAAGCTTTAATTGGCAAAAAAGTGAATGATGAAGTAAATATTTCAACACCAGGTGGCGACTTCTTGGTAAAAATTATTTCTGTGAAATAGTAATGATTAAAGGGTACTATCGCTAGTCGATGGTACCTTTCTATATTATAAGGAGGTATGCAGTTGAAACTTAGTGCCTGGCGTTTTTTCTTTATTGTCAATATTTTGTTATTGATTCTTTCTATCTGGCAAATTGTGGAAGATTCTAGCTTAACGGTAATCTTAATTTTAGGGACTTTAAGCTTATTTTTACACTACCTACGTCGTAAAAAAGGAAAAAATACAAATTTGTTATTATGGTTGGGGCTTGTTCTCATTTTTATCAGCCTGATTAATAGTTATGCCTTTTGGCTAATGCTAGTTTTTATTGTCTTATTTATTGGGATTAAAGGCTTTGAAATCGTTGATTTGGATTATGGCAATCTATTGTTTTGGCGTAAAAAAAATATCATTATGGTCCAAACAAAAGAACCAAGTGAAGAAAAAGAATTTATTAGTAAAAAAAGCTACATCGGTATCCAAATGATTGGTAATGAAGTTTTTGAATTTGATGATATTAATTTAACGATTTTTGCTGGTGATTCAATTATTGATTTAGGAAATACGATTTTACCTAAGGGCAAAAATGTCATTGTATTACGCAAAGGTTTTGGTCGTACTCGGATTTTAGTACCACAGGGCATTCAGATTGATATCTTACATGAGGCTTTTCGTGGTGAATTTCATTTCCAACAATACCATTATTCGCTAAATGCTGAAGAAGTAAAAATCCATGATATGAAATATGCTGAGAGTGAACGAAAGATTAAAATTATTTCTAATGTGATTATGGGTGATTTAGAGGTGATTCGCGTATGAGTAAGTCTAAAATTCTTCGCTGGGTCGCTTACCTTTCATTAACTTTCTTTTGGAGCTTCATTTTTGTATTATTTGCCTATTTTTTTGCTCAAGGGAATAAGCAATGGATGCTACGGATATTATCTGCCAAAATATTATTTGTACCTATTATTGTTTATATTGCGCTATTAGCGATTCTATTAGCAATAGCGATGTGTTTAATTTATTTTTTCAAGCAAAAAGGTTTATTAGATCCAATTGAGCAACAAGTCAAAAAAATTAAGGAAGCACGTGTTGATGAATTTCAGCCTTTAGCATTTAATAAATTAACAAAAGTTGAAAATTATCATCAAAAAGAGATTCTTGAAAGCTTAAATGAAATCCAAAAGCAAATTCAGATTATGACCTTAGACTTGCAAACAGAGCATCAAAAACAAGAGTTGCTTGAAGGGGAAAGTAAAGAAGAAATTCTTGAAAATGAACGTCATCGCTTAGCTAGAGAACTTCATGATTCTGTTTCTCAACAATTATTTGCTGCTATGATGATTATGTCTGCGTTAAATGAAACCATTGAACACGGAGAAAATATCACGGATTTTTCTAAACAAATTCAAATGGTCGCCAAAATACTATCTATGGCTCAATCCGAGATGCGTGCTTTGTTATTACATTTAAGACCAATTAATTTGGAAGGACGTAGTTTAAAACAAGGAATTGAACAGTTATTAGTAGAGTTACAATCAAAAGTTGAATTGAAGATAATCTATGTGGTGGATGAAGTATCCATTCAACCGTCTATTGAAAATGAATTGTTCCGTGTGGTGCAAGAATTATTATCCAATACTTTGCGTCATGCAAAAGCTTCTGAGCTCGAACTTTATTTAAATCAATCAGCGAAACAATTAGTTTTAAGGTTACAAGACGATGGCGTAGGGTTTGATACCTCTAAGAAAAAAGCTGGAAGTTATGGATTGTTAAATGTAAAGGAACGTATTTCGAGTGTGGGGGGAACAGTCAAAATAATAAGTATCATAAATCAAGGAACAAGCATTGAAATAAAAATTCCTTTAATTGATAATGGGGTGATGAAATGATAAAAGTATTATTAGTTGATGACCATGAGATGGTTCGTTTAGGTGTTTCTACGTATTTAAGTATTCAACCAGATATTGAAGTTGTCGGGGAAGCAAGCGATGGTCAAGAGGGGGTAGAAAAAGCCTTATCACTTCGTCCAGATGTTATTCTAATGGATTTAGTCATGGATAATATGGATGGTATTACCGCAACTAAAGAAATTTTAGCTCAGTGGCCTCAAGCAAAAATTCTCATCGTTACGAGCTATATAGATGATGAAAAAGTATTTCCAGCGATTCAAGCCGGAGCGAGTGGCTATTTATTAAAAACTTCTTCAGCACAGGAAATTGCTGAAGCGGTTCGTAAAACAATTGTCGGCGAACGGGTAATTGAAGAAGAAGTCAGTGAAAAAATTCAAAATCAAGATTATGCCAATCAATACTTTTTATATGAAGAGTTAACAAATCGGGAACGTGAAGTCTTAGATTTGATTGCGCAAGGTAAAAGTAATCAAGAAATCGCAGAAATACTGTTTATTACATTGAAAACTGTTAAAACACATGTATCGAATATTTTAGCTAAATTAGGTGTGGAAGATCGCACACAAGCAGCAATCTATGCATTTAAACATGGCTTGGTAAAGTAAGAAAGAAGGTATCATAAAGGTGAAACAAAATTATGCAATCATTGGGTTAGGTCGTTTTGGTGGCAGTATTTGTCGTACTTTGGTAGAATCAGGACAAGAAGTTTTAGCCATTGATTCCAATGAAGAACGTGTAAATGAATATATGAATATCGCAACGCATGCAGTAGTAGGAAATGCGCAAGATGAAAGTACTTTACGCTCTTTAGGGATTCGTAACTTTGACCATGTTATCGTCGCTATTGGTGAGGATATTCAAGCTAGTATTTTAGTAACATTGATGGTTAAAGAAATGGGTGTTCCCAATGTTTTGGCTAAAGCGCAAAATGAATATCACGCAAAAGTACTAGAGCGAGTTGGAGCTGATCGCGTGGTCCATCCTGAACGTGATATGGGGGTAAGAATTGCTCATAACTTGGTCTCAAGAAATATTTTAGATTTTATTGAGCTATCTGATGAGTTTTCGTTGGCAGAGATTAAAGTATCTAATCCTAAATTCTTTAATAAATCCCTTATCGAAGTGAATTTCCGTCAACGATTTGGCTTAACAGTTGTTGCTATTCGTCGTGCGGATGGTCAAGTGGTTGTTTCACCTCCTGCTAACGAAATTGTATGCGAAAATGATAATTTGTTAGTAATTGGTAGTACTGTAAACGTTGATAATCTTGATGAAAAACTTAATGATTAGGAGGTTTTTTGATGGAATTAACGATTTCACCAAAAGCACATGAATGGTTTAAAAAGGAGATTATCCTAAATCCTGGACAAGGCATCCGTTTTTTTGGAAAAGTCTATGGTAGTACCCCGGTTCATGAAGGATTTTCAGTTGGGATGAGTGTCGATACACCTAATCGTCCATTGGTCCAAGTGACAGTAGATGATCTCACCTATTTTATTGAAGAAGATGATCAGTGGTTTTTTGATGGCTATCAGTTGGTCGTGAATTATGATGAAAAATTAGATGAGCCATCCTATGAGTTTATTAATTAAAAAAATCGTTTCTATTCCTCTTATTTAGAAGAATAGAAACGATTTTTATTTTAGCTTTATTTTTGTTTCATCCTTTAAAGCTTGCGTAAAAATAAAGAAACTTCCCAAGGTAATAAACAATCCTGTATCAAATTCAGGATAAATAAAACTGATGATAAGTGACAATAAGACCGGCAGACTAGCACAAGCAATCATCATTTTTAAATTGTCGAGAAAACCATTTTTACAACGAATCATATGACTGTAAATGTTGCCAATCAGTGCAACAGTAAAGAGATTAATTGCTAAATTAACAAAAGCTGGATATAAAACAAGTAAGATAATTAATACATACATCCAGATTGGAAATTGACTGTTCTTTACTTCTTTTTTGATTTGTTGACTGGTGATACCATCCAATAGTGGATTATGGTAGGAAATGGTCAACTTATTACCACCTAATAAATTACTTGTGAGCTCTGTACTAGGAAAACCAATTAATAGCTCATCTTTGGTTAATCCAGCACTAATAAAATTTCCCAGGCGATCATTGGTGATTTCCTTTTTGGTTCTCTTAGCTTCAGGGTCAAACGTAAAAATGACGGTATCAGTTTGATAGATAAAGCCTTTTTCATTTTTATCATGTAGTTGCAGTTTACCATTTTTAATACTAAAATCAGGCAAGTGTGAAACAATTGTAAGACTATCTTGTTTAATGGAATGGAAAACTTCTTTTACCTGAGCAGCCAAAGGTAAGGACATTAATAGACTTAATAAAAGTAAATAACTAATAAGCTTGCCAAAGGGTAATTTTTTGACTTCCTTTATTTGATTGAAATGAACCATTGAATCTTTCAATATTTGAATCATTCTGTATAAAAACTCCTCACTTGATTTATTGTTATTATTTTACCTAAGTTTATTCCAATTAACAAGCATTAGCCGATTAAAATCAATAAATACAATATAAAATTAAGTTTTATGAGCATATGTTTTGCGCTATTTCACAAGTTTTGTTACTCTTTGCATGTAAACAATTTTAGGAGGTCTTGAATATGACTTATCAATTACCAAAATTACCTTATGCCTATGATGCATTAGTACCTACAATCGATGAAGAAACAATGCATCTACATCATGAAAAACATCATAACACTTATGTAACAAATTTAAATGCGGCTTTAGAAAAACATCCAGAGTTACCAGAAAAATCTATTGAAGACTTATTAGCTGGTATTAATGAAGTACCTGCTGATATTCGCCAAGCTGTTATTAATAATGGTGGTGGACACGCAAACCATTCATTCTTCTGGAAAATTATGACACCAAATGGTCAAGGTGCGCCTGTCGGTGAATTAAAAGCTGCTATTGACGAAACTTTTGGTAGCTTCGATGAATTCAAGGCACAATTTAAAGCTGCTGCAGCAAGTCGTTTTGGTTCAGGCTGGGCTTGGTTAGTTGTCGATAATGGTAAATTAGCTATAATCTCTACTGCAAATCAAGATTCACCATTAATGGAAGGAAAAACACCAGTTGTTGGACTTGATGTTTGGGAACATGCTTATTACTTAAATTATCGGAATGTTCGTCCTAACTACATTGATGCATTTTGGAATGTAGTAAACTGGGAACAAGCCAACGAAAATTATTTAGCTGCAAAATAATATCATTTGAGTTCCGAGTGGGAGGCTAAGCAAAAAGCGCCTCTCACTTTTTTTATTACTATTTAAGTAAATTGTACTAAAATAGGCTGTTCAAATGTTTTTGCTTATGTTAAAATGAAACCGCTATTAAAATTGTATTAATCGATTTGGAGTGATTAGAATGGATGATATCTTAGCTTTACAAAATGGTTCTGATATTCGCGGCATTGCGATGACAACAGATGAATTAAAGGCGAACCTGACACCAATTCAAGCCATGATGGTTGCACAAGGAATATTAAATTGGTATGCTGATAAAATTGGTCAAATTCCCACAAAATTAACAATTGGTCTTGGGTGTGACAGTCGTTTAACTGGTCCAAGTCTCAAACAAGCCATGATTGATACCTTTATTGATTATGGAGTAGAAGTGATTGATTTTGGTATGGCTACGACACCCGCGATGTTTATGGCAACCCAATTTGAACAGTTTACATGTGATATTTCAGTGATGTTGACGGCTAGCCATTTACCTTATTATTATAATGGAATTAAAATTTTTACCAACCAAGGAGGCGTGGAAAAAGCAGATATTCAAAATATTCTAGCGCTTAGTCAATCAAAGGTTTCCTATAGTCTCAGTCAAGGTACTACTCGCCTAGCAGACTTGATCACACCATATGCCAGATTTTTAGTGCAAAAAATTCAAAACGCAACGAAGCAAGAACAGCCGCTTTCAGGTTTACATATTTTAGTAGATGCAGGAAATGGTGCAGGTGGCTTCTTTGCAGAAAAGGTGCTACAAGTTTTAGGTGCGGATACTTCGGGTTCGCAGTTCTTAAATCCAGATGGTCATTTTCCTAACCATATTCCAAATCCTGATAATAAAGAAGCCATGACTAGTATTCGTCAAGCTGTATTAACCAATCAAGCAGATTTAGGAGTTATTTTTGACACCGATGTTGATCGCAGTGCACTAGTTACAAAGACTGGCACTTTTTTAAATCGTAATAATTTGATTGCTGTTTTAAGCCAAATGATTATCCAAGAACACCCTGGTACAAGTATCGTCACAAACTCACCGACGAGCAGTCATTTAAAAGTTTTTATTGAATCACTAGGTGGCCATCAAGTGCGCTATATTTCAGGTTATCGCAATGTGATTAATAAGGCGATTGATTTAAATAAAGAAGGGATTGATTGTCAACTCGCAATTGAGACAAGCGGACATGCAGCATTCAAAGAAAATTATTTTTTAGATGATGGCGCCTATGTGATTGCTAAAGTATTAATGCTTTTACCTAAATTAGTAGTAGCAAATCGCACTCTAGATGATTTGATTGCGGATTTAAAACAACCTGCAGAAACGCTAGAAGTACGCTTTAAACTAGAAGCTGCAGATTTTAAAAAGTTAGGGCTAGAAGTCATTCGATATTTCCAAGAGATTAAGATTCCAGGCTTTATAATTGACTTAGAAAATCATGAAGGCGTTCGTTTTAATTTAAGAGATAATTATGGAGATGGCTGGTTTTTATTACGACTTAGTTTGCATGAACCCTTACTTGTTTTACAGATAGAAAATGATGTTGCTGATTTGATGCCTATTGTATTGAAACAAATTCATGAATTGATGAATCACTTTCCAAAGGTGAATCAAGAGAAATTGTTGGCGCATCTATAAATTTTAACTTGCGAACGTTTTCAGTTATGGTATAATTTTAGCAAGACAGTTTTTGTCTGAATGAATTTTTGGAGGTTATTCTTTCATGGAACACGGAACAGTCAAATGGTTCAATAATGAAAAAGGTTTTGGCTTTATTACAAACGATCAAGGAGAAGACGTTTTTGTACACTTTTCTGCGATTCAATCAGAAGGCTATAAATCATTAGAAGAAGGACAAGAAGTATCTTTTACAATTGTTGAAGGTGCGCGTGGTCCGCAAGCAGCTGAAGTTGTGAAATTATAATTTTAACTGATAGTAAATAATGGGAATGATAGGAAAGCCGTAGATGGCCAATCTATCATTCTCTTTTTTTGGCAAAGTATATCAGTTTTTAACATTGCGAATATTTCTTTTTCTTTAAATTTTTGTAATAAAATATGTGAGGTGTTGCTCAATTATATAAGTTATGGCAAAATCTATGTGATGTGTACCTTTAAATGATAAGGTGATATCAAGGAAATAAGTAAGTTTCTTTTATTAAATACCAACTGTTAAGGTATTTTAGAGGTGTATTATGAAATTATATCAAAAAATTATTATTGCAATATTAGGAGTGATTGCAGTTGTCGTAACTAGTGCGACGGTTTGGGCTGCTTTTGCCTACAAAGATGCCAATGCTACTTTTAATGCAATTAGTAAAAAGATTGAACGTGCAACTTCGCCAAAACGAGAAAAGGCCATTAGTTATGAAGATCGTGATCCAATTACGATTGCTTTACTTGGACTTGATACTGGTGGGCTAGGACGTACTGAACAAGGTCGTAGTGACACGATGATGATTGTTACACTTAATCCTAGACAGAAAAAAACTACAGTAGTAAGTATTGACCGTGATATTTATACTAAAATCGTTGGCTATGATACTTATGATAAATTAAATCATGCTTATGCTTTTGGTGGCGTAAAGATGTCTTTAAATTCCATTGAATATTTATTAGATGTCCCAATTGATCATTATATTGCCATTAACTTTACTGGTTTAAGTGATTTAATCGATGCAGTGGGTGGTATCACTGTAGACAATAAGATTGATTTTACACTTGATGGTGTGCACGTTCCTAAAGGCAAACATCATTTAAATGGTGAATCTGGATTAGCCTATGCTCGGATGCGTTATGAAGATCCAGAAGGGGATATTGGTCGTCAGCGTCGTCAACGTGAAGTCGTAACTAAAATTGTTAATAAAGTCATTGGTTTAGATGGTGTTACTAAGTATAAAAAGATTCTAAAAGCAGTTGAAAATAATTGTTCGACAAATCTTTCTTGGGACCAATTGATGGATATTTCTAAAAACTATGTGCCAGCCTTAGATAATATTAAAAGTTATCAATTAAGTGGGATTGAGCCTGATTGGATGACGGATGTCTATTATCAAGTAGTTGGTAAGCATCGTTTATTAAATATTCAAAACTTAATCAAATCTGAGCTTGGATTACCAACTAGATCAGAATTACCAATCTCTGATGGTTATTCTGATGGCTACATTGAAAAACAATTATATGATGATGAAGATGAGCCTCTTGTGGATGACGATACAGCTAAAAAACAAGCGTCTGAAACCCAAACAACTTCTTCAAGTACAACTGAAATTTCTGCAGATGTTTCAGAGCAAACCTCAGAAGAAGCATATGATGACAATGGTTATCAAGAAGATGGCAGTGAGTATCAAGTAGAAGCACAAAACGTTGCAACAAATGAATAATATTTAAGGCAATCTAGATTAATCTCTAGGTTGCTTTTTATTATGTCATTAAAGGCTAGATAACAATTTTTGCTAATATTTTAGCTAATTTTCATCTTTTTTGCTGTAAATATGATAGAATATAAAGATATGAAACGAATGTTGTAAACTTTCTTTAAAGTTGCGTGACATTTGGCTATCTAGATATATTTTAGGGTAGAATAAAAGAGCAAGTTTATTTCAAGGAGCGTTTTATTTTGAAAAACATAAAGAAATCTCATATTCCTTTTCGATTAAATTTTTTATATTTCTTAATTTTTATTCTTTTTGTTGCATTGATTTCTCGTCTGGGCGTGCTGCAATTGGCGAATAATGATAAATATACGAGTAAAATCAATGCGTTAAGTACGATTGAAGTTTCCGAAAGCGCACCTAGAGGAAGTATCTATGACTCTGAAAAGCAATTATTAGCAACTAACTCGGCTTCTCCTTCTATTACTTTTACACGTGGTGTTAATATGTCTGCTGCGGAAATCTTAGACTTAGCAACAAAACTGAGTCAATACATAGATATGCCAATTGATGATAACTTAACAGATCGTGATAAAAGAGATTTTTATTTAGCTGATAAAGCACATTTAAAGCAGATTCAAAGTCGGCTAACTAAAAAAGAAAAAGCGTTAGACAACAGCAAACAATATGCAAAAATGGTTGAATTAGTCCCTGCTGATCAGCTGAATTTTGATGATACTCAACTTAAAATTGCTACTATTTTTAAAAAGATGAATGCAGCCCAATCACTTGGTACAGTTTATGTTAAAAATGAAGGAGTTACTGATCAAGAATTAGCTGTTGTGGCGGAACACGCGACTGATTTACCAGGAATATCTACAGGAAATGACTGGAACCGTGAAATTCTCGCACAAAGTAGTTTAAAGAGCTTGATTGGTAAAGTCTCTACAGAAAAACAAGGGTTACCAGCTGAAGAAGTCGATAGCTATCTGAAAAAAGGGTATGCTCGTAATGACCGTGTAGGAACTAGTTTTATTGAAAAAAGTTATGAAGAGTACTTACAAGGTAAAAAATCAAAATATGAAATTTCTGTTGACGGTAAAGGAAATATCACCAGTAAAAAAGAGGTTTCAACCGGTGCAAAAGGTGATAATGTGGTTCTATCTATTAATGCTAAATTCCAGGAAAAAGTGGACGAAATCTTAAAACGTAACTATCAATCATTGGTAGACAGTGGTTTTGCGACTTATTCCCCAGGGATTTATGCCGTTGTAATGAATCCGAATAATGGTGGTATTTTGGCTATGAGTGGGTATTATCATGAAATTGCTTCTAAATCAATTGAAGAAAACGCCATTGGAACGTACATGAATGCTTTTGTACCAGGATCTGTCGTCAAAGCAGGTACTCTAACAGCGGGATGGCAAAAAGGGGTTATTTCTGGAAATCAGACTTTACTGGATGAGCCTATTTATATTCAAGGTACGGCACCTAAAACCTCTATTTTCAACCGTTCTGGCTATGCAAATATGAATTTAACTGCTGAAAAAGCTTTAGAACTTTCATCTAACAGTTATATGATGAAAGTTGCTTTAAAATTAATGGGCATTGAATATCAATATAATATTAGTTTACCGCTCATTAAAAACCAAGCCTCAGCCTATGAAGCTTTGCGTAATGCCTTTGCCTCTTATGGAATGGGCGTGAAGACTGGTATTGATTTACCAAAAGAAAGTAGTGGGATTCAACCAAGCATTGATCAATTATCTGAAAAAAATAATGACGGTGGTAAAATTCTAGACTTGGCTTTTGGTCAGTTTGATACTTATACTACGATGCAATTGGCACAATATGTCGCAACGATTGCTAATGGTGGAAATCGTATTGAACCGCATATCGTTGAAGCAATTTATAACAATAATGCAGAAGGTGAACTAGGCGATAAAGTTAAAGAGATAAAAGGTAAAGTATTAAATAAAGTCGATATTACGAATGAACAATTAAATATTATTCGTAGTGGGTTTTATGATGCTGTTCACGGAACCAATGCTTTCACTACGGCAACGGCTTTAAGAAGTGCTAAAATGGATTTAGCGGCTAAGACAGGGACAGCTGAAACAACGGTTACTGATAATGGAAAATTGATTGATGTTGTGAACTTAAATGTGGTTGTTTATGGGCCAACCGATGATGCTCAAGTTTGTTTGGCGGTAATGATTCCGCAATTAGATGAAAAAGCTGGACATCCGAACTTAACAGTAGCCAAGGAAATTATTGATGCATATGTTGATACCTATCATGTGAAGTAGGAGTGATTTTTTGAAAGAGTTAAAAGTTGAAGGTCTAACGAAAACTTATGGCGAAAAGATTTTATTCAATCAACTATCCTTTTTGATACATGAAAAAGATCGAATCGGACTCATTGGGGTAAATGGTACTGGTAAAAGTAGTTTGTTATCGATTCTAGCAGGGATAGATTTTGCTGATGGTGATCAAGAAGTTTTTACTAAGCCTAATGATTATACGATTGGTTATTTATCTCAAGAAACGAGTTTTCCAGATGAATTAACCGTGTTGGATGTAATTTTTAAAGGGGATAGTAAACAAGTTCAGGCGGTTAAGGAGTATGAAAATGCCTTGTTCTTACTCAATCAGCAGCCTAATCTAGCCAGTGCGCAACAACGTTTTACCCAGGCTGAACAAAAGATGAATGAATTAGACGCCTGGCAAGTAGATACGAATGCGAAGATTGTCTTAAGTAAACTTGGTATTTATGATTTACAGCAAACATTTGGCTCATTATCAGGGGGACAACAAAAACGCGTTGGATTAGCCCAGGTCTTAATCGATGAACCTGACTTATTACTTCTAGATGAACCAACGAACCATCTTGATTATGAGGTTATTTCCTGGTTAGAAAATTATTTAGCGCAATATAAAGGGGCTCTTGTTGTGATTACCCATGACCGGTACTTTTTAGATCGCGTAGCCAATCGTATTTTTGAATTAGCTCATGGTCAATTAACGGAGTATATCGGTAATTACGAGTCTTATGTGAGCCAACGTGCAGAATTAGACCGTATTGCACAAGATCAAGAAAATAAACGAATGCAATTATATAAGCAAGAATTGGCTTGGATGCGAGCTGGGGCTAAAGCTAGAACAACCAAACAACAAGCCCGCATCAATCGTTTTGAAAATTTGAAAGAAAATCTACATCAAGTGCAAACAAAAGAATCGATTGAAATGAATTTTGTAACAACTCGTTTAGGCAAAAAGGTATTAGAACTCAAACACGCGAGTCTTACACTTGGCGAACAAACTTTATTTTCAGATTTAGATTTATTGATTCAGTCAAAAGAACGTTTAGGCATTACGGGAAAAAATGGTGCTGGTAAATCAAGTCTTTTAAATGTGCTTGCTTGTCGCTTAGCTTTAACCAGTGGTGAATTAATTGTCGGAGAAACAGTACGCTTAGCTTATTATACACAACAAAATGAGGAAATGGATCCTAACAAACGGATGATTGCCTATTTACAAGAATATGCTGAAGAAGCTCGCTTAGCCAATGGTAGCAGTATGAGTGTCGCTGAATTATTAGAACGGTTTTTATTTCCTCGTTATATGCATGGAACGCTTATTGGCAAGCTATCTGGTGGAGAAAAACGACGTCTGTACTTGTTACGATTGTTGTTGCAACAGCCTAATGTACTTTTGCTCGATGAACCAACAAATGATTTAGATATTGAAACATTAACTATTTTGGAAGATTATTTACAACAATTTCCAGGAGCTGTAATTACTGTTTCTCATGATCGCTACTTCCTAGATAAAGTAGCCGAAAAGCAACTAATTTTTAATGGTAAGGGTCAGCTTGAATTTTATTATGGTAAAATTTCGGATTATTTGGATGAACAAGCACAAAATGTAGCACTTAAAAATCAATCAACTGTCAAACAAGAGGCTACACCATCTCCTCAAAAGGAAAAGGTGAAAAAGAAACTAACTTATATGGAGCAAAAAGAGTGGGAGACAATTGAAGAAGAGATTGCTACGATAGAAGAAACAATTCGTCAAATAGAATCTGAAATGCTTACTTGTGGTGATGATTTTACTCGTCTACAAGATTTGCAAAAACAGTTAGATGAAAATCAAAGTCAATTAGATGAAAAATATGAACGTTGGGAATATTTAAGTGAGTTTGCCAATGATTAAGAGGTGGATAAAGTGAAACAATATCTGGATTTAGGACAAAAAATATTAAATGAAGGACATATCAAAAATGACCGTACCAACACAGGAACTAAGAGCATTTTTGGTTATCAAATGCGGTTTGATTTAGCTGCGGGTTTTCCTTTGTTAACAACGAAGCGGGTTCCTTTTGGTTTGATTAAAAGTGAATTATTATGGTTTTTAAAAGGCGATACTAATATACGTTTTCTTTTAGAGTATAACAATCATATTTGGGATGAATGGGCCTTTAAAAATTATGTTGAAAGTCCAGATTATCAAGGCCCAGATATGACTGATTTTGGTCGTCGTTGCTTAGTTGATGAGGCATTTAATCAAGTCTATCAAGCACAACTTGCAGATTTTTGTCAACGTATTTTAACGGACGATGCTTTTGCACAAAAATTTGGTGATTTAGGGAAGGTTTATGGGTATCAATGGCGTCACTGGCAAACGAGTCGTGGCGAAGTCATTGATCAAATGAGTGACGTAATCGAACAAATAAAAAATACCCCAGATTCCAGGAGATTGATTGTATCAGCCTGGAATCCTGAAGATATTCCTTCAATGGCCTTACCACCTTGCCATACGTTATTTCAATTTTATGTGGCAGATGGGAAGTTGAGTTGTCAGTTATATCAAAGAAGTGGGGATGTCTTTTTAGGTGTACCATTTAATATTGCCAGTTATGCTTTATTAACCCATTTGATTGCACACCAAACTGGATTACAGGTCGGCGAATTTATTCATACATTGGGAGATGCTCATCTTTATACTAATCATTTTGAGCAAATGAAAGAACAACTTTCACGTACCCCACGTGCTTTGCCTACATTGTGGTTAAATCCAGATAAGAAAGATATTTTTGATTTTACGATGGAAGATATCAAAATAGAAGGCTATGATCCTTATCCAACCATCAAAGCACCAATTGCTGTATAGAAAAACAAACATCTAGGACATCTCCTAGATGTTTGTTTGTTTTATTATGTGTAGTACAAAACGGAAAAGTACATTAAAATTGCGCCTAACATGACAAAAAGATGCCAAACTACATGCATAAATCTAACATTCTTTAGGCTATAGAAGAAAGCACCGATTGTATAGGAAATGCCACCTAATGCTAATAACCACGTGCCGATGGTTCCAAGACTATTTACGAGCGGTTTAAAGGCAATGACACAAAGCCAACCCATGATAATATAAACAATGGTTGAAAAGTGTGAAAGCTGTTTTACTTTATGCAAAGTAATTGACTTATATACGATGCCTATAATTGCGATAAGCCAAATTAAGGCAAATAGTAGCCATCCCAGCCAACCTTTAATGCTTAATAAACAAAACGGGGTATAGCTACCAGCAATTAGTAGAAAAATCGAATCATGATCAAATACTTGAAAAACTTTCCGCGCCTTCGTAAAAATCAAGCTATGAAAAAGGGTAGAAAATAAAAAGAGTAAAATCATGGTCGAACCATAGATAGCATAACTCACGACATGAATGGCTGAACCTAATTTAGCACCTTTTACTAACAGAATGACCAAACCAGTAATGCTTAGGCCAAAACCTATTCCATGGGTTATAGCATTGAAGATTTCATTAACAATTAAATATCTTTTGCTAAAATTTTTATTTTCCATCAAAATTCACTCTCCTTATCATGAAATAGATGAAAACAATAAAATTTTCTGTTATACTAATCTTATAGTTATTATTTTACCCTAATTGCTGTCAAAATAATAGCAGTATTTAAAAGAGAGTGGATGGATTCATGAAAAAATTAAAAATTGTTACGGATTCTTCATGTACGATGGAGATTTCAACACGTGATGATTTAGATATTCACGTAATGCCATTGTCAGTTATGATTGATGGAGTGATTTATGCAGATGACGACCAATTACCTGGAGAGGTTTTTATGGAAAAAATGGCTGCAAGTCACGAATTACCTAAAACTAGCCAACCGCCAATTGGACAATTTGTAGAATTATATGATCAGTTAGGTGCTGATGGTTCGGATATTTTATCAATTCATATGTCAAAAGGACTGAGTGGAACAGTTGAAGCTGCCAGACAAGCTAGTCAGCTTTCAAAGGCCAATGTTGTGGTACTTGATTCTAATACTACAGACCAAGGTTTATCTTTTCAAGTGATTCGTGCAGCCCAATTAGCTAAAGAAGGCAAAACTTTAGATGAAGTATTGCCGATTGTAGAAGATATCCAAAATAAAACCAAATTATATATTGGTGTTTCAACGTTGGATAATCTAGTTAAAGGTGGACGTATTTCGCGTGCGAAAGGTTTAATTTCTAGCTTCTTAAATGTGCGTATCGTTATGAATTTTGAATATGGTGAGCTTAAACCAGTCATTAAAGGTCGCGGTGCCAAAACTTTTAGTAAGTGGTTCGAAGACTTTTTGTCAGAAATAGCTCAAATTCCAAATATCAAACAAATTGGTATTTCCTATGCAGGAAGTCATGAGCAAATGGCACGTTTTAAAGAAGAATTGCAAGCTAGATTTCCTAAAATGCATATACCATTTTTGCATACGACTCCAATTATTGCCACACATACTGGTCCCGGAGCTTTTGCAATTATGTATTATTATGAATAGATTCAAGATGAGGTTACTTACTTTCAAGTGCCTCATCTTTTTAACAGAATTAGGTGAAATTTAGCATGAAAAATTCAGTAAAATATTTTCTTTTTATGGGAATCATTTTCTTATTTGCAAGTGTCTGTTTTTTTAAATTGATTCCTAAACAGCCAGAGATGTTAAAAAATGATGCAACACCGATAAATCAAGAAATACGCAGATTGAATTATGTTGCTTTAGGGGATTCTCTTACAGAAGGAGTCGGGGATGAAACGCATAAAGGTGGCTTTGTTCCAATTGTGGCTGATCTGTTACAAAATAAGTATCAGTTAACCAGTATTGAATTTGATAATTTTGGTAAGGCTGGGGATAGAAGTGATCAGATTCTTAAACGTTTGAGAAAAAATGAAAAAATGAAAAAAACGCTAAGCTCGGCCAATATCATTACACTGACTTGTGGTGGTAATGATCTATTAAAAGTGATTCGCGAGCATATTTTTAGTTTGAAAGAAAAGACTTTTGTTAAGCCTCAAAAGCAATATCAAAAACAATTGACACAACTGATTCAAGAAATTCGAAAGTACAATCCTAAAGCTCCTATCTATCTTTTAGGAATCTATAATCCATTTTATTTGAATTTCCCTGAATTTACACAAATGCAAGAGATTGTGACAAATTGGAATGATGCAAGTCAACAAACGGTAGCTACATTTAAGAAAGTCTATTTCATTCCTATTAATGATGTTTTATTTAAAGGGGATGATTCGCAGGTAGGAATTGTGGATAATCAGCAAGACCAGACTGCCACAACGAGTTCGACTACAGATGAAAATAAGTCCCAAACATCTAAACCTAAAGCAACGATTGTCAATGAGTTGTTATCAGATGAGGATCGCTTTCATCCAAATAATGTGGGGTATCAGTTAATGGCTAAAGCTGTGATGGATGAACTTAGCAAAACCAAAACACTCTGGTATCCTGAGGTAGGTGATTAGTATGGAAAAACCTGGAAAAATTGAATTTCGTAAAGAGCAAAAGCAAATAAATTATTGGAAATGGTCAACCTTAGCTTTAATTGCTATTATTTTGGCTTTTTGTTTTGTTGTTGGTATCCGATTGAGCCAAGAACGTGAAAAAATCCCAACAGCGCCTAGTATCGCAGTTAAAGGAAGCAACATTTTTACCGTCTCAACAACAAAAAAAGAACTAAATACCTTGATATCACATTATTTGAAACAATTGAATCAAAAAAATCAAATCGATTATCAGTTTACATTAAAAAATCAAGCATTATTGACAGGGGAATTTGAAGTATTGAATTTTCCAATGACTTTTTATCTCTATTTTGATCCATTTGTAACTGAAGATGGCAATATTCAATTGAAAGCAAAAAGTTTATCGATTGGTTCATTAGGAGTACCCATCAAAGAAGTTTTAAAAATGGTAAAACGCAGTTATGATTTACCAAAATTTGTGGAGATTTATCCTAGTGATAAGTATGTTTTGGTTAAGTTAAACAAGATAGAACTTAGTGATCATCTCTATGTAAGAGCTAAAAAAATTGATTTAGTAAATGATGAGATTCAGCTAGTCTCTTATTTGAAGAAATAATCCTTTTCTTTAGTAGTAGAATTCGTTACAATAAAACTTACCAACCATAAAGGAGTGATTATATGCAACGTGCGATATTTGCAGGTGGTTGTTTTTGGTGTATGGTTCAGCCATTTGACGAATTGCCGGGGATTCATTCTGTCTTATCTGGATATACAGGTGGACATGTGCCAAATCCAACTTATGAGCAGGTCTGTTCGAAAACCACTGGACATACAGAAGCAGTTGAAATTATTTTTGATCCGGAAATTATTAGTTTTAAGGAATTAGTTGAAATATACTGGCAACAAACTGATCCAACCGATGCTTTTGGTCAATTTGAAGATCGCGGTGATAATTATCGACCAGTCATTTTTTATTTTGATGAAGAACAAAAGCGGATTGCCCAAGAGAGTAAGCAAGCATTACAAGACAGTGGTATTTTTGATCGACCAATTGTCACTCAAATTGAACCTGCTCAGGAATTCTATGTGGCTGAACTTTACCATCAAGAATATTACAAGAAAAATCCCGCTAACTTTGCTCGAAACCATGCTAGACGTGCGGCCTTTTTAAAGGAGCACTGGGATGACTAAAAGTTTTTATCAGTTTTTGATGAGTAAAAAAGGCCCTAGTCATATAGATGAGTTACAACTATTTGCAACAGCGGTAAGTGAAGATATCCAATTTCCTAAACATAGCCAAGATTATCATGAGGTATCATCTTATTTAGAGATGAATGCTGATTACTTATCCAATATGAGCCTATTTGATGAGTTTTGGGCACAGTATGAAGAAGAATGTCAATAAAAAAGGAGGATGATTGGTTCTCCTTTTTTCATGCAGATAGAAAGTATGTTATAATTGGCTCAACAAATAAATTAAGAGAGTATGCATATGAAATTTCAAAAAAAACAGTTCATATCACTAGGTTCTGTAGCCATCATTTCAGCAGCCATGGGGGGAAGTGTGGTCTATTTTTTAGAAAACCAACAAACCGATCCGCAGTTGGCTAAGGTGAATCAGGTTTATCAGCAAATTCAAGATAACTATTATGATAAGGTGAATCGCAAAATATTAGCCCAGGGAGCTATCAAAGGCATGCTAGATTCACTGGATGATCCTTATACGACACTTTTAGATGGTGAACAAAAAAACGCTTTGAATGATAAGCTAAGTAACCAAATTGTGGGGATTGGTGCAGTGGTGAGTATTTTAGATAACCAAGTAACTATTGTCGAACAACCCAAAAAAGGTACACCAGCCGCACAAGCAGGATTGCAAAAAGGGGATATTATTGAAAAAGTAGATGAAAAATCAGTCAAAGATTTGAGCATTGATGAAGTTGTTTCACAAATTAAAGGGAAGGAAAATACTGTTGTTCATTTGCAATTAAAACGTGGACAACAAGTCTTTCAAAAAACAATTACTCGAAAGGCAGTACATTTATCTGCTGTGAAGAGTCAAATTGATGCCAACAATCCTCAAATTGCACTCATTCATATTGATACATTTGGGGTGCAGACTAGCCGTGATTTGCAAATTGAAATTAAAAAATTACGCAAAAAATACGTGAAGGCTTTTATTCTTGATTTACGTCAAAATGGCGGTGGCTTGCTTGATGAAGGGGAAAAAGTAGCTAGTATGTTTTTAAAAAATGGACAGACAATCGTAAAATTTGCTGAAAAAAATCAAGTGACCCAAGTAGAAAAAGCCAATACCAAACTGGATCATGGCTTTAAGGTGCAAGAACCGGTTGTCGTCTTAGTAGACGGACAGACGGCCTCGGCTGCTGAATTAGTTGCAGCTGCTTTAAAAGAAAGTGCCAATATTCCAATCATTGGACAAAAAACATTTGGTAAGGGGACCGTTCAGCTAGTAAGTAGCCTAGATGAAGATTCTGAAATGAAGATAAGTACCCAAAAATGGTTAACACCTAAAGGAAATTGGGTGCATAAAAAAGGATTGCTACCAGATGTTTTGGTTACATTACCAACGGCTAAGCAATTGAATACGTTTAATAACCAACTCAATAATCAAGAGGCACTATCTTCTAAGGAAAAACGAGAAATTTGTGAGTTATTTGCATTTTTAGGCATCAAAATAGATAGTAAGGACTTTGACGCATCTTATACTCAGGCTTTGAAAAAAATCCAAACAGAAGAAAAACTACCAGTATCTGGCAAACTAGATCAAGAAACATTGGAAAAAATCAATGCGCGAATCTTTAGCAAATATTTACAAGAGGACTTAAGTTATCAAAAAGCACTGACACAGTTAAAAGAGGAATTAAAAAATGATACCCACTAAATATCTTGATTCTTTTTGGTTACTAGTTAAATACTTACTTATTAGTTTGGGAATCGCTTTATTTTTGAGGGGGTTTATTTTTATTCCTATGATGGTGGAAGGCAATTCAATGAATCCGTTGTTAGATAATCGTGATATGATTTTAGTAGAACGATTGACTGAAATTAAACGTTTTGATGTGATTGTTTTTCAAGAAGGAGGAACCACCTATATTAAACGGGTGATTGCCTTACCTGGAGAAAAGTTAGCCTATAAAAAGCAACAATTGTATATTAATGATAAACCAGTAAAAGAGTATTTTAAAGATAGACATCTTTCTAAAAAAGAGCAATCCTTGTACTATGATATGAATGATTTTAGTTTAGATGATTTGCTTGGAGTAGAGAAACTAGGTAGGGATAGCTATTTTGTTTTAGGAGATAATCGACGTATTTCTAAAGATAGCCGATCGTTTGGTACGGTTTCTAGTGAACAAATTTTAGGGAAAGCGTGTGGTATATACTATCCATTTACGCATATAAAAATTATTTAATATTAGCTAGCAGTAGGGCAATTTTTGGTATTTTTACCATTTTTGTCCTATTTTTTTGTTTTAAAAAGAAATAGAACTAGTCAAATCGTCTAAAATACGCTATTCTACTTTATAGAGAACAAATATTCGTATAAGTGGTGAGAGAAATGGATTATTATTTAGCCATTGATTTAAAGTCGTTTTATGCGTCTGTAGAGTGTGTAGAGCGTCATTTAAATCCATTAGATACTAACTTAGTAGTAGCAGATACCTCTAGATCTTCTAAGACTATTTGTTTAGCAGTCACGCCTGCGTTAAAGAGTTTTGGGATTGGAGGACGTCCGCGATTATTTATGGTGGAAGAGCAGGTAGCGAAAATTAATCAGCAAAGACAAAAACTAGCGCCTAATCATCGTTTTGCTAAGCATTCAGTTAGTTTAAAGGAATTAACTAAGAATAGCTATTTGGCACTGGATTATATGGTAGTACCACCTAGGATGCAACTGTATATTGATTATAGTGCACGCATTTATCAAATTTATTTGAAATATGTAGCACCGGAAGATATCCATGTGTATTCCATCGATGAGGTCTTTATGGATGTGACACCTTACTTGCATCAATATCAAGATAATCCTCATATTTTAGCTGAAATAATTGCTAAGGATATTGTCCAAACAACAGGAATAACTGCCACAATCGGGATAGGAACGAATCTTTATTTAGCAAAAGTAGCGATGGATATTTTAGCTAAAAAAGCACCAGCGGATGAGCATGGTGTTAGGATTGCCTATCTTGATGAAGGAAAGTATCAACAACAATTATGGCATCATCAACCATTGACTGATTTTTGGCGGATTGGACGTGGGATTAGTCAGCGTTTAGCCAAGTTAGGGTTATATACGATGGCAGATATTGCAAAGTGTGCACTCACAAAAGATGATCAAGCACTGAATGCCAAGCGTTTATTTAAGGAGTTTGGTATCCAAGCCGAACTACTTATTGATCATGCTTTTGGAGTTGAAACGTGTACCATGGCAGCCATCAAAAATTATCAAGCAAAAAATCATAGTATTAGTAGCTCCCAAGTATTATTTCGCGCCTATGAAATAGGAGAAACTTACTTAATCATGAAGGAAATGGTCGATAAGTTGAGCAATCAGTTAGTCAAAGAGCAATTAGTGACAACACATCTTTCTCTAAGCTTAAGATATCAAGCAATGAGTAAGAAAACACAGATTCCTAAAGGAGCCAAAGGAACGATTGCTTTACCTTGTGCCACTCAATCTAGTCAACAACTCATTCAAGCAGCTTGTCAATTATTTTCTCAAATCATTCAGCCTAACGTATATATTCGTAGAGTTTCTATTCAGTTTCATGAGGTTTTTCCAAAATCCCAGGCACAAGCTGCGAAACAACTTTCATTATTTGTGAATGATTCGTTAGCGGATTATGAGGATGGACACCCTGAAAAAGTTGTGAGAGAAGAACGGCTAACGGAGGCTTTATTAGATGTACGTTTGCGTTATGGAGATAATGCTGTTTTAAAGGCGTCGTCATTACTTGATTATTCCACTGAGAGAATGCGCAATAATCAAATAGGAGGACATAGAAAATGAGTAGTCCATGTAAGAATCAAAAGCATTATCAAAAATACTTTCCGTTTTTTCCAATGTCTTTAAATCATCGAGCAGCACAATTTGCTCCCTTTGCAGCTTTAAATGGTTTTGCTGAGGCGATTGCTGCGAAAGGTATACAATATGATTTACGACCATTTCTTGCAGAAGATCAATTATTTGAGTTGAATTTTAAGATAAAGGTATTGTCACAATTAGAGGATAAGAATCAAGCAATTAAAATAAACTATTTTGAAGAAGAGGATGGTAAAGATAAAGGGAAGATCAATGAATTATGTGAAAAAATATCAAAAATAGATTTTAAAAGAAAACGTATTTTGTTATCTAATCAAACAAGTATTCCTTTTAAAAATATAATAGATATAGATTTTTGCAAATAGTTGCATAACTTTTTCATTCCTTTTTCGTTTAGCATATGCATTGATTTTTTCACATCCATATGATGCTAAAGGATTATTAAATGCTGCAATTGCTGACGATAATATTGTGGTATACTTTGAAGATAAAACTTTATATGGCTTAAAAGATGAAGTGCCAGAAGAATACTATACTGTAGAAATCGGTAAAGCTAAAGTAAAACGTGAAGGTACTGATTTAACTATTGTTACAATTGGTAAGATGATTTATGTTGCTTTAGAAGTTGCTGAAAAATTAGAAAAAGAAGGCGTATCAGTTGAAGTTATTGACCTTGTAACTGTTGCCCCTTGGGATCAAGAAACAATTATCAATTCTGTGAAGAAAACAGGTCGCTTAATTGTTATCGATGAAGCAAACCCACACAATAATACAGCTACTGATATTGCAGCAGTTATTGGCAACAAAGCATTTGATTACCTAGATGGACCAATTAAATGTGTCACTGCTCCAAATACACCTGTTCCATTTGCAACAAATCTAGAACAATTATACTTACCAAATTCAAAACGCGTAATGGAAGAAGCCGCAGAAATTATTGACGACTTAAAGAAATAAGGGGGTGAGTGCGCATGGCAACAGAAGTATTAATGCCAAAATTAGGTTTGACAATGACAGAAGGAACCGTCGATCAATGGTTCAAAAATGAAGGGGATACCGTGGAAAAAGGAGAAGTCGTATGTACGATTAGTTCCGAAAAATTAACCCACGATGTAGAAGTACCTGAAGCTGGGGTTATCTCTAATTTGGTAGCTGTTGGACAAGAAGTACCATGTAAAGAACCAATTGCAGTAATTGGTGCAGCAGGAGAAGTTGTTCAATCAGCAGCACCAACACCTAAAGAAGAAACACCGTCTCCAGCTAAAGAAGAAAGTGCACCAAAAGCAGCTATAAAACCAGAAGCTAAAGTTGCTCGTAGTGGTGATAGAATCTTTATTACACCACTTGCACGTAAAATTGCTGCAAGCAAAGGGTATGATATTTCATTAATTAATGGTACTGGTGGTAATGGTCGTATTACATGTCGCGACGTAGAAATGTATCAGCCACAAGTAGCTACTCAAGCATCAGCAGCACCTGCAAGCTATGGTGAAGGTTTGAAGGGGATGCGTAAGACGATTGCGCAACGTATAATGAATAGTTTACATCAAAGCGCACAACTTACCATTCATCAAAAAGCCGATATTACAAGTTTAATGTCCTTCAGAAAAGATTTGAAGGAAAAAGCCGATATTCCATTAAACGATGGACAAACAAGTATTACAACTCTATTATCAAGAGCGGTCATTCTTGCTTTGAAAGACAAACCAGCGATGAATGCTTGGTATGGTAATGATCAATTAGAAGAAGTAGAAGCTGTTCATTTAGGCATGGCTGTTGCATTAGATGATGGTTTAGTTGTACCAGTTGTTGAAGATGCCGATAAGATGACTTTAACAACTTTAGCTAAGACATTACAAGATCGTATCAGCAAAGCCCAAGATGGTACGTTATCTGGTGAACATTATGCTGGCTCAACCTTTACAATTACAAATATCGGTAAAACTGGTGTAGAATACTTCACACCAATCTTGAATACACCTGAAGTTGGTATCTTAGGTGTAGGTACATTAATGAGAGAGTTAGCTTTAGAAGATGGTCAAGTGGTTTAAAAACAAATATTACCATTAAGTTTAACTTTCGATCATCAAGTAATCGATGGCGCTCCTGCAGCTGATTTCTTAGCTCGTGTCATCTTCTACTTAGAACATCCATATGCACTTGTATTATAAGATGAGGTGATTGAAATGAAACTGAATGCAGCGTTTATCTTTTTAGCACCTAATGCAGATTATAAGAAAAATCGCAGTGTAGTCCAAACAGAAGCGGTTGATTTAACAACGATTAGAGTTCAAGAGCGGCGATGAGTTGTTCTAAATCTTAAGAAATGTTTAAATTAGCACTCTTTAATCGAGAGTGCTAATTTTTTTGGTTCTTTTTCTTGACAATTACTAGAAGTGTGATATATTTATAATTGTATTAGCACTTAAGAACATAGAGTGCTAATAAGGGGTGAGACAATGTTAACACAAAGACAAAAAGATATACTACGATTGATCATCCAAAATTACACAAAAAACAATCAGCCTGTTGGTTCTAAAAAGTTAATGAATGACGGCATAGATGCAAGTTCGGCCACCATTCGCAATGAGATGAAAAGTTTAGAAGAACATGGATTATTAGCAAAAACCCATTCCTCTTCTGGGCGTATTCCTTCGATTGCTGGCTATCGCTACTATGTAGATTATTTATTAAAACCGGCGACCGTTGATGAGCAGGAACGACTGAGAATTCGTCGAAGTTTTACCAGAGAATTCCATGAAATTAATGAAATCATTCAGAGGTCTGCGGACATCTTATCAGAATTAACCAGCTATACGGCCTTCTCGTTAGGACCGGATGTGAAAACACGTAAATTGACTGGCTTTCGGATTATTCCGCTAAACACTCATCAGGTCGTAGCCATCTTAGTAACTGACAAAGGAAATGTTCAAAGTCGTATTTTTTCGATTCCCTACAGTATCCAAAGTAGTGATTTAGAAAAAATGGTTCAAATTATTAATGATCGCCTTGTTGGAGAAGAGTTATTAACTGTTTATCATCGATTGCGAACTGAGATTCCGATGACTTTGCATAAGTATTATCAGAGTACAGAAGGAATTTTGGATTTGTTTGATGGAATGTTAAATCAGCTTTTTGAAGAGAAAGTATATGTTAGCGGTCGAATGAATCTATTAAACTATGAACCTACGCAAGATTTGCAACATTTCAAACTCATGTATGATTTGATGAGTGATACGGATGGTTTAAATCAATTAATTACGCCATCTGATCAATCCATTCAAATTAGGATTGGTTCAGAAATAGGTCATGATTTATTTCAAAATATGAGTTTAATTCAAGCTACTTATCAAATTGACGGTCATGGTCAAGGTACAATTGCTTTACTTGGACCAAGCAGTATGCAGTACTCTAAAATGTTTGGATTACTCGATACTTTCCGTCAAGAGTTAAGTGAAAAACTAGGTGAGTACTATCGGTCATTGGATCAATACCGATAGTAAATATACACAGAAAGGACGAATGGCAATTGTCTGAAAAGGAGAAAAAGACGGAAGAACTTGAACAAGAAGTTGTAGAAGTTGAAGAAATTCCAACAGATACAGATGAAGAAGTTCAAGAAGAAGTCAAAAGTGATGTAGAAATCCTCCAAGAAAAATTAGAGGAAATGGAAGACAAATTTTTACGTGCTTCAGCGGAAATTGCAAATATCACAAACCGCAATCGCAATGAACGAGAGCAATTACAAAAATATCGTTCACAAGATTTGGGTAAAAAATTATTAACTTCACTTGATAATTTAGAACGTGCGATGGCAATTGAAGTAAGTGATGAGCAAGGAGCCAGCTTGAAAAAAGGAATTGAGATGGTGCTTGAAAGTATGCGCCATGCTTTTAAAGAAGAAGGTATTGAAGAGATACCTGCAGAAGGGGTTGCTTTTGATCCAACCTTGCATCAAGCAGTACAAACGATTCCTGCTAATGATGAGTTTTCGGCTGATTCAATTGTACAAGTCCTACAAAAAGGCTATAAATTACATGATCGCGTATTACGACCAAGTATGGTTGTTGTCGCTCAATAAAATAGATTAGTTAAAGGAGATTTTAAATATGAGTAAAATTATTGGTATTGACTTAGGTACAACAAACTCTGCAGTTGCTGTCTTAGAAGGCGGCGAGGCAAAAATTATTACAAACCCAGAAGGAAATCGTACAACTCCATCTGTAGTTTCATTTAAAAATGGCGAAATCCAAGTAGGGGAAGTAGCAAAACGTCAAGCAGTTACGAATCCAAACACCATTTCATCTATTAAACGTCATATGGGTGAAGCAGGATATAAAGTAGATGTGGAAGGTAAACAATATACACCACAAGAAATCTCTGCAATGATTTTACAATATATCAAAGGTTTTGCAGAAGATTATCTAGGAGAAAAAGTTGAAAAAGCAGTTATCACAGTACCAGCTTACTTCAACGATGCACAACGTCAAGCTACTAAAGATGCTGGTAAAATTGCTGGCTTGGAAGTAGAACGTATT
This sequence comes from Candidatus Enterococcus stercoripullorum, assembly GCA_019120335.1. GTDB lineage: Bacteria > Bacillota > Bacilli > Lactobacillales > Enterococcaceae > Enterococcus_E > Enterococcus_E stercoripullorum. The sequence continues at coordinate 40,657 of DWVH01000021.1, forward strand.
GTCAACGAACCAACAGCAGCGGCTTTAGCTTATGGTTTAGATAAGACAGATAAAGATGAAAAAATCTTAGTATTCGACCTTGGTGGTGGTACATTTGATGTATCTATCCTTGAATTAGGTGACGGTGTATTTGATGTATTATCAACAGCCGGCGATAACCATCTAGGTGGGGATGATTTTGATAACAAGATTATCGATTACTTAGTGGCTGAATTCAAGAAAGAAAATGGTATTGATCTTTCAACCGATAAAATGGCGTTACAACGTCTAAAAGATGCAGCTGAAAAAGCGAAGAAAGACTTATCAGGTGTAACAAGTACTCAAATTAGTTTACCATTCATCACTGCAAGCCAATCAGGTCCGTTACACTTAGAAATGACATTAACTCGTGCGAAATTTGACGAATTAACTGTTGATTTAGTTGAACGTACAAAAATTCCAGTACGTCAAGCTTTAAAAGATGCTGGTTTAAGTCAATCAGAAATCGACGAAGTTATCTTAGTTGGTGGTTCAACTCGTATTCCTGCAGTTGTTGAAGCTGTACGTAAAGAAACTGGTAAAGAACCAAATAAATCAGTAAACCCTGATGAAGTAGTTGCCATGGGTGCTGCTATCCAAGGTGGGGTAATCACTGGTGATGTGAAAGATATCGTATTGCTAGACGTAACACCTCTATCATTAGGTATTGAAACAATGGGTGGCGTATTTACAAAATTAATCGACCGTAATACAACTATCCCAACAAGTAAATCACAAGTCTTCTCAACAGCTGCTGACAACCAACCTGCTGTAGACATTCATGTTTTACAAGGTGAACGTCCAATGGCTGCTGATAACAAGACATTAGGAAGATTCCAATTAACGGATATTCCACCTGCACCTCGTGGTATTCCTCAAATCGAAGTAACATTTGATATCGACAAGAACGGTATTGTAAATGTTTCTGCTAAAGATTTAGGTACTCAAAAAGAACAAAAAATTACGATTAAATCATCTTCAGGTTTATCAGATGAAGAAATCGAACGCATGGTGAAAGATGCTGAAGCTAATGCCGAAGCGGATAAAGCACGTAAAGAAGAAGCAGATTTACGTAACGATGTAGATACTTTATTATTCACTGTTGATAAGACATTGAAAGAATTAGAAGGTAAAGTAGATGCGGACGAAGTGAAGAAAGCTGAAACTGCACGTGATGAATTAAAAGCAGCCGTAGAAGCAAACAACATTGAAGAAATGAAAGCAAAACGTGATGCTTTAAATGAAATCGTACAAAACTTAACGGTTAAATTATACGAACAAGCGGCTCAAGCTCAACAAGCTGCCCAACAACAAGATCCAAATGCAGCACAAGGTAGCGCAGACGATGTCGTAGATGCTGACTTTGAAGAAGTAGACGACAAATAATCGTAAACAGAAAGAGTGTGGCAGCATTGTCACACTCTTTGTTTACTGATAGCAACTAGTTATGATAAAATACTAGGGAAATTGATTTTTGGAGGTAAGCTAATGGCTGATAAAAGAGATTATTATGAAGTACTTGGTGTTTCTAAAAGTGCTTCTGATGATGAAATAAAAAAGGCTTATCGTAAGCTATCAAAGAAGTATCACCCAGATATTAATAAAGAGCCTGATGCTGAAGAAAAATTTAAAGAAATCTCTGAAGCATATGAAGTATTAAGCGATAGTCAAAAACGTGCTGCTTATGATCAATATGGTCATGCTGCAAATGATCCTAATTTTGGGGCTGGCGGATTTGGCGGAGGTTTTGGTGGCTTCGGTGGCGGTGCTGGTTTCGGAGGATTTGAAGATATTTTTGAATCCTTCTTCAGTGGCGGCACTTCACGAAGTAACCCGAATGCACCTAGACAAGGTTCAGACTTACAATATGTCATCAATCTAGGATTTGAAGAAGCCATTTTTGGTGTAGAAAAAAGCATTAAATATAATCGTGATGAATTGTGTCATACTTGTGGCGGTAGTGGGGCCAAACCAGGTACACATCCCCAAACATGTAGTAAATGTCATGGTTCTGGTGTCATTAATGTTGAACGTCAAACACCACTTGGTCGTGTAATGACGCGCAGTGCTTGTGATCAATGTAATGGTACAGGTAAGACGATTAGTGATCCATGTACAACTTGTCACGGTACAGGACGCGAAAAACATAGTCATACTGTGAAAGTAAATGTGCCTGCAGGTGTGGAAGATGGTCAACAAATGCGTTTAGCAAATCAAGGAGAAGCTGGTTATAACGGTGGCCCTTATGGTGATTTATATGTCGTCTTTAGAGTAGAACAAAGCGATATCTTTGATCGTGATGGCGCTGAAATTTACTACGAATTGCCACTTAACTTTGTGCAAGCAGCTTTAGGTGACGAAATTAATGTGCCAACGGTTCATGGTGAAGTGAAATTAAAAGTCCCAGCTGGAACCCAAACCGGCACAAACTTCAGACTTCGTGGTAAAGGTGCTCCAAGATTGCGTGGTGGCGGAAATGGTGATCAACACGTCAAAGTGAAAATTATTACACCGAAAAACCTAAACGAAGAACAAAAAGCAGCATTACGTCAGTTCGCTCAAGCAAGTGGACATAAAGTGACTGAACAACAAGGGGAAGGTTTCTTTGATAAAATGAAGGATGCCTTTAAGAAAAAATAAAAGAATAAAAAAACGGTTTACCTAACCAAATTGGCTTAGGTAAACCGTCTTTTTTTTAATTTAATAGCGCTAGAAATGACCGATTGTTGAATTGTTTGAAAAGTTGAATCAGTTGTTCTTGATAGGTAGGCAAATAGTCGATAGCAAGCTTTATAATATGTGAACTAGCAGGCAGCTTGGTTTCATCAATAAAAGTTGCAAACTTTGGATGGATTAACACAATGGTATTTTTGTTTTGATACAATTGATCAATATTTTCAGCATTAATCATAAATACTTTGGGATTTAACTTATAGTGATTAAAAGTAGTAGCCAATTTAAGGGAAATACTTTCATATTCACTAATTGTATTTGTCACAATTGTAATATCAATTTCAGGAATAAATAATTGATAGGTCACTTCGATTTGATTCGTTAAAAAATAAATTTGCTCTTTAGTAAAGAAATAGGGAATATTATTAGACGTTCGCCAAGCATCGATAATTCGCTGTACTTGGCTAAAGAGCACTTTTTGGTTTGTGTTTAATGTATTAAAAAGAAATGGATTACTTTCAGGAAGTAATGGATGTAAATTTAGAATACATTTTTTATAAAAATAAACAATCGCAACTCGAAAGTTTCTAGTAAGAACGACCTCTTTGCCTAAACGCAGCTTTTGGGCAAGATGTTGCAAAAGACTTTTAATTTGCTTATTTGTAAAGACTATTTGGTGCAAGGTTTTAATATCTTTGTTTTGCCATCGATCAGAAAAAAGAAAATTGTTTGTTGTGCAATAACATAAAAAGATGTAGTCTAGCTCAGTTTGATTGAAAAACGTATTGAGAAATTGTTCCAAATTTAAATGAACAAAATCAACTAATTGCTGATAAATGAAAAGTTGTTTCAAGGCAGTCAAATCTTCCCAATCTTGTAATTCAACTTTATTTTCTCGTCGCACCCAAGTTAACATTAGTAAGACTTCGAAAAATAAAAAATCATCGGTTGTAGTTTCTAACAATTTTGGTTGAATGGCATGATTAGATGCTAGAATAAATTGGTGTGCGATTCGTATATCGTCTTCTGATATAGGATAATATTTCACACCGTATTGAGAATATAGCATTGCGATAAAAAATCGGATTCTATACTCTGGACCAGCAATTTGATGCTTATACGTTTTTAAACCAATCTGTTTTAAATATTTTTCAGCTTTGTTTCTAATACGATAAGCGTTTGCAATGGAATGGTAGTTTTTCTCAATAAAAGCACTGAATGGTAATTGTTCATGATTATTAATTAAAAAGCTAAAATATTTTAAAATAATCGATTCACCATAAATTAGATGTAAGATTTCAAGATAATTGACATTTTTGGCCATTGTAAGCTTCAAATGTTTATCTTTTTGAAATTGAATCCGTGCTTTTCCTTGCAATAATTGGTTCAATTCTGTAACCAAGTCCTTAAGATAAACGTCGCTAATATTTAAATAAGTCGACATTTTATCTAAATGAAGGACATTATTGTTGAACAAAATCATAAAAATCAAGACTTTGTTCTTGACTTTGCTTTCTAATAAATTGTCAAGCATCATTCTTTCCCCTTTCAAATTCATATAAACTATCCATTTTTCCCCTAAATTATCACGGGTACTTCTAATTTTAGCAGAAATAATGAAAAAATCACTAATAAATTTTTATCAAAAAGCCGATTGTATTTTAAAAATATTTGAGAATTTATTTTAAAATCAAGTATTTTATGAATGTCAAGTGCTCGGGAGAAAGTCATTGAAAGCGATTTTTAATAATATTTTTTATGACGTGAAATAATTAAGCCAGCAAATTTATATTGAAATCATTATATCGTGGAACAATAGTTGGGAGAAACATTATATCATATGGATAATGTGTGATATTTCTTTCAGTTTGTCATTTACGAGGTATGAATTATTTGTAGGATGGAGAACTGAATAATAAAGAGTCAAAAAAGCGTATTCCTTTCTTAAAATCGAATAATTGGTGTCTTGGTAAATCGCAAATCGGTGAAAATACGAAAATTTTTCAAGTAATTTGTAAAATTAGAAGATCCTCATATTTACATTTTCTGAAAATGAGGTATGATATATTTGTAACAAAAAAGCTCATTAGGGGGTATATTGTGCGAGTGAAATTAGAAAATAGTAATAATAAAGAGGTCATTCAAGAAGAAGTAGCAATATTAACGACTTTATTAGCTGAGACAACCAAGAAGATGATTGGGGAAGAAGAGTTTTCTCTGATTGAAGACTTAACCAATTTATCTGTTCAAAAAAATTATCGCCAATTAGAAGAAAAGATTGCTGGTATATCTAATGAAAAGATGGAAGTTATCTCTCGCTATTTCTCAGTTTTACCATTGTTAATCAATATTTCTGAAGATGTTGATTTAGCTTATCAAGTGAACTATTTAAATAATACTAATCAAGTTTATGTGGGAAAATTATCAGATACCGTTGAACAAGTTGCAGCGTCATCGCAAGCACGCGAAATCTTGCAAAATCTAAATGTGGTACCAGTATTAACGGCACACCCAACCCAAGTTCAGCGCAAGACGATGCTTGGTTTAACCCAACAAATTCATGTGTTACTAAGAAAGCACCGCGATGTGAAATTAGGCTTAATCAACAAAGAGAAATGGTATGATGATTTAAGACGCCATATTGAATTGATTATGCAAACGGATATGATTCGCGAAAAGAAATTAAAGGTCAGAAATGAAATTACCAATGTCACTGAGTATTATGATCGTTCATTGATTACGGCGATTAGTAATTTAGTGAACGAGTATAAGACGTTAGCTGCTAAAAAAGGTATCCATTTGACTCAACCTACACCAATTACGATGGGCATGTGGATTGGTGGCGACCGTGACGGCAATCCTTATGTTACTGCAGATACGTTAAAAATTTCCGCAACTACCCAAGGGGAAGTCATTATTAATTATTATATTAAAAAAATTCAAGAACTCTATTTTGCTTTTTCTATTTCTACGGCTCAAGCACAAGTTAGTGAAGAAGTTGTTTTAATGGCTGAAGCATCAAAGGATCAGTCTGTTTTCCGTGAAAAAGAATTGTACCGTAAAGCATTTAGTTATATTGAAGAACGTTTGAGAAATACCTTGGCTTATGTGGTGGAAGATCAAGATTTACAACCCAGATATAACCGAGTAAGTGAATTCCAAGCAGATTTGCAAAAAATCCAAAATTCATTATTGCAAAATCATGGTGAAGCACTTTTAAAAGGTGATTTTAATGAATTAGTTCAAGCAACTGAAATTTTTGGTTTCTATCTTGCAAGTATTGATATGCGTCAAGATTCTAGTGTCTTAGAAGCATGTGTGGCTGAATTACTCAAAAGTGCCAACATTGAAGAAGACTATTCAGCATTAGATGAAGAAGCTAAAATTGCTGTATTATTGAAGGAGTTAGAAGAAGATCCACGAATTTTATCTGCTACAAATGTTGAAAAATCAGAAACCTTAACAAAAGAATTGGCAATCTTTAAAATGGCTCGTAAATTAAAAGATAAAATGGGCGAAGAAATCATTAAGCAGCATATCATTTCGCATTCAGAAAGTGTTTCAGACTTATTAGAATTGGCAATTATGTTAAAAGAAGTTGGTTTAATTAATCGTCAATCTGCTCGTGTGCAAATCGTGCCATTATTTGAAACAATTGAAGACTTAGATAAATCTGAACCGATTATGCGCCAATATTTAACCATGCCAATTGTAAAACGTTGGTTAGCCTCTAAGAAGAATTATCAAGAAATCATGCTTGGCTATTCAGATAGTAATAAAGATGGGGGCTATCTTGCTTCAAGTTGGACATTATATAAAGCGCAAAATGAATTAAAAGATTTAGGCGAAGAGCTAGGTGTCAAGATTACTTTCTTCCATGGACGTGGGGGGACAGTTGGACGTGGAGGTGGCTCAAGCTATGATGCCATTACTTCTCAACCCTTTGATTCAATTAAAGATAGAATTCGTGTAACCGAACAAGGCGAAGTTATCGGGAATAAGTATGGCAATAAAGATGCTGCCTACTATAATTTAGAAATGCTAATTTCATCTACTTTAGGACGTATGGTAACTCAACGGGTCACTGACACAGATCTTTTGGCTGAATTTAGACAATTGATGGATGGCATTGCTGAAAAGAGTTATCATTTCTATCGCCAATTAGTTTTTGATCATCCGGGATTTTATGACTATTTCTTTGCAGCTAGTCCGATTAAAGAAGTTTCAAGTTTAAATATTGGTTCTCGCCCAGCCGCACGAAAAACCATTACTGAAATTGGTGGGTTACGGGCTATCCCATGGGTCTTCTCATGGTCACAAAACCGTGTGATGTTGCCAGGGTGGTATGGTGTAGGTTCAAGCTTTAAAGATTTTATTGATCAAGCACCAGGTAATTTGGAGATTTTACAACAAATGTATCAAACCTGGCCATTCTTTCATTCCTTACTTTCAAATGTCGATATGGTATTATCAAAATCAAATATGCATATTGCTCATCAATATGCGCAATTATGTGAAACGGCAGAATCAAAGGAAGTTTATAATTTACTCCTGAAAGAATGGAAACTAACCAAAGAAGTGATTTTGGCCATTCAAGAACAGGAGGAATTATTGGCGGACAATCCATATTTACGTTCTAGCTTAGACTATCGGTTACCTTATTTCAATGTATTAAATTATGTTCAAATCGAATTAATTAAACGTCTGCGTAGTGGCAAACATAGTGAAAATACCGAAAAATTAATTCATATTACGATTAATGGTATTGCAACGGGCTTACGAAACTCTGGTTGATGATAAAAAGAAGTTGCTAACATTCCTGCTAGCAACTTCTTCTTTTTATTGATGGAAATGTATATATAACTCCACAAGCCAAGTGAGTAGGTAGAATACACTAATGATGACACAAATGATCATATGGCGTCGTTTGTTCATCATGACAATGGCAGCAAATTCTCTTAGTAAGGCATTGGGTAGAAAGTAGCGTGCTGTATGAGCACCTAAGCCTTGTGCAGTGAGGCCCACTTGCTCGGCAAAAATTCCTGCCCGAAAGATATGATAATTATTAGAAAAGAATACCACGTGATAAGGTTTGATTGGTCGGTTATCCATTAATTGTTTACTAAAGCGCATATTTTCTAAAGTAGTAGTTGATTGGTTTTCTAATAAAATATCTTCTTCATCTATCCCTTGTTCTAAAGCATAATTTTTCATTGCTTGTGCTTCTGAAATTTTTTCATCCGGCCCTTGACCACCAGACATGATAAATTTTGCTTGATGATTTGTCTTAGCTTTTTGTAAGTGGAAAAATTCGATAGCTCGATTAATACGTTGAGCAAGTAGTGGTGTAACTCGTTCACCATTAATTAATCCTGCACCAAGCACAATAAGATAATCTTGGTTAAGTTTTGGATGTAAAAATTGGTAAATCCAAACACAGATTAAAAAATTAAATAAAATAAACATGAAATACCCGGTTATCACGGTAGGTAAGGCTAAGAAACTTAATAGCCAATGTGGTAAATGGTCTCTGAAAATTTGTAAGAATAAGTATAAAATTAGACCGATTGCACAGATAAAGGTAAGCATATTTGCTAAACTGCGCGATTCTTTTTTGAAAACAACATAACTATTCCACAGTAGAAAAATGATTAAGCCGTAAATGCCGAATGCAACGAGTAAGATAAAGATAATCAGAAATAACCCCAAGACGCCAAAAGGAATGAGAGATTTTGTGCTAATCCCGATAAGAATTAAGTATCCAGCAAAAACAAGCCAAAATAACATAAATAACCAACCATTGATTAGTCTAGCGGGGCGTTTATGAAACTGCCAATAAAATAAAGCAAAAAAACTAGTTGGAATTAAGAACCAAACACTGTGATTGATGATTTCTAAAAATAGACAATATGGAAGTAGAAAACCTAGCGATAAATAAATGATTTTAAGCAGTTTTTGATTTTGTTTTTTTCTAAATAAATTAATTGCATAACCAAAAGCAGTGACAAAATAGATAATACTCACGATAATATCAAGGGTTGTTAGATTCATTTGTTCACTCCTAATTCATAACTTTTTACATTATAACAAAACTAAATGAAGTTGCAAGATTACAAGTTTTTCATAGTCACTGACAGAATGTACAATTCTCTATTATTAAATTGATAGTCATTCCTATTAGGAAAGAAGGTACAAGATGAAACAAATATATAAACGAAATTTACCTTTATTAGGTATCACTGAATTTTTCAGCTTTTTTGGCATTACTGCATTTTGGCTGTTGTTTTTAAGTCAGCAAGGGATGTCTCTATGGCAAATTGGTATTCTGGAAAGTCTTTTTCATTTAACCAGCTTACTATCTGAAGTCCCATCAGGCGTATTAGCAGATTGCTTTACTTATCGACGTAATCTCTTCCTTGGACGATTCGTTACGATTATTTCGGCCTTATTTATGATTTTTGGCAATGGTATTTTTTTTCTTTATGCTCTGGGAATGATTTTTAGTGCTTGGGGCTATAACTTTGATTCTGGCACAAGTCAGGCACTTTTATATGAAACAGCCAAAGAACTTAAGCAAGAATCAAGATATCTAACGTTCATAAGCTATCTTAATGGTATCTCAGAAGCCACTCGTACGTTAGGGATGGTTGTTGCCGGATTTTTAGTTCATGGTTGGCTCATTTATACCTATCATATTCAGATTGTTTGCTCTTTGTTGGGAATTCTTTGTATTTGGGGGATAAAAGCGCCTTCTATCAAAATGAAAAAAGAAGAAAGTCCGACTGTTTTGCAAATTATCCAGACAGTTTATCAGCTATTTAGAAAGCAAAGTCGACTATTCTACCAAATGTTGATGGTTCAGGTTATGTTGACTTTGATTACGATGTATTATTTTTATTACCAATCTCAGTTACCTTACCTTCAGTCTTGGCAAATTAGTTTGATGATGCTTTTATCAAGCGGCTGTAATATTTTGGCTATCTACTTGGCAAATAAAATCGGTCAAAAAACAAGACGCAGTTGGTTTTATGGAGTATATTAGGATGCTCAGGGGTGCTTTTCTTATTCACCATTTTGAATAATCATTTTGTATATGCTGTAATATTTCTAGTATCGGATGCATTAGTCGTTCTTTTTTATCCGCTGTATGAAACTGAACTCCAAGCAGCCTTTGATTCTAAAGTGCGGGCGACAATGTTAAGTGTCTATGCCATGTTGGGTAGTTTTGCAATGATTATCTTATTTCCGTTCATGGGAGCGTTAATTGAACGTTTTGGTTTTATGTCTAGTTTCTTTGGTTTAGGAGTACTTCTCATTGCAATGAGTATCCTGTTTGTCTCGATTCAAAAAAATAATAAACGCGAAGATTTTGAGTAAGTACTCGAAATCTTCGCGTATTTTTTATTCGCTATAACTGAATTGAACATGTTTTACTTTAATATGATCTTTGGCTAAACTGTCTTTTAAATCCGTTTTAAAACTATAGGAAATCTCATCAAAACTACTGATGACAGACATAGTGGTATAATCTGCTAAATTCACTTTTACGGTTTTTTCAAAGCTTTTAAAAAGTTTGGTTTTCATTTGATCGTTTAATTGATTGTTAAAGAGTTCATCTGTAGGAATTGGATGCATCAATAAAAGTGGTGCATCGTTTTTATTTGTCGCTGTCAGCAATTCTTTTCTGGTTCCTTCTAAAGTAATATAGGCGCTAATATGGAAAAGGTGATTATCCTTTGTTTCAGCCGCAGCATTAGGAATGACATAACTAAATGTGATTTTTTCTTGGTTGCTGGCGTCAAGTAGGCGATGATTAGAATAAGATATCATTGTAATCACACAGCAGATAATTAATAATATACAGCTTCCTACAAGTAAGATTCCTTTTTTAATATCTTTAAGGATTAAATCTTTATAATTCATGATAATTTCATAGTTCCTTTCAATCATTTCACTTTTTATTATAGCAAGTATTTTAATGAAAAGATAGTCAAAAAATAGCTGACCCAAATTGAGCCAGCTATAGGATTAAATATTTAAGACTTTGTTTAAGAAATCTTTGGTACGTTCGTTTTGTGGATTTTCAAAAATTTGTTGCGGCGTGCCATCTTCTAGGATTTTCCCACCGTCAGTGAAAAGTACACGGTTAGCTACTTCTTTGGCAAATCCCATTTCATGTGTCACAATTACCATGGTCATTCCCTGTTTCGCTAAGTCTTTCATTACGTTTAATACATCGCCAACCATTTCGGGGTCGAGCGCTGAAGTTGGTTCATCAAACAGCATGATATCAGGATTCATTGCAAGGGCACGGGCGATTGCGACACGTTGTTTTTGCCCGCCAGAAAGATTATCTGGTTTCATATCTTTTTTATCAGCTAAACCAACCATATCAAGCAGACGGATTGCATTTTTTTCGGCCTCATCACGACTCGCTTTTTTCACATCCATTGGTGCTAAAATTATATTTTCAAGGACAGTTAGGTGAGGGAAGAGATTAAAATGTTGGAATACCATCCCAATATGTTGACGGACCAAATTAATATCGGTATTTTTATCCATTAAATGGGCACCATCAATGACAATATCCCCGCTTGTTGGTTCCTCTAATTTATTCAAGCATCGTAAAAAGGTTGATTTACCAGAACCAGAAGGACCGATGATACAAACCACATCTCCTTCTTTAATTGAAATAGAGATATCATTTAAGACAGTATTATTACCATATTTTTTGACAAGGTTTTGAACAGAAATTTTTTCAGCCATGAATTATTTCACCTTCTTTTCTAATACTTTAGCAAATTTTGTTAGGGCTGTAATCACGATTAAGTACATCACAGCAATAATGAAGTAAACATCGGCACTTTGTAAAGTACGAGCAACGATAATCTTACCTGTTTGTAATAATTCTACCACACCAATTACTGAAATTAAGGTTGTATCTTTCAATGAAATGACAAATTGATTTACGAAAGAAGGTAACATAATCTTAATCGCTTGTGGTAAGATTATTTTTTGCATGGTCTTACTATATGGTAAACCTAAACTACGAGCAGCTTCCATTTGACCTGTTGGCACGGCATTAATCCCACCACGAACGATTTCTGCGAGATAGGCACTTGCATTTAAGGTTAAGGTGATGATGCCCGCGGTAAAGTCAGGAATCGTAAAACCAATTAATTGTGGTAGACCAAAGAAAATAAAGAAGGCTAAAACCATCATCGGAATACCACGAATGATATCAACATAAACAGAAGCAAAGACGCGTAAACCTTTGATATGTGAGACAGCCATCAAACCAACAATTACTCCAAGAATCAATGCAAAAGCAAAAGATAATAATGCGAGTCCGATAGTTTTAAGTAAACCTGAAAGCAACACACCATAATTGTTTTTCAAAATACCAATAATGCCTTTTTCTGAAACTGAATCGGCTTTTTCTGAAGTAGTGGAGCCATCTTTAATATATTTATTAACAATCTGATCATATTTGCCAGTACGTTTCATTTCGGCTAATGCTTCATTAAACATTTCGATTAGTTCTGGATTTTGTCCTTTTTTCACAGCAAATCCATATTTTCCACCAGTCACTCGTTCAATCGGTGTTTGTAGCGCTTGTCCTTGGCTAATCGCATAACCAATTACTGGGTAATCATCCATAATCGCATCAACCGCATTGACTTTTACTGCATCATAAAGTTGGTCAGCGGTATCAAATTGTTTCACTGTATAACCATATTCATCTTTATGATTCATGATATAATCAGCACTCTCAGTACCAACTTTCACGCCGACTTTTTTACCTTTTAAGTCTTTATAAGATTGAATCTTATCGTTTCCTTTTTTCACAGCTAGTTGAATGCCACTTTCGAAATAAGGCGTAGAGAAGTCAAAACTTTTCTCACGTTCTGGCGTAATAGTCATACCAGCAATCATCGCATCAGCTTGATGATTTTCCACCGCTTGAACAGCAGCAGAAAAACCAATAAATTTCATTTCAATGTTAAAACCTTGCATTTTTGCTGCTTCTTTTAATAAGTCCACATCAATACCTGTAAACTCATTATTGCTATCTTGAAATTCAAATGGTGCAAAGGCTGTATCACTCGCGATAACATATTTATCTTTTTTAGGGGTTACCTTTTTCATTTGGTCACTTGCTGTATTTGAAGAAGAGACAATATAACGATCAAGAATCGCTTGGTATTCGCCGTTGTCTTTTAATTTTTTTAATCCGGCATTGAATTTCTTTAATAATTCTTGATTTTTTCCTTTTTTCACAGCAAATCCATAGGCACTACCTTTTTCAGGTTCGCCGACTAATTTCAAGTCTTCACCTTTAGTCACAGCATAACCAATGACTGGGTAATCATCAAAAATAGCTTGTACTGTACCATTCTTTAAAGCACCATAAACACCATTTGCATCATCATATGTTTTAATGGTATAGCCATATTTCTTTTGATTTTTTTCAAGGAAGGTGGCACTTTCAGTTGAAACCTTTGCCGCAACTGTCTTTCCTTTTAAATCTTTATAACTCTTAATACTGTGATCATCAGCTTTCACAGCCATTTGAATGCCACTTTCAAAATATGGGTCGGAGAAATCAAAACTTTGTTTGCGTTCATCCGTGATACTCATACCTGCAATCATTCCTGCGACTTGACCAGATTGTACCGCTTGAATGGAAGTGTCAAAACCAAGAGGACGTAAATTCACTTGAAAGCCTTGATCTTTGGCAATCGCTTTTAATAAGTCAATATCAATACCTACATACTGTTTATCTTCATTTTGAAATTCAAATGGCGCAAAAGTAATATCCGTTCCAATTTCATAAGTTGTTTCATCTGCAGCAACAGTTGATTTGCCAATTACGAACAAACTAAAAAGTAGTGCAATGAAAGGAATGAGACTTAATCTCTTTTTCATTAAATAATTCCTCCTAAAATTAAATTTTAAGAAAATTATATATCAATATTTTCTTAAAATGCAAGAAAATAAGTGAAAATATAATAAAGATGAAGAATTGTCAGTGTTTCACTAATTTTATTAAGTAACATTGAAATCGAATACAAATGTCTTTCGCTTATTTTTTGAGCGAATTAGTTAGGGAAAGTATGTTCGGTGTGGTACAATAGACCTAGTTATAAAGAATCGAGGGTATAGTATGATTGAACGAACAACAGATAATCAATTTGAATTAGTCTCTAAATACCAACCAGCTGGGGATCAACCAACAGCAATTGAAGGTTTGGTTCAAGGAATTCAATCAGGAGTAAAAGAACAAATCTTGTTAGGAGCTACAGGAACAGGGAAAACCTATACTATTTCTCAGGTCATCCAAAGAGTGAATAAACCCACATTAGTGATCGCACATAATAAAACGTTAGCTGGCCAATTGTATGGCGAGTTTAAAGAATTTTTCCCTAATAATGCGGTGGAATATTTTGTTTCCTATTATGATTATTATCAACCAGAAGCTTATGTACCGTCCAGTGATACCTATATTGAAAAAGATGCAAGTATTAATGATGAAATCGATAAGTTGCGTCATAGTGCCACAAGTGCTTTGCTTGAGCGAAATGATGTGATTGTAGTTGCTTCTGTTTCTTGTATTTTTGGGTTAGGTTCACCGATGGAATACCAAAAACAAGTCGTTTCTATTCGTGTAGGCATGGAAATTAGCCGTGATAATCTTTTGCGTAGTTTAATCGATATTCAATTTGAACGTAACGATATAGATTTTCAACGGGGCAGATTTCGGGTACGTGGTGATGTAGTTGAAATTTTTCCAGCGTCTCGTGATGAGCGAGCTTTGCGCATTGAGTTTTTTGGCGATGAAGTGGAGCGGATTAGAGAAATTGATGCTTTAACAGGTGAAGTGTTAGCTGAAACGGAGCATGTCTCAATCTTCCCAGCTACGCACTTCGTAACCAATGAACACACTTTAGATGAAGCGATTCGTGGAATTGAAAAGGAATTGTCCCAAAGATTAGCGGTGCTCAGAGCCAATGATCAGTTATTAGAAGCCCAACGTTTAGAACAAAGAACCAATTATGATATTGAAATGATGAAAGAGATGGGATATACCTCAGGAATTGAAAATTATTCTCGATATATGGATGGTCGTAAAGAAGGGGAACCACCGTATACTTTACTTGATTTCTTTCCAGAAGATTATTTGTTGGTCATTGATGAATCACATGTGACAATGCCGCAAATAAGAGGAATGTATAATGGAGATAGGGCCCGTAAGCAAATGTTGGTAGACTATGGATTTCGCCTCCCTTCAGCTTTAGATAACCGTCCTTTAAGGCTGGAAGAATTTGAAACCCACGTCCATCAAATTATTTATATTTCTGCGACCCCGGGACCTTATGAAATGGGGAGAACGGATCATATTGTAGAGCAAATCATTCGTCCAACTGGATTATTAGACCCGATGATTGAAGTGCGTCCGATTATGGGACAAATTGATGATTTAGTGGGTGAAATCAATGAACGGATTGAAAAAGATGAGCGTGTTTTTGTGACGACTTTGACTAAGAAAATGGCTGAGGACTTAACGGATTACTTGAAGGAATTAGGCATCAAAGTGAAGTATCTCCATAGTGATATCAAAACACTTGAACGTACAGAAATTATCCGTGATTTGCGCTTAGGTGAGTTTGATGTTTTAGTCGGGATTAATTTATTACGTGAAGGATTAGATGTTCCGGAAGTTTCTTTAGTTGCTATTTTAGATGCAGATAAAGAAGGTTTCTTACGGAGTGAACGTTCCTTGGTGCAAACAATTGGCCGGGCCGCAAGAAATGCTTCTGGTAAAGTAATTATGTATGCAGACAATAGGACTGAATCGATGCAAAAAGCGATTGACGAAACGATGCGTCGTCGCAGTATCCAAGAAGCTTACAACAAAGAACATCATATTGTACCAAAAACCATTAAAAAAGAAATTCGTGAATTAATTTCAATTACCAAGACGGCTAAAGTATCTGAAGAGCCATTTGATTTTAAACATTATCATGAATATAGTAAAGAAGAAAAAGAATTAATGTTAGCAAAACTAGAAAAAGAAATGAAGGATGCTGCCAAAGCCTTAGATTTTGAACGAGCAGCAACTTTACGTGATACGATTCTAGAGCTAAAAAGTGAGTAATAAATAGGAGTTTTTTTATGGCAAATGATAAAATTGTGATTCATGGTGCCCGTGCGCATAATTTAAAAAATATTGATGTAACGATCCCGCGCGATCAATTAGTTGTTGTGACTGGATTGTCCGGTTCAGGAAAAAGTTCTTTAGCGTTTGATACTTTATATGCAGAAGGGCAAAGAAGATATGTAGAAAGCTTAAGTGCTTATGCTCGCCAGTTTTTAGGACAAATGGATAAGCCAGATGTTGATAGTATTGATGGTTTATCACCAGCAATTTCGATTGACCAAAAAACAACAAGCAAAAATCCGCGTTCAACTGTGGGGACGGTGACAGAAATTAATGACTATTTACGGTTGCTTTACGCTAGATGTGGTCACCCAATTTGCCCCAATGATCATGTGGAAATTACTAGCCAGTCTGTAGAACAAATGGTTGACCAAGTTTTAGAATTACCAGAGAGAAGTAAAATTCAAATTTTATCGCCAGTTATTTATCAAAAGAAAGGCCAGCATAAAAAAGTTTTTGAACATATCCAAAAAGAAGGTTACGTGCGTGTTCGTGTAGATGGCGAAATTTATGATATCAGCGAAGTCCCTGAACTTGAGAAAAATAAAAAACATGATATTGCTATTGTGATTGACCGTATAATTATTAAAGAAGGTATTCGTTCGCGGCTGTTTGATTCATTTGAAGCGGCTTTACGTCTAGCAGATGGTTATGCTGTGGTGGATGTGATTGGTCAAGAAGAAATGCTCTTTAGTGAACACTATGCTTGTCCTTATTGTGGCTTTACCGTGGGAGAATTAGAACCGCGCCTGTTCTCATTTAACGCTCCATTTGGTGCTTGTCCAGAGTGTGATGGTTTAGGTATTAAGTTGGCAGTTGATGAAGATTTAGTTATTCCAGACCGGAGCTTAACTTTAAGAGAGGGGGCATTGGTACCTTGGAATCCGATTAGTTCGCAATATTATCCCCAAATGCTTGAACAATTTTGTTTGAGCTTTGGCATTGATATGGATACACCATTTGAAAAACTAAGTAAAGAAGAGCAGCATTTCATCTTACATGGCTCCAATGGCAAAACATTCCATTTTCATTATGAGAATGATTTTGGGGGCGTCCGTGATGTTGAAGTGCCTTTTGAAGGAGTCTTAAATAATATCTATCGTCGTTATCATGAAACCAATAGTGATTTTACTCGTGATCAAATGCGGTTATATATGACAGAATTAACTTGTTCTCACTGCCGTGGCTATCGATTGAATGAGCAAGCCTTAGCTGTTAAGGTTGGGGGCATTCATCTAGGGGAACTGAGCGAAAAGTCAATTCAAGATGCTTTAGCTTTTCTTGAACAATTAAGTTTGACTGAACAAGAAACGATGATTGCTAAACCAATTTTAAAAGAGATAAAAGACCGTTTAACTTTCTTACAAAATGTCGGATTAGGCTATCTTACCTTGAGTCGAGCTGCTGGAACTTTGTCTGGAGGAGAAGCACAACGGATTCGTCTAGCTACTCAAATCGGTTCAAATTTATCTGGTGTTTTATATATATTAGACGAACCATCGATTGGTTTACATCAAAGAGATAATGATCGATTGTTGGATTCCTTAAGAAAAATGCGTGATTTAGGAAATACTTTAATCGTTGTCGAACATGATGAAGATACGATGCGAGCAGCTGATTATTTGATTGATATCGGTCCAGGCGCTGGTCAACATGGAGGAGAAGTAGTTGCATACGGCACCCCACAAGAAGTCAGCGAAAATCCGAATTCCTTAACGGGGCAGTATCTATCTGGTAAACGTAAAATTCCAGTTCCGAAAGAAAGAAGAAAAGGAAATGGTGAGAAGATTACGGTTGTAGAAGCCAGTGAAAATAACTTACAAAATATTACGGTTGATTTTCCTTTGGCAACTTTCACAGCTGTAACCGGGGTTTCTGGATCAGGTAAATCGACATTAGTGAATGAAATTCTGAAAAAAGCCTTACAACAAAAAGTGAGCCGCTCTCATGCGAAACCAGGAAAACATAAAAAAATTACCGGTTTTGAATCAATTGAAAAAGTTATTGATATTGACCAAAGTCCAATTGGCCGTACCCCGCGCAGCAATCCGGCAACTTATACAAGTGTTTTTGATGATATTCGCGATTTATTTGCCCAAACTAACGAAGCTAAAGTCCACGGTTATAAAAAGGGACGCTTTAGTTTCAATGTAAAGGGTGGACGCTGTGAAGCATGTAAGGGGGATGGCATTATCAAAATTGAGATGCACTTTTTACCAGATGTTTATGTTCCTTGTGAAGTCTGTCACGGTAAACGTTATAATTCTGAAACCTTAGAAGTTCACTATAAAGGTAAAAATATTGCTGAAATATTAGAAATGACTGTAGAGGATGCCTTAGAGTTCTTTAAACACATTCCTAAAATAAAACGCAAATTACAAACAATTGTTGATGTTGGTTTAGGCTATGTCACATTAGGGCAACCAGCTACGACTTTATCAGGTGGGGAAGCGCAACGCATGAAGCTTGCTTCTGAATTGCATCGAAGTAGCAATGGGCGCAACTTCTATATCTTGGATGAACCAACGACAGGATTACATGCTGAAGATATTGCTCGTTTGTTAAAAGTACTACAACGTTTAGTCGATAACGGAAATACAGTTTTAGTCATCGAACATAATTTAGACGTCATTAAATGTGCGGATTATCTGATTGATTTAGGGCCTGAAGGCGGTGCAGGTGGTGGTACTATTTTGGCTACAGGTACACCTGAAGCAGTTGCCAAAGTGTCTACAAGTTTTACTGGTCAATACTTACAAAAAATATTAAATAAATAATAATGGGAGACTTTTTTGTTGAAAGTGAAAAGTTAATTACGATTTTGTAAAATTATCATTGCTTTACAGAAAAGTCTCTTTGCTTGTCCGAACCTTTGTGGTATTATGTTGAATGTGAATTGTTTCAGAAAAGAGTGAAAATATGCAAAAAAATAATTTTATACCTATATTGCTTGGGACAGATATGAATGTCTATGGCATGGCGCGTGCATTCAATGAAGAATATGGTATAAAACCAATTGCGATTGGAGAACATCAATTAGCTCCAACTAGATTTACTAAAATTGCCGATATTCATTTATATGAAGGTTTTGATAAAGATCCTGTCTTCTCTGAAAAGTTAATTGAGCTTGCAAAGTCAACTTATAACCAAGCAAACACAAAATATTTGTTGATTCCTTGTGGTGATGGCTATGCAGAGTTACTTTCTCAAAATAAAGAAAAGTTGGCTCCTTATTACACGTTTATTGCCAATGATTATGAATTGTTTAAGGTGTTAATTAATAAGGTTACTTTTTATGAGACCTGTGAAAAATATGGTTTACCTTATCCAAAAACCTTCATTTTAACATCAGCACATTTAGAAAATGGTCAATTCAAACAATCTTTACCATTTGATTTTCCGGTGGCGCTGAAACCGGCAAATAGTGTCGAATGGTTGTCAATTGACTTTGAAGGACGTAAAAAAGCATTTATTATTGATAACCGGGAAGAATTCGAAATTATTGTTGAACGAATTTATCAAGCTGGCTATACCAGTGAGATGATTGTGCAAGACTTCATTCCAGGCGATGATAGTAATATGCGTGTGCTTAACGTCTATGTCGATCATGATCATAATGTTCGTATGATGTGTTTAGGTCATCCGTT